>JBGTLQ010000001.1:0-3501 GCA_041744075.1 Terrimicrobiaceae bacterium
AGATCCAGCATCGCCCAATCCGGGTAACTGGTTCCTCCGTCAGTCCTTTGACTAAGCTGTGTGGAGGGGGCCATGTTCAGTCCTCGGAACGGAACGCCGCGTTGTTGACTATAAGGAAGGGCGTCCACGTCTGGATCTGGAAAAAGGCCGGTTCTAATTGAGAACAAAGCCCCAATTGAAGGAAAGCGTGCCTGTTTTGGAATGCGGGTGTCTTGATTTGGTAGCCAGACGGAAAGAGGGTCTCCCCCGCCTGATGGACGAAAGCCAATGTTGTCGCCATCAAGATTACTTGGGCGATCAATCACCGTAGCACTCGGTGGAAAGAAGGGATCTAAGGATGGAGCACCACCTTTTTTATACGGTCTGACAGAATCCCCCGTATATACAGGCATCGTAATTTGGGCATCTGATGGATTGTTAACAAGCTGCCAATCCAGTGGGAAGTTGGTCACCAAGGGATCACGGGCGCTGATCAGGAGTTTGCCGCTTCCGCCAAGTCCGGGGACAAGAGGTATCGTCAAGTCCACTGGGATCACAGTTTCTTGAACACGTTCGAGATTCGAAGGATTCAATGGTGTTTGATTCATGGCAAAGTGTGCGCTGTCAAATGGAGTAAATACTGGAAGCACATAGCCTGCGTCTGCGCCATGCCGTAGCCACAGATTCAAACCACCAACAATTCGGAGACTAGTGATACCTGGTTTCCCAAGGTAGGATGTGGAGGCATATTGATTATTCCTTGCGAAATAAACGCCGGGTGCACGCTCAGCCCCGTCAACCCAACCTCCGTTGTGTTGATGTCGATCACGTATTGGCATAATCTGCAAAACCGGACGAGTTGGCGCAGCATCCCCAAAATGAGCGGCAAGACTGCTTCCGCTGTATGTACCTAGAGGAGCATCAGAAACTGGATGATACATCATGCAATAGGGGTGATACAACGCGGCCTTACTCTGATCAGGATCCGCTACCCAGTTGGCTTTATCGGCGGGATTGCCAGCAGATCGAGGATTCCCAGTGAAATCAAAGCCTGCATGCTGGCCGTTCTGGTCCAGTGTTCTCAACATCAGATCCATCCACATTGTTCCCGTCTGACTGTTGCCGGCTACCCTTGCAGGCCCACTGGTGCTTACAATAGGAGAGTCATAAAAGTTAATTGTACCTGGTGTATTATAACCTCCCTTGTAATTCTGAAACTGTTGAACAGTATCGTCATATGGCTTGCTTTGCGGGCTGCCCATGAAGCCCGCCGGTAAGACCATCTCCGTTGTGAGTTTTACATTAAGTGATGGATACTCGTAGTTTTCATTGCCAATTCTTGTTCCATAATTGAGCGGGTCCTCAAAGTCTACCGAAGCGTCGATTAAGATCTCATTAAATTTTGGCGAGCGAGCAATGCCAATCACTGGATTGTTGCTCAGCCATCCTTGGGGTAGCGTTGCTGGAGTCGTGTAAGGTCTGGATTGATCGCAAAATGAAATTCTCCCGACGGTGTCAAGAATTTGTAAAGTGATGGAATCGAGTTGTCGGTCCGTGTATTTGCCTTTAAAGCCCTGACTGGCTGCGCCTTCAAACACAGGCCATGCAAACGTTTGCCCTTTCAAATTAACACCGCTCAAGAAATTGGTTATGACTTTTCCGACGTAGTAGTCGAAATTTGCGGGGTCGTCATGGCGGAAAAGTTGACTGTTGTTGAGACTAAATGTGTGAAGAAAGAATCCCTGTGCTGCCGTGTTGAGATACGGGGGTTTGGTTAGTTGGCTGGGTTGAGGGTAGAGAAAGTCCAATGGGGTTTCCGTAGGTTTCTCTGGTCCGCCGTTTGCGGCGGACCGTACATAGGCACCCAAGTGGGCTGTTTGACGCGCTGTGGCGGGGGTTGCTCCAGTTGCCTTGACGGGCCGGAACATCAGGGCAATCCGAGGCTCGCCCATGAAGTTCAGATCCGGGGAGCTATTGTGGTGGGTGATATCAAAACGGAGCGCCTCAAGCATGACCGGGGTGACGATTTGTGTGCCGCCTGTATCTTTGGTTCTGGTGATTTCCTCTATGGAGGTGAATTCCTGACTCCAAGGATAGTTTGCGATTGCAGCCGCTTTGGTTTGGTCAAGTCCGGGCAGCGCCGCGAGGCTGATTTCTGAGGGCGTTCCGAAGCCAAAGCTGTATTGTTTAGTGCTATGCATGGTGGCAATTGTTGCCGGGGTAGGGGTGGCATTCGTGCGCTGACTTCCATCAGCGGTGTTGATGTTGACTTTGCAGCTTTCGTCATCGACCCAGAAGGCGACGCGTCCGATGATGGGATTTGTGGCTGAGGCTGGCTGGCTGGGGTCACGAAGGATGTTGATCCATCCCACTTTCATATGGGCTGCGGTTTGTCCTGGTGCGGGAGGGGCAATCGGGTATTCGCCACGCAGCGAGGGGCTGTTCAGATCGACATTATTGGGGTCGGCACTTGGGAGGGCGCTGATGAGATCCACAGTCTCCTTGGTGATTGCGCCTGATCCTGCGGCAATATCAAAAATCCAGATTCGCCCCGGTTCCGAGGCCCAAGATTTGTTGGATTGACTGCCTTGCAGTATCGCATTTGAAATGGTCCCCATGGCTTGGTTGGCGGCGGCATCGGCCAGAAGGTCGGCTTGGGATTGTTTGAGGGTCATGCCCGAGGTTGACCGCTCAATGCCGGAAAGACTGAGCAGGGCCACCACGGTCACTGTCACAAGGACAAGGGCCAGCAGGACCATCACCAGCGCCATTCCTTTTTGCGAGGAGGAAGCCGAGGGATAACGGGGCATGAAAAGTGGAGGGTTACGTTTCATATTAGTGGGAGCGATTCAGGGGGAACCGACGAAGGATGGAGACACCTGACTTGACGCGGGGGTTGGCGGTATTAAACGAAGCTAGGAAAGCGGCCATCTCTGTCTCCATGTTATTTGGGGAGGTGGAGGCAAAGGCGGGGAAGGAATCGATGCGATGAACGTCGCGTGGAGAAACACAAACAAGCCCCACATCCACAAACGCCGGATAGGCATTAAAGGTGGAATAAATCAATTGATTGGTGCCCGTACCCGAGCGGAAGCCGCGCCTGGAATCAAAGGCGTATCCCTTTGGCAGTCCTGCGCCATCTGTGGAGATCACGCTTCCATTGGCATCAAGGCAACGAATCCACAAGCCAAGAACGCCATCTGCCACCCAGCCTTGGTCGCTGTTAGCTGTGGATGGGGGACCGGACGGCGAGGCAAAAGCACCCACGACGTTGCTGGAAATCCAATTATTGCTCGAATCATACAGGCGATAGAGAGAATCCTGCGGCTCCAGAAAGACACGGCGCAACTGGGATTGGGTAGCCGACGGTCGCTGCACAAAATAGCCAACCACCGACACATTGCCTGCCGAGTGGTCGCGGGCCATGTAAGATTGCCAAAAAATGGAGGAGGGGTTCCTAAATTCCGGCCCCACAAACGCATTGTCAGGATTTACCAAAAACTGCAGGGGAACATTGGTTCC
>JBGTLQ010000002.1:0-4042 GCA_041744075.1 Terrimicrobiaceae bacterium
AGGGACTGCCCATCCCTACCATCAAATGGGCGCTTCGCGCTTGCGCCAGCTCGTTCTTATCAGGGCAGGGCGCGGCAGTCCCTTGCCCGCCCACTTGTTTCTTTCTGTGGGATCGATGTCTTTCCACCAAGCGACAATCAATCCGGGCCATTTTTGGTTGCTCCAAATTCTGGCAAAACGACGACCTTGCATTACGGAATCCAAGTCCCCATACTGTCTGGTCAATTTATGAGCAAGACGTTATTGGAAAAAGTGTGGGCTGCGCATGCGGTGAAAGAGTTGCCGAATGGATCGACGCAGCTTCTGATTGGCACCCACCTCATTCATGAGGTTACCAGCCCACAGGCTTTTGGCATGCTTAAGGATCTTGGACTGCAAGTGAAATTCCCGAACCGCACGTTTGCCACCGTGGATCATATTGTCCCCACCGATGAGCGCGAGGAGCCGTTCTCCGACGCACTGGCCGATGAAATGATCAAGGCCCTCCGCAAAAATTGTGAGGAAGCCGGTGTGAAATTTTTTGATCTCCCAAGCGGGCAGCAAGGGATCGTACACATTGTTGGTCCCGAACAGGGAATCACCCAACCCGGAACAACAATCGCTTGCGGCGATTCCCACACCTCAACCCACGGTGCTTTTGGAGCCATCGCGTTCGGTATCGGCACAAGCCAGGTTCGCGACGTGCTTGCCACCCAAACGATGGCCATCCGCAAACCCAAAGTCCGCCGAATCAATGTGGACGGAAAACTGGCCCCCGGCGTGTATTCCAAGGACGTGATTCTTCATATCATCCGCAAACTTGGCGTGAATGGCGGGCTTGGTTACGCCTACGAATACGGCGGGTCCACCTTCGATGCCTTCACGCAGGAAGAACGAATGACAGTCTGTAATATGTCAATCGAAGGCGGCGCGCGGGTTGGGTATGTGAACCCTGACCAAACCACGTTCGATTACCTCAAGGGTCGCCCCTATTCTCCGCAGGGAGCTGCATGGGACGAAGCCGTTGTCCGATGGGCCTCTTTTGCATCGGATCCTGATGCGGTCTATGATGACGTTGTTAATTTCCGTGCTGAGGATATTGCTCCAACCGTGACGTGGGGGATCAACCCCGGCCAAGCCATTTTCATCGACGAAAATGTTCCGGTTCCGTCCGACTTACCCGAAAAGGACCGCAGCACGGCGGAGGAGGCGCTTGTGCACATGAAACTGCAAGGCGGCAAGCCGATCAAAGGCACGCCAGTTGATGTGGTTTTTTTGGGAAGCTGCACCAATGCCCGCCTGAGCGATCTCACCGAAGTGGCGCGCTATCTGAAAGGCCGCAAGGTGGCGTCTCGCGTCAAAGCGATTGTTGTTCCCGGCTCCCAAGGGGTTGCCACACTCGCCGAAAAAATGGGCCTCGCAGAAATCTTTCGCGAAGCCGGCTTTGATTGGCGTGGTGCGGGCTGCTCGATGTGTCTTGGCATGAACCCCGATAAACTGGTCGGCGATCAACTTTGTGCCAGCTCCAGCAACCGTAATTTTAAAGGCCGTCAGGGCAGTCCCACCGGACGCACGGTTCTCATGAGCCCTCTCATGGTCGCCGCAGCAGCTGTCACCGGCAAGATCGCGGATGCCCGCGAAGTCTTTAACGTAAATTAAATCTTATGGCTCTCGATATAATCACTCAAGTCACTGGTCGCGGCGTTTATGTGCCCGGCGATGACACCGACACAGACCGAATCATCCCAGCACGTTTTATGAAATGTGTGACCTTTGATGGACTTGGCGAATACACGTATTACGACGAGCGCCGGGCCGAAGACGGCTCAGATAAACCCCATCCTCTCAACGATCCCCGCTTCCTTGGTGCGCGCTTCCTGTTTTCTGGGTCAAATTTTGGCTGCGGCAGTTCCCGCGAGCATGCACCTCAAGCCCTTTATCGCTTTGGCTTCCGTGCCGTGATTGCCGAAAGCTTTGCTGAAATTTTCTTTGGAAATTCCATCACTCTGGGTATGCCATGCGCTGTGATGTCAGGAGTCGATATCCGTTCCGTCGCCGCCCTCATCGAAGCCGACCCCGCCGCGCTGATCACCCTCGATCTGACGGAAAGCAAACTCACCGTCGCTGACATGGATTTTCCCGCAACCCTCCCCGAGCACGCCCGCGAAGCCCTTGTGAGCGGCAAATGGGATGCCATCGCTGATCTTTTGGAGGGTTTGCCCGATGTGGATCGGGTGGCGTCAGGGCTGGCTTATTTTCAAGGACGGTAGGGTTCCCAAGACACAGAGCTCTTGGAGAGCGACCCGGCTTTGCCGTGAAGCATTGTCATCGCGCTCGGAGATCGCGATCCACCTGATGTTTGGGTGCGGCAATGCCTCGCGAATGATCTGTTGTGAGCTTACCTCATCTTCCCGCCATAAATGGCGTTGTCGCCGAGGAGTTCCTCGATGCGGAGGAGCTGGTTGTATTTAGCGACGCGGTCGGTGCGGCAGAGGGAGCCGGTTTTGATTTGGCCGGCATTTGTGGCCACAGCGATATCTGCGATGGTAGCATCTTCAGTTTCGCCGGAGCGGTGGCTGATCACAGCGGTGTAGGAATGTTCCTTGGCGAGTTCGATGGCATCGAAGGTCTCGGTGAGGGAACCGATTTGGTTCACTTTCACGAGGATCGAGTTGGCCACGCCGCTGTCGATGCCCTTGCGGAGAAAATCCACATTGGTGACAAAAAGGTCATCTCCGACGAGTTGGACTTTTTCACCAATCGCATCGGTGAGGAGCTTCCAGCCAGACCAGTCGTTTTCATCACAACCGTCTTCAATGGAAATGATCGGATATTTGGCGACAAGCTTTTTGTAATACTCGACGAGTTCGGCAGCGCTACGTTTTGAGCCGTCAGATTTTTTGAAGATGTAGGATTTCTTCGCGGAGTCGTAGAATTCGCTGGCGGCGACATCAAGGGCAATAAAGACCTGGCTGCCAAATTTGTAGCCAGCGGCTTTAACGGCGGCTGCGATGGTGTCCAACGCATCTTCCGCGGAGGCGAAGACGGGAGCAAACCCGCCCTCATCGCCAATGGCGGTGGAGAGGCCGCGTTTTTTGAGGCCGTCCTTGAGGGCATGAAAAATTTCTGTACCGGCGCGGAGAGCTTCCGAGAAGGTTGGGAAATCCTTGGGGACAATCATGAATTCTTGGAAGTCGATGGGGGCATCGCTGTGGGCACCGCCGTTGACGATATTCATCATAGGCACAGGCAGAACCTTTGCGTTGGGGCCACCCATGTAACGGAAAAGGGGTTGCCCGATTTGTTGGGCCGCAGCCTTCGAAGCCGCCATGGAAACGGCAAGGATGGCGTTCGCCCCGATTTTCTTTTTGGTCGGGGTGCCATCAATGGCCAGCATGCGTTTGTCGAGCGAGACCTGATCGAGGGCATCAAATCCGACCAACTCGGGGGCAAGAAATTTGGTGACGTTGGCAACCGCCTTGGTAACTCCTTTGCCGAGATAGCGGTTTTTTACTCCATCACGAAGTTCCACCGCTTCGTGCTCGCCAGTGGAGGCTCCACTCGGAACGGCAGCGCGGCCGATGGCGCCCCCGGCAAGTTCAACGTCGGCTTCAACCGTAGGGTTTCCGCGGGAATCAAGAATTTGGCGTGCAATGATGGAAGTGATGATGGTGTCAGACATATTTCGCCCTCCAGCATCTCAATCGCCACGCGACTGGCAAGCAGTTTCGTATGTTTTGGATGTTGAAATCCCATCCAAAGAGGCACTTATCACAAAAAGAAGATTTGACTCTATCTTCGTGGCTTCCTAAATCAAACACTCAACCAGTAGCACCATGAAAGAACTCTACCTGACCCTCATGGCTTCATGCTTGTTGTTTTCTACCCATGCCCTTGGCCAAGTCGAGTGGGAGGGGGATCTCGATAACAATTGGTTCACCGAGAATCTTGGAGACACCAACTGGAGCGGGAATGTGCTACCCAGCCTCCCTGACGATGTCGTGATTGCTTTAGGAAATGTGGAACTCACATCTAATTCTGCGACGATCAATGCTCTGGATAT
>JBGTLQ010000003.1:0-3128 GCA_041744075.1 Terrimicrobiaceae bacterium
AGAATCTCAATTTCTACTCGCAGGTAATAAATAGGAACCTCGGGTTCGAGAATTCGGGGAATGCGGACGGCGTCTTTTTCTGTGGTCAGTATGGCATCCAAATCCCGCTTTGCACAGCGCCGGATAAAGGCCTCCACCTCCCTGTCTGAGTAACGATGATGATCAGTGTAGGCTTTGGACACACAAATTTCTGCTCCCAAGTCAGTGAGGGCCGCCTCAAAGCTTTCTGGAACGGCAATGCCGCAAATCGTGCCAATTTTTAATCCTTTCAAAAAGGTCAGTGGCTCGGTTTCACCCGTTGTGAAATTGCGGAGCAGGACAGGACGGTGCGCACATTCGATGATGTCTGCCGTGCGATTGTAACAGCGGATTCGTTCAATGAGAGAATCGTTGTTTTCTTCCGTGCTCTTGGTGATAAAAATATGCGTCGCACGTGCCAAATTTTTGGGGGGCTCACGAAGCGTGCCACGAGGAAGCAGAAATTCATTTCCGAACGGTGACTGGCGGTCGATGAGGGCAATCTCGATTGTTCGATGAAGTCGCAGGTACTGAAACCCATCATCCAGAATCAACACATCGGTTCCAAATTCACGGATGGCGTGGAGACCACATTTGACACGGTCTTTATCCACAAGAACAACCACCCCTTTCAAGTTGCTCGCCAGCATGAATGGCTCATCTCCCGCCTCGCGCGAATCCAACAAAAGTGAAACCCCATCGGAAACGACCCGAGGCATAAACACCCCTTTGTTTTTGGCGAGCTTGTCCCACAGCCTCACAAAAAAAGGTTTGGGAACGCTCTTGTAGCCCCTGCTAAGAATCGCCACATTTCGTCCACCATCCCGCAAGGTGGCGGCCAACATCTCGACCACAGGGGTTTTGCCGGTGCCTCCCACGGTCAAGTTTCCAATGCTGATCACGGGACATCCGGTCGGTCGGGATTTCAGAGTTCGTCCCCGATAAAGCCCAAGGCGCGACGCCACCAACAAGGCGTAAATCCATGAGACGCCACGCATAACCCAACGAAGGACATCTGCCCGCTTTCCGTAACGCCGTCCGAGAATGACATCAATGGCAAAAGTCTCGAGCCCCTCGAGCCAGCGTCTCACTTGCTCGATGGAATTTTCACGCCGGAATTATCAGCGCGAGCGGTGATCGCGGAAGCGTGTTGGAGCCCGGAAGCGGCTAACATCGCCGCAGCCACTTTCTCGGGTGAGCCAAGGGTCACACAGGCCACCGTTGACCCCGACCCGCTCAGCCAGCCGCCCAAGGCCCCCGCTTTGCGACCAGCCGCGATCACATCATCAAGGTAGGGCACCAATTTTAGACGGTAGGGTTGATGAAGCCGGTCGCCAAAGGCATTGGCCAGCCGCGCGTAATCCCGGCTCGCAAAGGCACCAGCCACCGCAGCCGCATGTGAGGCAGAATAAACGGCATCGGCAAAAGGGATCGTTTTTGGCAGCACCTTCCTGGCTTTTTCTGTCAGCACCTCAAAGTCAGGAATCAAGAGCACAAACTCCAAAGTGGTATCCACACGATACCGTTGCAACTCGGTCCCAGGACCGGCAATGGTGAATCCTCCAAAGGCCGCAGGAGCCGCGTTATCAGCATGCCCCTCCAACTCCGCACAAAGCTCATAAATCGCTTCCCTTTCCAGCGGCCCATTACAGAGATCATTGAGCCCATGCAATATTCCCAACCGAACAGTCACACTGCTGCCCAACCCACGAGAACGTGGCACTTCCCCCCGAATGCCCCAATGAAAAAGGAAAGGCTTGCGCTTCGAAACCCGGAAAAAGGCAGCCGCCGCTTCATCAACCATCGCATCAGCCGGGCCAGCTTTTTCGCTCGATGACGGAGACACCTTTCGAACCGTCACAAAATTATACATCTGAAGCGCAATCCCCATACAATCAAAGCCGGGCCCAAGGTTGGCCGTCGTGGCCGGAATTCTGATCGTGGAAGCTGTCATTTCGTTCCGCTGAAAATACCCGCCTCCCCCTTCCAAGGAAAGCGTGATTTTTGAGCTCTTGCCTCTCAGGGTCGGTTTAAACAGCGGCCGCGCCAGACCAGGGCTGAGACCGCTGGCCCCGCGCGCCTGCGGGGCCGGCATTCCTCCTTTTCATCACTCACCAATAATCTTAACCAATACCCGCTTGCGACGAAGCCCATCAAACTCGCCATAAAATATTTGCTCCCATGGCCCAAAGTCGAGCTGCCCCTCCGTGACCGCAACAACCACCTCCCTCCCCATGATACTGCGTTTAAGATGGGCATCCGCATTATCCTCCGCCCCATTATGGGCATATCGGGAATGCGGTTTTTCAGGAGCCAGCCCCTCAAGCCATTTCTCAAAATCCCGATGCAGGCCCGACTCATCATCATTCACAAAAACACTTGCCGTGATGTGCATCGCATTCACCAGACAAAGGCCCTCCCGAATGCCACTCTCCTCCAGACAAACAGTGATTTGCGAAGTGATGTTCAAAAAACCACGCCTCGCCGGAACCTGAAACCAAATTTCTTTGCGATAGGATTTCATTGGGTCATCATGAATGCAGTGCGACCTGCGTCAATCCCGCACCTTTGGCGCTTTCCAGCATGCTCTCATCTAGTCTTAATCACACTCGAACGAGTTCATAGACTCCCAACCAAGGAAAACCAGCCAATGAAATTTTTCCAAGACGGCATAGTGAGTGACGGGCCATCTAGAATTCGACACTCCGAGCATTTCAAGAAACGACAAAATGAGATCAGGCAAGAGATGCTTCAAGCCAGAGATTCGGAGCTCGCAACGACCAGATGGATTCGAAAACGCCTGATTTTATGGAAGATCGATAGAGAGTCCACGAAGCAGACCCAAGACGAACTTTGTCCACGAGGTGCATGCTACTCGAGGACATAAAAAAGGGCATGAACAAATGATGGTGCGACGAATTTCGAATCCACAGTCGATGAAATACCTCTTTCTTTTCCTGCTGCTTTTTCAGCATACGATCGCCGTTGGCCAGATGTTTGAGCTGATGGTTGGTAAGTTTCCACTTGGGATCACAAAACAAGAAATTCTGGAGGCAGAACCAAGCGCCATGGTTGTGCCCTCATTGGCGGCACCAATAGACCCCTCGAGT
>JBGTLQ010000004.1:0-4830 GCA_041744075.1 Terrimicrobiaceae bacterium
ACCAAGCGTTCCTGACCAGCGATATTTATGAAACGAAGCGGAATCACAGCGGCGGGCACTTGGATCGTCGATTACAATAAAGTCATCAGCCAGTTTCCCACGGAAGGGTCCTGCACATCTGTTCTGAGCGAGACGGTTAACAATGGGGGTGCGCCATATAACCTTCTTGTCGATTTGTGCCGCCTGGGGGCGAGTTTTCCGTTGCGGGCGATTGGCTGCGTGGGACGAGATATGGATGGCTCAAGTATCCTGAATGATTGCAAGGGTCATGGCATCGATATTTCACAAATCCGCGTGGTGGCTGAGGCTTCCACCTCGTTTTCCGATGTCATGACCGCTGAAGAAACCGGTATCCGCACAAGTTTTAATCATGCCGGGGCCAATGCCGAATTGCGGGCCGAAGACTTCAATTTTAAAGATGAAACGAGCCGGATCTTTTTCTTGGGCACGCTGTTTTTTCTCGCCTCTTTGGATGCCAAAGATTCCCGACATGGGAGCAAGGCCGCCTCGGTTTTGGCAAGCGCCCGCAGACAGGGAATTCTGACCTGCATTGATATTGAGCGAACCAATCCGTCCAGCAAGTTTCAGACCGAGGCGAGAGCCGCACTTCATGAAACTGACCTAGCGATTTTTAATGTGGAAGTCGCCGAAATGTTGACCGGAGTCAGAATTCGATACGCTGCTGGAGTGGAAATGTCCGCTGCCGAGGAGGCAGCTTCCAAGTTGCTCGCTTTCGGCCACGGGGAATGTGCCGTGATCCGTTATCCAGCGGGGGCACTGGCGTTGTCAAAAAACGGCGAAAAAGTGCTTGAAGGAAGCGTAAGGCTGCCGAAAGTTCGAATCCGAAGCGCTGCCGGGAGCGGTCACGCGTTCACGGCTGGTTTTTTACATGAATACCATGAGCAGCGGCCGCTTTCAGCATGCCTGAGAGCGGCTCATTCTTGTGCAGCGGCCTGCCTTATGGATTCCAGCACTTCAGGGGGAATCAAATCGATGGACGCCTGCCTTCATCTTCTGGAGGAATACGGGAAGCGAGAGAACGACCGAGGAGGCTGACAAATGACCGAGTCAGATTCGCAGGGATCGCGCAAAATAGGACCCGGAAGATTTTGTTCCAAGATTCCGATGTTTTGGAGATTTCAGTTGGGAGGTTGGCTGGCCTTCACAGTGTTCTCCTTTCCCTCGAAATGGGTGGTGCTGGAAACCATACCGGCCTCGGTTCTGGTTTCACTCTACCGCGATGGTTTGGGATTTCTCATCACGATTGGCATGCGAGAAATTTACCGGAGGTGCTACCACGACAAGATATCTAAAGTTGGTTTGTTTGGACTTGTCGCCGGGGTTTCCTTGGTGAGCGGACTAATTCTGACTCTGTTCAGTTTGGCCTTTCACAAGTTTCTCGATTTTGATGCGGAGAAGACATTCACCCCGCCGGTAATTTTTGGGATCTTCTACTTTCGCACTGGGCTTTGTTTGGGGTGGAGCCTCCTCTATTTTGGGATCAAGCTCCTCATGGAACGGTTGGATCGGGATCGCTCGTTGGCTGTCTCTCAAGCTGCTGAGAAGGACGCGGAACTCCAAATGCTTCGAGCCCAGATGAATCCACATTTCCTGTTCAACGCCCTCACCATGATTCAAGCAGGCTTGACCCGGTCGCCTGAGACACTTCGTCCAGTTGTTCAGTCGCTTTCGGATTACCTGAGTTTTTCTCTATCCCATCGTGACAAGAGCTTGATTCCGGTTGGAGAGGAGTATGACGCCTTGGTCGCCTATCTGGCGGTCGAAAAAGCGAGGTTTCGCGATGAGCTCGAGATTGATTGCCAAATCGACCTTGCAGCCCGGGAAGTCCCTGTTCCCGGGATCCTCCTTCAACCGTTGCTGGAAAACGCCATTGGCTACGGGAGAATGACATCGCCAAAACCCTTGCGGCTTCGAATGCATGTTTCAAAGCTTCCCGCTGGTTCTCTCCTAATTGAGGTCGCCAACACGGGATCGTGGGTTGAGGAAGAGGATGTCCGAAAGTTTGGTGGAGTCGGACTCGGCAATGTCCGCAAGCGGATGGCGCTACTTTATCCCGACCGGCATCGCATCAACGTGAAAACCGACAACGGCTGGGTAACAGTCAGAATCGAAATCGCCCCATGAGCGCTCGGGAATTGCGGACCATGATTGTTGATGATGAGGCCCCTGCAAGGGAATTCCTTGGCGATCTGCTTTGCTCGCATCCGCATGTCAAAATTGTTGGGGAAGCCAATTCTGTCTCAACTGCGGCATCCTTGTATTCCGATCTTCGCCCAGATCTGATTTTTTTGGATGTCCAGATGCCAGATGGGGACGGGTTTTCGCTTCTGCCCAAACTCGACCCACTCCCTGCGATCATTTTTGTGACGGCATTCGACACGTTTGCCATTCGGGCATTTGACGTGAATGCCATCGACTATCTGCTGAAGCCTGTTCGTCCAGATCGGCTCGCTCGCGCCTTGGAAAACGTTGTTCATAGGCCGCCACCTACCAATCCCCAACGATTTCGCGAGGACGATCAGATTCTTCTGAAATCCGACTCCAAGATGCATGTTGTTTTTGTGAGACAGATCAGCTGCATCGAGGCCGATGAAAACTACCCCAAGGTATACTTGGCAGATGGCTCACATGTGCTTGTTCGTCGAACCATGAACGAATGGGAGAATCTTCTCCCAAAGTCGCTTTTCATCCGAGTCCATCGTTCTTTGATCGTGAATCTCAATCATGTTCGAAAAGTCCTCGCCAAAGATCGGGATGAGTCTGTGATCGAACAGACAGGATTCCCAAATCCGATTCCCCTGGGACGCAAACCAGCTGCTCGTTTGCGCAGTGCCCTTCGGGCAAAGAATCACGTGTGATGAACGCGTTACAAGATGTGGAAATCACGCCAAGCATCACTTGTTTCTTGGAAATTCGAAGTCATCAATCTTTTAGCCGCTTGGATAGAGGTCTGCGACTGGTTTGCTCGGAGCTCCGAGCATAACGATTTTCGTGCGAAGGTCTTTTGCATTTTGGAGGTAAGTAAGCCATTATCAAATTACCACTCGCAACATGTCTCCCAGTATAGGACGGAGAGCTTTTGCAAGACGGCGCAACCTTTGCGCAACTTGCTGAGACGCCGGTCCCGCGCTGACAACAAGTCAGGAACTCCGCATCACTATCGCTCTTCACTGGCTGCCCTCTCATCCAGGTGTTCGATCATGTTTAGCCGTCCGGAGGCATTGTCTTTCCATCCAAACGCCGTAAACATCTCCTCGCAACACTGCCACTTCGGACGCTTCGATGGCAGAACGGCATAGCCCCTTGCAACGCTGCTCCATGGATACTCACAAACACTTCCGCCATTCTGCACAGAAAAAATCCCTGCCTTAACGGGATTCAAGTGCACGTAGTCGATAAGCCTTTCAACATAGAAACTCAGGTCTCCATCCTCCTCCGCCAGCACATCCTTATACCGGTCCCCAAGCAATAGAAGAAAAAGGGTGCGAGCCTATTTCTCAGCTACTTTCCAGAGCAGCACTGTCCCCTGCCACGTCCTCGCGGAGCATTGACAATCATCGGGAATATCTTTGCAATCAATCGGACATAGCACAAGGGAGTCGCGAGTCTCAGTCGTTTTCATAAGAAAAGCCACGGTGAAAATCCGATATGGCCTTCGCAGGTTGGCGATAACAGCGGTGGTATTGGAGGGTCCGGCCGTTGACTCGTCTCGAGTGATAATCGAACGCCTTTCCGCCTACAGCCGACCGTTAGTAGCAAGAAGCTTCCTCGTGTGCCTATCGCCTTTGGCATTGCTCTTGCTGTGGTTGGAATTGTCTTCGACGCATTTTTGGCAAAAGTACGATCAGAAAAAGTTCGCAACATTTATTCGGAAACAGTTGTGGTGGAAGATTGTCTATCACTTAAATGTAGCAACAAGTCACTAGCAACTGCTCGAACATCTGGGTCCTTCGACAAGGCAAGCTTTTTTATTTGAGGAATTTGATTAATGATTGACTCTAATGACAAAGCTCTATTCCAAAAATCTTTTGATACAAACAAGCATGCTGACAAAGCTTGAAGTTGAGCTGTCGTATCATTGAAAAGAAGAACTGTAGACAAACGGCTTGAGAAACTTTGCTGTAAGCTCGGTGCAACTCCTAAAGACGCTAAGTAAAGGCCTTCAGCAACCCTTTGCGGCTTTGAACTTGACATCATAATTCTGGCGTAGCTGTCGAGTTGATCTGCTTCCCAAGCAAGATATCTGATGTAACTTAGACGACTTTTGTTTAAATCAACCATTAATGCTACCGCTGCAACTGCAACGTTAATCTGCACTTCAGGATTACCTGAGGCCGTATTCTCTTCTAGTTTAAATATTTGCTGACTCAGCTCCTCAAGTCTTGCGTGAACACTTTCGAGCTGATCTGAATATTTAGCAAGCTCACCTGAATTTTCTTTTATAAATCCGATGCCCTCAAGTTGACTCTCCACTTTATCCGATTTGATCTGCTCAACTGAGAAATTAATCGTTTCAGCATGCGAACAACAAAGGCAGACAGAAAGCAGCAATATTGAAGATGCGATTTTAATCATGATTATTATTTTATTCTCAAACTCGATTGGGCTAGGGCTCTAAATCGCGGCGAGTTCCCAAAGGAGATTTGACGGTGAAGTATATTCCACGGGGATCTCTAGGATTTCCATATGTTTCTTGAATAGCCTTTTGGCCGGATTCTCTTGCCACAATATTAGAAAATCGAACTGCTCTACTTTCATAAGCTTCTTTAGGACGAACTGATGAGTCGCTCTGCACGATCGTGCCGGAGT
>JBGTLQ010000005.1:0-4567 GCA_041744075.1 Terrimicrobiaceae bacterium
CTCAATGCCCCGGCAGCCGATGCAGATGGATTATTGATGTATCCCATAGTTACTCCCCCCACCACCCCTATCAGCGGCTTCTCATCAACAGGTGCGCCAGGTTTTGATAGCTCTATTACAATTTCCCCAACAAATAATCCCATTCCAATGCCTGTTCGTTGGCTATACGTCCTTGCCAATGGAGAGCTGGCCATTCCAGATTCTGCTTCCGCTGGTAAAATCACCTTCTCATCAACAGCAGCTGTGCCATCCGAGTCAAATCGGATAGTGGGTCGTGTGGGTTTTTGGACAGACGATGAAACTTGCAAAGTTAATGTCAATACCGCGAGTTTTGGCAGTAATATAGATGGTGCCACACCTTACTGGGCTTACTCGGCGACTCCGCTTGTTCTCAGTCCACAGGAAGATCGGTTCCTTTCACAAAACCAGCCAGCAACTGGAGAGTATCAAAGATTTCCAGGGCACCCAGCAACAACAGCACTAAATGCTGTGCTGCCTGGCAGTCTCACTCCATCAAATATTTTCTCAATCACTCCCCGAATTCGAGAGGGTGGATCTGAAGGGGGTACGAAAAATCCCCGATTGCTCACTGGCTTTACCGCAGTGGCTCCAAAAGGTGAACGTCTATACAGCAGTGTGGATGAACTTTATTTTGCGCCGGACAGATCAGTAAATAGTACCTTGCTGACACAACAAGAGATTCAAAATCGACGTTTCCTTCTGACGAGTCACAGCCGAGCCCCTGAACTCAATGCCTTTGGTCAGCCGAGGGTGACCATCTGGCCAATGCCTGATGATGAAGGGCAGCGAACGGCACTGGACAAGTTGATTGCATTCTGTTCAACGATCGGTGGGGACGAATTTTTCTTCCGGAGGTCTAACCCACTAAGTGCCTCTCAAGATATTGCCTTGTCTGGTAATACAAGCAACGGGGTTTACGAATACCTTCAAAGGCAGACTGGCAGAGCATTTCCGGGATTAGGAGGACCTGTAAATGGATTTGCTGATATTTCGAAGTTTGGGGTGGATAGAGACCAGTTACTCACCGAGATATTTGATACAATTCGTATAGGTAATCTTTCCGATGCGTCGTCGGGTGCAACTGACTACACTTTAGGGATTGGAAAACCTCAGGGTTTTGTTGTTCCGACAAAACATCCATCCAATAACACCAAGGGTGGGGGGAGGACTCCGATCATCATCGAGGCAGGAGTGTTTTTTGTTCCAGATTTTGTTGCTCCCGCACCCCCCGCTTTGATTCAAGACGCGGATCGAAAATACCGTATGGGAATGCTGTTTCAATTCAATTTGCCATCAGCAGGTGCCGTTTCAATGAATGCTGATGCACAGAATAATACATTTCTAAAAATTCGAATTCGGGGTTTGCAAACCTTTTTGTTGGATGGTAAATCGTCCTCCGATTTTCCTTCTGATACGTATGAAGCGATTCTCAATTTCCCAAACCGAGCCCAGGCGACTGTGGGTGGTGTATCTATAGGACCTGGATTAAGCACGACAGCCGGTCAGGTCCTAGTAGGTGTCCTACCTCCTACCAGTGGATCGTTCACCATTCCAAACGCGACTTTTTCCATGGCCGCTGCAAATCTCACTGCTGAACTTCTTTCTACAGCAGGTGGTTCAGAGGTGATCCTGCAGACTTGTGAGCTGCGGTTTGAACCGCACGGAGCTTTGCTTCGACCAAAAGATCCAGCAACAACTACACCTCTGTGGTCCACAGGTGCAGGCCAACGATTTTCAGGCGGATTGACATCAGCAAACACCTGGCTGCAGCCGCAAGACACAGTTCGGAGCGTGACCTTTACCAGCGGCGATTGGCGAAGCCTTGCTTGTATGGATACGGCCACCTTTTCGCCCAGGGCGGGCTATTCGAGCGTGATCAGACGTGCTCATTCATTGACCCCAGGTGTCAATGCTTGGCCTGCCTCATCGCTTGCCTCATGGCCCGGAGACAATACGAACTATGGTGAGTATAACACAAGAGGACGATGGATTAACGGTCTGATTCCTGGAGCTACTGGGAAAACACATCTCATTCCCCCGACGTCGACACCCGCAGGTTCGTTGCTGGCCCCAATGGATTATCCAGCGATTGACTGGGATAGCGGCATTGGCTTTCTTGCTGATGGCTCCTACCTATCGAAGCCAGATGAGGGTTTTCCATATCAGTCCACCTTTGCAACCACGGGATCCACCTCTTCTACAGGGACAGGATATTTTGATACCCAGACCTTCTCTCCAACGGGAACACTATTCTCACCAAACAGACAATTCCCATCACCTGTAATTTTTGGTAGTCTTCCAACAGGGGTTAAACGCGGTGGACTTTTCGCATGGCAGACGCCGTTGTTCCGGCCATATCGCACTTACTATGCTGGAGCAACCGCCACCCCTCATCCTGGAGCGCAGGGCCTTCCCGATCACGCGTTACTTGACTTATTTCATATGCCAATCGTGGAGCCTTATGCCATTAGCGACCCCTTCTCAACGGCTGGTAAGGTTAACATGAATCACCGAATCATTCCATTCTACGGTTACCTCAATAGGGATACATCGCTTCGTGCTGTCTTTGATTCGGTGCGTATCACGGCTATTCCAAGCAGTTATACCACAGACAATACAGCCCTGACGAATCGTGATGGTGGGACACTGGCTACCGCCGATACAAGATTTGCAATCAATAAATCGGAAACTCTCAGGGGATTTACGGCAAGATTTGATCAGACGTCTGGAAAAAGAGTATTCGTCACGGCAAGTGAAATCTGTGCACTGGACTTGGTCCCCGAAAACGAGACCGTGGATACTTTGCCCTCCTTCTGGTCTGGAAAAAAAGCCACTGGTGACAATGCTTTGGAGCAGCCCTATGCCCTTCTTTATCCCCGGTTAACAACAAAATCCAACACTTATACTGTTCATGTCATGGTCCAATCCCTGAGACCTACAGGACCTGATTATTCGACATGGACGGAAACACGCGACAAAGTCATCGGGGAATGGCGAGGGTCGGAGACAATTGAACGCTACATCGATCCAAATGATCCGGCTCTGCCTGGTTTTCTCACTGCGGATATTAGTGCCGATTCGTTTTATCGATTCCGGACAATTAGTCTAAGGAGGTTTTCTCCTTGAAAAAAGCTCTGGCATTTTCACTGATTGAACTACTGGTTGTCGTCGCGATTATTTGTATCCTTGCGGTGCTGATAATACCTGCATTCCAGAATATTTCTCGTGGATATAGGCTCCAACAGGCAGGTTCATTGCTTTACGGGGCCATCGGAACAGCGAGACAAACCGCAATGGCCGAAAATAGAACAACGGAGTTGTGGTTAATCAGGAATGCCTCAGATCCCGACGCCCCTGATGCGATACGGGGAATATGGATTTTTCGTCGCTTGCCGGATTCCACACGAAGTCCAATTGTGAAATTCGAGAAGTTACCTATCGGAATCGAAATATTTAATAATCCGACATATTCTTCTCTGCTGAAAGATTCTCCAAGAACCCCCGGCCCAACTAGTCCAGATTTGCCGGGAGCTGGGAAATCATATGTCTACTGGATGCTCTCATTTGATCCTGACGGAACCACGTCTTTCCCTCCGGCTGAGAAATGTTTTGTGACATTGGTTCCTTCAAACCCACCCCCGCTTGTGCTACCGTCGAATTTCATCACCATACAAATTGATCCAGTTAACGGGATCCCCACAGCTTATCAGCCTTAATAAATTTGTGTGTAGTAGGGGAATAGTTCAGATTGTTAGTGGGAGAGTTCGGAATTGCCTCTGGACCGGACCCACGTGTCGAGTTGAGAAAAATCAAGTAAAAAACGCTCGTTGAGCATGAGTGCCATTCCTCCGCCCAATGTTTCAGTGATGGATTTGGTAGCGGATATGCTTTTGTCTATAGACTCCAAGATACGTTACGGGTACTCAGCTCCACTCCTCTGCCATTCCACAAGCTCAGCAATTTGTAGCAGCCAAATCCGGTGCAGGCCGGCGAAGGCAGCCATGATTTCAAATGAACGCAGGAGCTGTGCTTTTCGTTGAGTCGGCTCGATTTCAAGGATTGCCACCTTATCGCGAAGCTCAAGAGCGCGTGATTCAATCCATTGTTTGCTAGACTCAATGTAGTCGAGGCCTGCTTCGTCGACCATAGCCTGGAGGTTTGCAACATGGTGAGGGTAGGGCAGGCAATAAATAAAACTGTGTGCGGAATGGTAGCGATCTGCACAAATTGTCATTTGCTCCACGAGTCGCGGAGTTTCCTTGAAAACCTCATATAACCCGGGCCAGGCTCCACGTCCGTAGGTCTCAACGATCCAATCCCGTATCGAATGATAGGGCACTAGCTCGCCTTGGACTCCTGGTAGAATATCGGGATTACGCCATCGGCTGTTTTCGCATAGGGCACGACTGAACACATGTGCATTGAGGCCATTGGGTGAATCGAAGACAGAGGACCATTCGTATTGCTTGCCTCGCCAATCGGTCCAATGGATCCGGGCGACACAGCCTTCCGGTGCAAACATTTTGGCATTCAGCAAATTGGTCCA
>JBGTLQ010000006.1:0-2557 GCA_041744075.1 Terrimicrobiaceae bacterium
CAAAGTTCAGAAATGGGGTCAGACCATTGCTAGAACCGAATGAGCAGAACAGGATCCGTCTCGCAGGCCTGAACGATCTCGTTGTATCGGGTTAAGATCGCAAGAAACGTTGCCTTGCATTCATCCGCTTGGAAAAGGCTGTGTTCGTAAATGTTTGCTGTGAGGAATTGTGTGGCGTCAATCACATCGATCCGGTCTTTCCATTCGGTTGCTTGGAGCAGGTAAGCTGCGCCCTCAACTCCTTTTCCGAGGGTAACGATGAGTGGTTTGAATCCCGCATTGAGGTTTTTGGCAGCTTTTCGAATCAGGGCCTCGCTTGGATGGGTGGTGACATGAATGGCTACTCCATTGATCTCGAAATCCGCATGTCTATTGGTGGAGTGATCTGCCACGGAAAACCCATGATGTTGGGCCGTATTCATGCCAAGCACGATATCAAGTTTTGCGCCCACCAGATGCTGGAGCATAGCGCCCACAAAATTCGCCCCACCCGAATTCTTCTGAATTTCAGAAGCCTGCAAAAAAAGATCAGTCAAGTTCGCAGCCACGGATTTCCCTGCGTCAAAATGGAATTTTGGCCCTTCGCTGGCGAAGTGCAAACGCACCTTCTCCATCCACCAGTCCATCGCAGATTGGAGATCAATTTTGCTGGATTTCTCATTCAGCGAATTGAGGGCCGTCACATAAGTTTTCATGAGTCCCAGGCTCCCCCGGCTGGTTCGACCACCCTCTTCAGCCAGAACTTTGGTGATTCCGTAGGTGGCAAGGATCGTTTGCACAGCAGCCTTACCAAGACCGGCGACCTGCCCGCCTTCTTCTGTCCTGAGCGAGTCAGGATCAATGGGCAGCCCACGCTCCAAAGCCGCCTTGGTGACTACCAATCCCACGCAAAGCCCCCCTTTGTTAAGGAACTTGCGATGATTGAGAGCAAGCGACTCAAGTTCTTTGATCAGTGAACTCATGCCTTTTTGACTGGTCGGGAACGCGGATACGGAGCAGCTTTTCGACCTGTTGGTAATGGCAATGGAATTTCGCGCATGTCATCAAGGACCGGATTCAGGTAGTTGCGAGCAATCCATTCAATGGCAGGCACACAAACCGCATCACCAAAACCGAAAAGAGCCTGGTTGAGGGGCACGTTGATTTTATAACCATCAGCTCCCATCAGCCGGGCACACTCACGCGGAGTCAATAAACGCACAGTATATTTTCCCCTACCCGCACAAAAAAGAATCTGCCGACCACTGCCGCCACGCGGTGTCCGCAAACACCCAGCGATGCCATCGGTTCGAAGCTCTCCCATGGATCGTCCTTTTCTGACCCTTCGGAAAACAGTTCCGTAGGAGACTTTCGAGCTTGAAATCATTCGCTCCGCGACACCCCGGTGCTTGTCACTCATTTGGTTCAAAAGATATTCGCAGCGCTCCTTCGACCACCACATTTCCGAATTTAGCGGCACGTCTTCAACGATGTCTTCAAGACGGACTGTCGAGGGTGGTAAATCCGGGAGCTGGCGTATCGACCATCCGATATCCGGGTTCAAAAAAATGAACTCGGCGAGAGCCGCCGGACGCACGTCACTTTGAAGCAGCAGCGGAGATGACTCCCGAACGCGTTCCGGCTTCGCCTTGCTCCCAACCACAAACAACCTCTGACGGCTCTGCGGCACAAATCGAACGGCGTCGATGAGAATCGCATCTACGGCGTAGCCCAATTCGTTCAGAGCAACTAGGGCATCGCGAAAGTCGTTTCCGTCATTGGAGCTGAGAAAGCCTGCCACATTTTCAAGCAAAACCAATGGCGGACGGCGTTTCCCCATCCCTTGAATCGCATCGATGAACCCCCAAAAGGCCGACGATTGAGTTCCGGCCAGCCCATGACGGGACCCCGCAAGCGAGAGGCCATTGCATGGGAACGACGCCGTAGCCAATTCGATGTCTGGGATGTCAATCCCGCTGACATTATGGACATCGTCCAAGACGAACTTGCACTCCTCCCCATCGAAGTTGTCGCGATACATCTCCCACTTCTTCTCATCAATGTCATTGGCCCACACCGTGGACCACCCCTCAGACTCCAACCCCATCCTCATGAGGCCAATCCCAGCGAAAAACTCTGCGGAACGACGTTGCATTGATGGGGACAATCTGAAGCAGAAAGCAGCAATTAACAAGCTCGTAGCAGACGACTGATGGCGACGATTCTGTGGGCTGACGCGAAGGTCGCATTTGAAGAGCACAAATGTGAGAAAATATTTCTCTCTGGAGGTGAAAAACCCAGCATGATTCAGATTGAATGACGACCTGCGAGATTGTCACTTCGATGGCTATGAATGCCATTCGTCGCTAAAATTAAAATTTGAACAGAGCGAAGCTTGCTGCTTGGGAGGTTTTGGAAAGACATCGACTAAATTCTCAAAGTATTGTAACTCTTCTTCATAGAATTCCATGATTATGAGAATAATGCTACCTATCCTACTCAATATGTTGTTGTTAGGAATTTGTAAATCCCAAAGTCCAACAGTGGTAATAAAACGCAGCTTGTCGCTTTCCTCAGT
>JBGTLQ010000007.1:0-2259 GCA_041744075.1 Terrimicrobiaceae bacterium
GCGAACCAAAAAAGGGCTCCATTTTCAGGGTTTACTTTCCAATTGGCAGCAGCTCCGTTCCTTATAAGGAAAATGTTGAAACCACAGAATCGCATCCCCGTGGCAATGGACAATTGGTGTTGGTCGTCGATGATGAGGACGCAATCCTCGCCATCGCGAAACACACGTTGGAACGCTTTGGATATAAAGTGCTCACCGCGACCAACGGTGCTGAGGCCGTGGCCATTTATGCCATGAAGAAGGACAAGATCGAGTTAATCCTCACGGATATGGCGATGCCAGTGATGGACGGTCCATCCGCAATTCTTGCGATCAAAGCCATCGACCCCAAGGCTAACATTATCGGTTCGAGCGGGCTGACATCCAGAGGAGGACTCTCCAAGGCCCTGGGGGCCGGGCTGAGTCATTTTATCAGCAAGCCCTACGCGGCAGATATGCTGCTAAAAACCTGCCATAAGGCACTGAACGGCAAAATATAGGTCGGCTAAATTTGTCAGCAACCTGGTTTTGATGTTCATTGATCCATGGCATATCGATTCAACATCAAATGGAACTGCGATGAAAATCTCCGGAGAATTGCACACGAGCAGCTTGTCAAAGCTTATGACGATTCCACCGATGAGACCCTGTCGCTGGGCGAGCGAATCCACAAGGCAAGGACACGCTGCAAAAAAATGATTTCACGGATGCGGGACGCCGATGCACTGGGGGAATGTTATGATAAATTGATGGATTATTTCCGTGAGGAAGTGGATCTCCCTAAAATGTCCCCGCTGGGGAGAAAGCTAACTCTTCGCAGAAACGCCCTCGCAGAGGAATCCATGGATATTCTCTGATGCATCCATCACGTTCTGTAAGCAAGTCAGGCCCGCCATGCCCACGGCCAATACACCAGGAGAAAGACATGCCTGGGCCAAAGGGCTTTAACTATCAACCGCTTATATAGGCTGACACTTTTTTGGTTGATTTGGATAAAAACCATGAAGGACCTGAAGAGCATGAAGGAAAGGCAGAAGACAGAATGCTGATTTTCTTCTCCCCCTTCATGTCCTACA
The DNA here is from genome assembly GCA_041744075.1 of Terrimicrobiaceae bacterium. GTDB lineage: Bacteria > Verrucomicrobiota > Verrucomicrobiia > Chthoniobacterales > Terrimicrobiaceae > JAJTZA01. Next base: position 1,056 of record JBGTLQ010000007.1, read on the forward strand.
TGCTCTTCATGGTAAATTTTTCTCTTTTGTGAATTGGCCGAGCGCCATGCCTGAACGCGTTTCGGGGTCCTCGACAATCCGGTGGGCGCATGGTATTTCCACGCTCCGAATCCCATGTTTTATATCCGCTTCTGGCTGAAATTGCTGTTTTTGATCCTGACCACCGGCCATTGGCTCGGTGCCGTTCATTCATCGGAATTCTATCGCATCACTCCTGAACCGGCCTGGGCAGCTCCTTTGCTGTGCACAAAACCTGAAAATATTCCGTCCGATCAGTTAAGTAACGGGGTGTTCTACTTTATGACGGACGAATTCCTGCGGGTGACTTCTCAGGAACTCTTTGGTCAATACGCACGCCACTACCTCAATGAAACCGGAGTGCAGAACGCTTCCGAAATTCGGATTACAGTCGATCCCGCTTATCAAACGCTCGAACTCCATAAAGTCCGAGTGTTGCGTGATGGGCAATGGCAGGATCGATTGACTCACGAGATCATTTCGGTCCTTCAACGAGAGCGTGATATGGAGAGTTTTATCGTTGATGGCTCTCAGACCATCGTTATCCGGCTGACCGACATTCGTGTCGGCGACATCCTTTGCTACTCCTTCACCCGGCGAGGCCAAAACCCGGTCATGCAGGGCCGCACCTATCGCAGTCTTCTGACCGGCGCAAGTTACCCCCAGCAGATCATTCGGCAGCGGATTGAGCGGGCCGAAGATCAGTCCCTCACTATCACCCCTCACGCAACCGATTTGGAACCAGTGATTCAAGATCGCCTCCTCACTTGGGAATTGAAGGATCCTCCCGTTATTGTTGCCGAAGACGACATCCCGCCTTGGGTCCAGGTTTATCCTTTCATCGAAGTTTCCGATTGGGGTTCCTGGAGCGACGTGGTGGATTGGGCACTTCCACTTTACGAGCGGCGCCATCCCCTTCCTGCCGAACTGGAATCCCAGCTCGCCCAATGGGCCACCTTGCCCACCGCAGCGGAGAAGGCCGGCGCCGCGCTGCGTTTTGTTCAGGATCAAGTGCGGTATCTTGGCATGGAGGGCGGGATTCATTCCCATCAGCCGCGCCTGCCTGCGGAAGTCTTCGCGAAACGCTTTGGCGACTGCAAAGAAAAGGTCAATCTCCTGGCGCATCTCTTGCACAAGATGGAAATTGAGAGTCACCCGGTTTTGGTGAACACGGATTGGTGGCAGG
>JBGTLQ010000008.1:0-34689 GCA_041744075.1 Terrimicrobiaceae bacterium
ATCAGGTTCTGCATCCTCCCAATTTTCGAAAAGATGGCTCTGACCCTCCTGAAACAGAACCTCAATAAGTTTGCGATCCGCAGCGTCCAGAACGGCGGCTTGTTGGGAGAAAAAGGTATCGGCGTCCATTGGGGTATAAAATAACTGTCAGCCTGCAAAGTCGCCAGACTGGATATTTGAAAATTGCTTGGCAGGGGGAGGGTCAGAAAGAAACAGGTTCTCAATTGAGGGTGTGGGGGTCTGGATGCTGCCCATTCGGGGCAGGTTGCTTTTTATTTGTACACCCAAGGTGGCTTCGCGACCTCGGGCTGGGGGATATAGCCCTTTCAGGGCTTCTGCTCTCCATTTGTGTTTCGTGATTCGATCTCAAGCTGTCTCTGCAGGGGTGTGATTAATGTCATGGGTCAAACTCACAAGAGATAAATGGGCGGGCAAGGGACTGCCCGGCCCTACCATCAACAGGAAGCTTCGCGCTCGCGCCAGCTCCTTTTATCCTCGGGTAGGGCGAGTCAGTCCCTTGACCGCCCATTTTTTTACTTTCCAAAAGGAAGCTTAAAGAAACTGGTTCCCAGTTCCTCTACGGCTTTCTGAAACATTCACACCCCCTTGACATACATGGTCATTTTGCCAAATATGCATGCATGAGTTTATCGAAATCCAAAGCCATGGTCCGGGCGCAGGTGATTAAGAGCCTGGCCCATCCAGCGCGGGTGCAGATGGTGGATGCGTTGGCGGATGGCGAGCTTTGCGTCTGTGACTTGAGGGACATCGTGGGGCTGGATTTTTCGACCGTGTCGAAGCACCTCGCGCTGTTGAAGACGGCTGGCGTGGTGGATGTGGAAAAGCGCGGGTTGAATCAATTTTACCGTCTTAAGTGTCAGTGCCTGTCGGATTTTTTCTGCTGTGTGGATGCGATCACCTCGGTGAAGGGGCGGGAATACCGTGAGGCGTGCCGCGTTTGAACCCATGACGGAATCCGTCGCCAAAAAAATGTCGTTTCTTGATCGTTATCTGACGGTCTGGATCTTTGCAGCCATGGGTCTCGGCGTATTGCTTGGAACGGTGGCGATTCCCAATCCCGAGGCATTTTTTGCGCCGGTGACTGTGGGCACCACAAATCTGCTTATCGCTGCGGGCCTGATCCTCATGATGTATCCGCCGTTGGCCAAGGTGCGCTACGAGGAAATGCCCAAGGTTTTTTCCAATGGCAAGATCCTTGGGCTTTCCCTGCTGCAAAACTGGGTCATCGGTCCGCTGCTCATGTTTGGGCTGGCGGCGCTCTTCCTTCACGACCGCCCGGAATATATGGTTGGCCTCATCCTTGTAGGCATCGCCCGCTGCATTGCCATGGTTCTGGTCTGGAACCAACTTGCCAGGGGCAGCAGCGAATACGCCGCCGGGCTCGTCGCACTGAACAGCGTCTTCCAAATCCTCAGCTTTGGTTTTTATGCCTGGATCTTTATTACCTGGCTCCCTGGGCTCCTCGGCATCGACCTCTCGTCGGTGCAAGGTGTGGGCGGAAAGACACTCGCCAATCTGACCATTGGCGAAATTTTTTTTAGCGTGATGATCTACCTCGGGATTCCGTTTGCGGCAGGGATCCTCAGTCGGGTGATCCTGATTCCGCTGAAGGGACGGGAGTGGTATGACGGAAAATTCATTCCGACCATCTCGCCCATCACGCTGAGTGCGCTGCTGTTTACCATCGTTGTGATGTTCACGTTCAAGGGCGGGGAAATGATCGAACTGCCCCTTGATGTGTTCGCTATTGCTGTGCCTCTGAGTATCTATTTTGTGCTGATGTTTCTTGTAAGCTTCTTCCTCGGCAAGCTACTTGGCGCTGATTACTCGCGGTCAGCAACGCTGGCCTTTACCGCCTCTGGCAACAACTTCGAGTTGGCGATTGCTGTGGCCATTGCTGTTTTTGGGATCGGCTCAAGTGTTGCTTTTGCCACGGTCGTTGGCCCGCTCATCGAAGTGCCCGTTCTCATCGGTCTCGTGCATGTTGCGCTATGGCTGAGACGGAAGTATTTTCCGAGAGAGATCATCGAAGAAGCCGACCGCCTCGGTGTCGATTCGATGTCCGACAAAGACCGTGCCTTCCTCGAAACAGAAAGCTGCCAAGCGGTTCGCCGGGCAATGAGGGATTGAGGGTGACCCAAACTCCTTGGATTGATGATTGCGAATTTTTGAGTGGTCCACCTCAACATTCAAAAATCAACACTCAGCATTCGTAAATCTTCCACTCACATGCAAACCAAACCATCCGTCCTGATCCTCTGCACCGGAAATTCCTGTCGAAGCCACATGGCTGAAGGGATTCTGCGGGCCGCAGCGGGAGACCTCGTCGAAGTCCACAGCGCCGGTTCAAAGCCAGCGGGGTTTGTCCATCCCAAGGCCATCGCGGCGCTAGCTGAAATCGGCATCGACATTTCCGGTCATACCTCAAAACACATGAACGAATTTTTGAGCCGCGAGGTTGACACGGTCATCACCGTGTGCGGAAACGCAGATCAGGCGTGCCCGATGTTCCCGGGTCAGGTTCATCGCTACCACTGGGGCTTCGACGATCCGGCTCATGCCACGGGCTCAGACGAGGAGATCATGACCGCATTTCGCCGCGCACGGGATGAAATTCGCCTCGTTTTCGAAGCCTATGCCGCCGGGCTGCAGCGAGGATCGCTGGGTGATATCAGTTGGGAAGAACCTGCCATTCGGGGTTCACGCTGATCTGGCTTAACCAGCGGTGAAGCCACCATCGACCATCAAACTGGTTCCGGTGATAAAGCTGGCATCATCGCTTGCGAGGAAAAGAACAGCTTTAGCGACCTCAATGGGGTGGCCGGTCCGACCAATGGGGTGCATGGCCGCGAGACCATCGCGCATTTCCGTGCCTTGCGGACCAGCGAAGCGGTCCACCATTTCGGTCTCGATGACGGCGGGAGACACCGCGTTGACGCGGATACCCTGCTTGGCAACCTCAAGGGCCACGGATTTGGTCAGACCTTCCACGGCATGTTTTGTGGCTGTGTAAATGCTGACTCCAGGCATCCCGACATGGCCGACACCACTGGAAGTGTTGATGATCGATCCGCCGCCGGATTGTAGCATGGCGGGAATTTCGTATTTCATCGATGCGATAACGCCCCAGACGTTGATGTCAAACAAGCGGCGATAATCTTCTTCACTGGCCTCAGTGACCGGTCCGGTGAGTTCCACACCGGCATTATTAAAGGCGATGTCGAGACGACCGAAACGCTCAACGGTTTTGGTGACAAGATTTTGTAAGTCGGCCTCGCGCACAACATCGGTTTTTACGAAGAACGCTTCCCCGCCGACGTCTTCGGCAAGCTTCACAGTCTCCGCACCTTCGGATTCTCGGCGGCCGGCGATGACAACTTTGGCTCCGGCTTCGGCAAAGGCGACGGCAGTTGCGCGTCCGATGCCGCTGGTTCCGCCGGTGATGAGAGTGATTTTGTTTTTAAGGTTCATAGATTGATGGATATTCTTCGAGTTGCTGGAAATTGGTTGTGTTTGAACTATCTACCTATTTGCCGGGTGTTTGAGGATTGTCAAAAAATATTTAAACACGTGGTGAGTACGACCATGGCCAGTAAGAAACTTCCCACGGGGGCGCAGTGCCGGCGGCGGGACTCGAACCCGCACACTCCTTTCGGAATAACGGATTTTAAGTCCGTTGCGTCTGCCATTTCGCCACGCCGGCTTGGGATGCGGAGAGCACTGTAAAGGAATCAGGAGCCCGGCGGGAAGGCCAATTCCGGGGAGGTGTTTTTAAAAATGCAGCGATCAACAATAACCTCGGAAGAACTGGAACGCTTCCGCTTGGTGGGAGACGCCACCCGCCATTTCTTCGAGTTCTGAATCGTCCACCTCCTCGAGATCTTTCAGGACCCTTGGCAGGACAAGGTAAAAGGATTTGGGTTCTTCTTCGATGACCTGAATTTTTACACCATTTCCAACTGGTAGGCCCAAATCCCGGAGCAAAACATCGGGCTCCCGCAGAAGTCGGTCACGAAACCCAGGCTCGATCAGAGATCGTTCGATGAGGTAATCCTCAATCTCACGGCGGGTCATTTGAGCAAAATCCGGTGCGTTCATGGGTGTGGTATTTTTAAGATAGGAATTTCGAGGAAAAGATCCAGCCGGAAGGGATGAACGGTCGTTTCATTGGGGACAAACGGATGCTTTCATGAAGGGGAAGAAAATAAGATCTGTCGAACGTCGGCAAGGCAGCGGCGGCTGACGGCAACGGGTTCCTCAATTTCCGTCAAGCGCAAAACACTGGCAGAGCCCATCTGTTCCAAACCGCTCACTTTCGCGGAGTTGACGATGGTGTTTCTGTGAACGCGCAGAAAGGGTGGCATGGGGATCACCTTTTCCCATTTCGCAAGCGACCGAAGAACGATCTCGCTGCGTCCCTCGCCCATGGCCACACGCGTGTAGTTTCCAAAGGCCTGGATCATGCTGATCTCATCCAGGCGCACTCCCCGCCGCCCCCGCTCGAAGGGGATCAAAAGCGTTTCCTTGCCAGTCGGCAAAGGTGCCGCGGCAGACGGACGTGGCCAGTCCAAACGCAGAAGGCGGCGCATGGTCTCGGCCAGGCGTGAGGAAGTGAGCGGCTTGAGCAGAAAATCCACGGCGTCCAGTTCAAAGGCCATCACGGCAGCGTCCGGATGCTGGGTGAGAAAGATGATTTTTACCAGGGAGGGGATCAGCGGACAATCCTCCAAAACAGAATAGCCCCCGATCCGACTCTCCAGAACCAAAATGTCAGCATTTTCCTGCATCACGATTTTGAGAGCCTCCTGAAATGTCTCCGCCTCCCCGGTGAGTTGGATCGCCGGATGGCGGCGGATCAAATTTCGAAAATGCTCGCGGTCGTGAGCATTATCATCCATGAGAACCACCCGAAATGGCGTTGTAACGGCTGACGAACCGTCCGAGGTCATGCCGAATGCCCCCATGGATTGCCCCAAGGGACCGCGTGTCCTTCGGCGTGGAGTAATGACACAAGCATGTGAGCGATCAGTTAATGGAATCGCATGAAGACGAAAAGCCAAAAGTCCATGGCCTCACATCATCTGGCGCTCCATCAGTCCGAACAAAGCCCCTTGTTGTTCCAGGAGTTCTGCACAACCGCCGGATTCCACCACCCGCCCGCCTTCCAGAACAATCACACGGTCAGCCCGGGCGAGAGCGCTCAGGCGATGTGCAACCATGATCCTTGTGTTTCGCAGGCCTGCGAGGGAATCCATCACCCGAGCTTGGGTCCAGCCATCCAGGGCACTGGTTGCCTCATCGAGGAGGAGAATTTGAGGTCCGCGGGCAAAAGCGCGCGCCAGAGCAATCCTCTGCCTCTGGCCAAAGGAAAAATTTAAACCCCCTTCGCTGACCACGGTGTGCATCTGCATCGGCAGTGCACGAATTTCTTCGGCAATCGCAGCCATTTCTGCGGCCTGCCAGGCCTCCGTGAGGGAAAGGTCCGATTCTCCGGCAATGTTCTGATATAGGTCACCTGAGAACAACGCGGGACTTTGCAACACCACCCCCATTTGTGATCGCACACGATCCACGTCCAAATGAGAGAGATCTTCGCCGTCAAGAAAGACCTGGCCTGCTGAGGGTTGGTCAAAACCAAGAAGGAGGCGGAGGATGGTTGATTTGCCCGAGCCCGAGATCCCGGCCAACGCAACAAATTCTCCGGCCTGAACATGCAGCGTCATATCTTCCAGAACCCTCGGTGAGTTGGGGGCATACAAAAAACGGACCCCCACCATTTCCACCGCACCGGCAAGCAATCCGGGGTCAATTTTTGTGCCGGCAGTTTCTGGAGTCCCCGCAAGCACAGGCGAGGCGTGTTTCGAGAGGGCCCCGATCCCGGACACAAACGGCCAGGATTCCGCAATCCTGTGGAGGCTGGCAATCAGGGCTCCGAAGGCCGAGAACAGGGCAAAAAACCGGCCGACAGAGAGGTCTATGTGGGACGAGAATGCAAAAAGCACCGCACATGCAAACGCCGTGAAGCCGGCAAAAAGTGCCTTGGAAACGATTTCCCCATTAACCACATGCCGGTTCACGCTGAGGAAGTGCTGGAACCCGTCACGCCAGGAACCAAGGATGGAGTCATCCGCTCCAGCAAGCCGGATTTTTGCCAACCCCCGAAGCCATTCGTGCACGTTTCCAATCAGTGCGCTCCGGGTTTCAAACGCTTCCTGCATTGCCAGCATGCGACGGCGATGGGTTGTAGCGGCCACCCAGGCGGCACCACTTGCCAGAAGGAGGCCCGTGATCGCAAAGCCAGCATCAAGCACAAGCATGAAACCCAGGTTGGCCAGGGCCACCGCAACGGACAGAAACAACGCACCACCGGCCATCGGAGCTTTCCGTGCCACCTCGGAAGCTGCTTGCGCGCGCCCCCCGGTCTCAGCGGCCCCATCCCTTCGCAAAAAATTCCATGGAAGTTCAAGGAGGCGACTCCACACGGCAGGCCCGGCGATTGTTTCCGACCGAACGGCCATCCGCAGTCGCGCCCGGTTTCCAACCACTTCCAGAAAAACCCGCACAGCGGCCATGCTCAAGAGGGCAGCGCCGATTTGTGCCATCAATCCCGTCTGCCCCTGTGGAATGATCCAGTCGAACAGAACCGCCACAACCAATGGCAATGACAGCCCTGCCAAGGCGGCTGCCACCATCGCGGCGATCAATGTCACCGCGTCGCGGGCACTGCCCACGGCACAAAAATGTGCGTATTCGCGAAATGTCACCGGGCGGCGGGGTAGGTTCATCTGAGATTTAGCAGTTTTTGAAAGACCGGCCCGGTGCGCAAAAGCTCAGAAAAGCTGCCGCGCTCGATGATATGCCCGCCCTCCAGGACCAGGATTTCGTCCGCCATCCGCAAGACGTCGCGTCGGTGAGATACTTGAAAAACCGCGCACCCACGACGCTGCCATTCCGAGCCAATGAGCGCCGCCGCTTCCGCATCGAGCCCATTCACGGCTTCATCCAACAAGAAAAGTTCTGCCTCTCGTGCCAGGGCGCGGGCAATTTCCAAACGCTGACGCTGCCCGCCACTGAAGTTCCCGCCATTGTCCAGCAACACCTCATCTGGCCGCGCCGCGAGGACCTCCTTCATGCCGGTGACACGCAAGACTTCAGTAACATCGGCCCCGGGATTTCCGAGTCTCAGATTGGCATCAACGGTCTCCCGGAAAAAGACGATCTCCTGCTCGACGACAGCAGCACAGGACGCAATCCCGGCGGGAGAAACTGGGGCTCCATTCAAAAGCACCTCGCCAGACCACGGCTCGAGCAGACCGGAAAGCAGTTTCACCAACGTGGACTTGCCCGCCCCGCTGGCCCCGGTCAGCACCACGTGTTTGCCAGGCTCAAGCGAGAATGAAAGCCCCTCAAGCACCGCTCCACTGGTTTGGGAATAACCGAAGGTGAGGTTTTTGACTTCCAGCTTTTTAAACCGATTGGAAAGGATTGCAGGCGGAATGGTCGGTGGCTTCTCGGGCAGATCATCCAATTGTGTCTGGTTGGCCCTCAGGTCCTGAAGAAGTGTGGGCACTCTGAGCCAGGCCTGAACCAAGACTTGGAGTTGCAGCCACAAAACCAAAAAGGCAACCAGCCCGCCAACCGTCAAGCTCCCGGCCAGAATATGAAACCCTCCCAGCGTGACAAGGCCGGCAAAGCCACAGACGGACAGAAGAGAGGGAACCACCATGGCCAGCTGCCGGGAGGATTCCAAATGCTGGCGTTGATTCCTGATCTGGGTGCGCAGATCATCAAGCCGCTGCAAGAACCCATGTCGGCCTCCGCATTTGAGATGCTCAATGACCGTCAGGCCATGGATGGCCGTTCCGGCAAAGATGCCCTCGAAGTGCCTGAGGTTTTGGTGTTCCCCGGACCGGCTGCGGCTGGACAGGAAGGTAAAAAGAAGAGTTCCCCCGGACAAAACAAGCGCCAAAAGAGCCATGGGGATATCGTAAGCGATCATCATTGCTGCAAACCCGGCCATCGGAAGACCGCTCAGCAGCACAGGAGCCAGTTTGGAAGCGATCATCCCGGACGTCTCCGCCGGCAGTAAAGACCGGCCAGCCATCTCACCCGGAGTGCGCCCCGCAAACCAGCTTATTGGTAAACGCAAAACGCGCTCAAAATAATTTTCTGTTTTCTTTCCCGCACAATCCTGCCGCCAACGCATCAGAGCGTCATGCTGCAAAGCGGTCAAAAAGACCTGCATCATCGCCGCCAACCCCAAACCTGCCACAATCGGGAGCAGCAAGTAGCCCTCTCCATCAATGAGAACCTTGTCCACAAAAACACGAATCAGCCCGGCCACTGCAAGTCCGGGAAAAACCATAAGCAGGGCGCAAATCGAAACAAAAATCCACAGTCCGGGCGACGCACTCAGTTCCTTCCGAAAACTGGCAAATGGCCACGGATGCAAGCGGGATTTCACAAAATCCGGACCGGGAGAAAAACTGAGAATCACACCGGTGAAGCTGCGGTGAAATTCTTCCGCATCCACCTCCCGCCGACCACAGGCAGGGTCATTCAGAAAAAACGATGCACCTCCGCGCGACCAACCTTCCAGCACCACAAAGTGATTGAATTTCCAATAGATCATGACAGGTAGTGCCAGGCCGTTCAGGGCCCCCATTTCTCCACGAAGCCCCCGGGCGGTCAGCCCTTGAGCCCGTGCAGCGCTCAGCACATTCGAAGCATTGCACCCCTCCCGCGAGACACCACAGGCCGTGCGCAATTGAGCCAGCGGAACATGACGGCCAAAATATCCCAGCACCATCCCGAGTGCCGCAGCCCCGCACTCCGCCGCCTCCATTTGGAGAACCACCGGAGTTTGGACAACCCGGCGGGAAAAATTAAGGGCATTCACTTCCAGGATGGCAGGAACAGGGAGATCGGACGCACCTCCTCAATGACAACAAACGCATCGACCAGCAGCCCGCTTTCAACGGCCACCGCGTCGGGGTGTGTGCGGGACCAGAGATGGCGGCCGGTGACAGGGTCCATCAACAAATCAATGTCCACCTCAATCGAGCTGCCCTGCTCCAGCAAATACTCCGCAAGTCGCGCATTGCCTCCAAGTTCGCTGATCAGGTAGTCGCGGGTCACCGGATAGGTGGAGACATAGTTGACCCGACCCAACAAGTGCCCGCTCTCGTGCGCACGAACCGTCGAGGGCACCACCCGAACCGTCATCCCCGGCTGGATTTTTTTGCCTTCCAGTGCCGAGATATAGGCCAACACCTCATAATTCCCGGTCAAGCTCTCCAAGCGCAAAATTGTGCGACCGGGAGGAATGACATTGCCTTCGCCCACCACCACCTCAATGACCCGGCCAGCACGGGAAGAACGAACAGTTCGCTCGTTTTCGTAACGAATCTTCAATTCTTCCAAGTGCAGTCCAATCTCGACGGCTCTCTGCCGCATGGCGTCATCGTTTGCACCGCCTGGCTCTTTCAACAATTTTTCCGAGGCTTCGATTTGTTCGCGCAGTTCCGGCAAATGAAGGGTGGCGATCACCTGACCGGCGGCGACGGAGTCTCCCTCTTTGACAAGAACCTCGGCGATTCGGCCACCCCCGCCTCCGGCAACTTCAAAAATGCCAAATTCACTATCCCTGACCACAAGACCACGCCCGTCGGCCCCCAGCTCAACTGTTCCAAAAAACAGCCAGCCGAGCCCGGTCATAATAAGAATTGCGATTGCCAGCAGCGCGATCCAATGCAGCGAAGAAACCAGCGGTGTGGGTTGGACCGGTTCCGTCGCCCGCTCCAACCCCGCAAGGGCGGCGGAGCGAAACAGCGCAGAGCGGGACGATGGGTTGCGGCTCACGGATCGGAACACTACAAAAGTTGTGAGTGTCCATCAATGCGCAATCCCATCATCCCCGCGACAGGCAAGCCACTCCTACTTCGTCGGTTGTCCGGAGCTGTCTCCGAAGAAATTGAAATTGTAAGTGCCGGCTTGAAGGTCGCTCCCGTCTGCATTGGTCAACTTGGTATTCAGGATCAGTCGGCCTGTGTCTTGCTTGCCCAGCCGCCAAACCCGGAATTTTTCACCCTCTTTGTTTGCTGTGACACCATTGATTGACACGAATGTTCCTTCAAAGGTGCCCATGGCATCATCTCCACTCACCCGAAAGAAAACTTTTGTGAGGTCGGAACCGGTGTCAATGAAGGGACGTTTCGGATAGCTCCACCGACCACGCGTCACTTTGGGATCATACGTGCCACTGAACGGAATGGGGGCGCCGGATTTGACATCAAGCAGCTCGAACGAGTTTGTGGTCGGGTGACCAACCTTGAATTCACCCAAGGCATTGGGAACACCCACCACTTGATCGATGACAACCAGGTCATCTTGTTTGAGATTATTTTGTCCATCGGTGGTGATTTTGATATGATTGTCCGACGTGGCGCTGACTTTTGTGATGGCGTTGTAGAGGGTATCGCCCACATCCGGCCCCGAATATTTGGCGGAGACATTTTTCAGTGGTCCAAAAGGGGCCTGAATGCTCCAAACATTTTTGTTGGGCAGCCCCTCCGTGCCGGCCACCGTCACCTGCAACTGGGTGGCACCGCCGGCACCCACGTCCGCCGTGTCATCGTCCACGGAGAAGCCGTATCCCGAGAAGCCCAGCTTCACGTGAACAAACCAGACGAAGGGATCAAGGTTGAAGGCATTAAACTTCTGGCCACCAGTTGGTTTTTTTGGATCGGGATACCATACCAAATGTGTTTTTCCGTCCTGGCTAAGTTTGTCTGGAAACTCCGTGAAGTCGCTCACGCCTCGCAACACGGATTTGATCATGTCGCGGATCATGGCCGTCACCATCTTAGCGTCATCTTTAAGCTTCATGTCATCTTGGAAAATGAAACCCATGTTCGCTCCGATAATGTCCTGCATGAACTTGCTGATGTTGTTATTGTTCTTTTGCCCTATTTGATTCATGGAGGCCATGATTAGATAAACTTTCTGTGAGAATGCGTAGGGATCGCGTCCTGGTTCTGCCTGATCAGCCGGAAAGTTGAAGTTCGTGATCAGCGGATACCCTGGGTCACCCTGCTTGGAGGGAGTGTAAAGCAGGGGTTGAGGAGGCGAGAACGTGAAGTCTTGGTTGGTGGTCGCCTTGAAGGATACCTGACTGACAATCACTGATTTTTGATCGCTGGCGATCTCCAAAATCACAGCATTTCCCTGGTGTTTGCCCACCTCGGTCATGGCTTCATCGAGGCCAGGTCCCTGGACTGACATGCCCAGAACCAACTCTGGATGCTTTTCATTGAATGTGATTGTGGATGTTCCGAGATTCATGGATCCCTTAATCTTTTTCGGAGCCGTGGGAGCCAGGGCATTTTGGCTTTTCCAGTTATTGAGGTAGTACTGGGCCCAGGAATACCAAAGTCGGATCATGGCACTGGCAGCGTAGTCGTCGACCGGGCGATCAAACTTGAAAGCGCTGGCCTCACTCGTCTGGAGCAAGGGTTGGCTCAAAGTCACCGTTCCCGCAGCAACGTCCACCTTTTTCACGGTGGTGCCCTTGGCAATGGGATTCGGCAAGGCCGGTTTTTCCGGCGGACGTCCTTCAACGAGATATCCTTCTTTCACAAACGCCAGTTTTTTCTGGGCTTCCGCGTCCTTCAAGAGGTGCAAGACCGTGCTACCCTTGGGATCTGGCGTGCCGCCCGCCCATCCGATGGTCGTCGAAACCGGCGTGTCGCCACCGCTGGAAAGCATATACTTGTCTTCCTCCCAGCTCTTGCCGGTGTTGTAACTCGAACGCACGTCCAAGATAGGGCTTTGAGGAAAAATGTTTGCGCCGGATGGAATTTTCATGGGGATGGTTTTGTCATCCTTCACACCCGGAAAATTGTAATACGGCCAGCCGTGACCGCCAAAATATTGCCCCAACAGCGCGTTGGGGTTTTGGGGATCACCGGCTGTGAACTCACGGATGGCCGCCTGCAATTTGGTCGCGTCCATGATCGCTCCCGTCCAACCATAGGCTTCAGGAAGAGAACCGGGTTCCCAGCCTGCACGGTTGGGGTTATCGCCTGTTCCGGTGGTTTTCTGGGGCACGACCCATGCGTCAAGGGCCTCCATCGCCACCGGCATGTAAAGACTGTCAACATTCGAGACATCGTAGTTGATCAACGTCACCAATTGGTTGTCAGGAATTTCATTCCCAAATTTTGCAGAGGTATCCTTCAGGTATTGGTGATCCCGAATGGTCCACTCCACCAGTTGATCCTCGGTGTCATCGGCCGGAGCAAGTTTGAGATTGGACCGGTACCACATCACGACTCCGTTGGTGATGGTGTCGCTGCTCTTTTCGGCGGCAGCGATGGTGCGCTCCGCCAGCGCGTCATTATTCAGCGGATTGGGTTTGTTGTCCTGATCGGCATTGAGGTACTTGCCACCCGTCTCGATGCCCATACGTGCGGCATTCCAAAAAACGAGTGGGATGCTGACGAGGATACTATCACCGTCCTTCAGTCCAAAATAGTATTTGCCTCCCTCTTCGTAGCCAATGTAGCCGCGGTATTCTTTCTCCGGCGGATCGTAAGGATCGTACAAGCCGGTGACTTTGTCTTTCATCACATTGGTGTTGGGGCTCCGCATGATGGGGTAAACCGTTTTGCCAGAGTTGTTGGTGATCCTGACGGTCTTTGTCGGAATCTTCTTTCCGTCCCGGTCTGTCCCATAGGTCATGAACTTTCGGGTCTCGGAATTGGCAGCGGCAGGATTGGGATCGAACTTTGCCTTGGCTGGCATCTCGTATTTTTGTTGCGCTTCAGCTTGGGTGAGGCCAATGCCGCCTGCCATGGCAATGATTAGCAGAGTTTGGTTGATCCTTCCTTTCGAATTTGAGGCTTTAGTATTCTGATTCATGGGTATCTTTGGTGTTTCGAGCAAATTGTGACGATTGCAGGGTGGAAAGCGAGTGGTTGATGACAAACGGTGCTGAGAAACCGGATGAACGGCGAAACTGCAGGGATTAATTGTTAATGGGCGTCCTCAGAGTAATCGCGTGTGCGTTTTCCAATCACGATGTCCTCGGCGGTTCCGGCGGCCCTCCGGAGGTCTTTTCCAAAAATTGTTCCGGTCTGGCTGAACCACCGTCCGACACTGCGCACCGCCCGCCTGGGCCATGGCTCGCGGACCGTCACAAGCTCCGTGCGTCCATCGACGTCCTCCATCCGGAATTTATGGAGTCTGAGCGGATGCAGGACCTCCCCGGTGGCGGCAGAGATGGTCAACTCCCCCAGATAGCGTTTTTTGTCATTGAACAATCGCAGCGACCAAGCCGGTACGCCGGCCATGGGGTTGGTTTTGAGTTCGTAGTCAGCCCGTTGAAACTTGAAGTTTTCTTTGTGGGCGGCGCGTTTGGCAATGTTCCAAGCGGCGTTGGAATCCACATTGATGACGGTGAAATTCACTTTCTGGGCATGAGGTTCGAGGCCGACCTCTCTGGCGGGAATTTTTCCAAAACCAATGTTGCCCTGATCCTGAATGAGGGTTGTTTGCAGTGTGCGATCAAGGAGCCGGCCCCGGTAGAGAACCCATGTCTCTGGCTGGGGAGTTCCCCCTGTTCCTCGCACAACAAACACATCATCAAGGGCCGCTTCCCCCCGCGAAGCGGTGAGTGACTGGAGGGCCTCGTAGGCGGTATCCTGGGCCATGAGGGGCAGGCAGCCAAGCCCAAGTGGCAAAAGATAAAGAATGTGTTTCATGGGACTCATGGATTTTTGGGTTTTTTGGCGGGTTCGAAGGGAACCAACTCCGCTTCAGATGGGATTTGCCCATCTTCCGGGAGGGGTGGGTTGATGAAGTTGTCCGTATTGTTCATGCCGCGAGCCCGCGATTTTTCCCGCGCGTTGGTATTAAAGAGGGCCCGTTCATCCATCACGATTTGTGGCTGGATTAACAACACAAGTTCTTTGCGCTGTTTCTTCTTGGAAACGCCCTTGAAGGCCAGCCCAACAATCGGGATGTCCCCCAGAATCGGGAATTTGCGCTCCGTGTTTTCTTCGCGTTCGTTGATGAGACCACCCAACACCACCGTGTGTTTGTTGGGGACGGTGACCGAAGTTTTGATTTGTTGGGTTCGCACACTCTGTGCTTCGACTCCCCCAATGTTACGAATCAGGCCAAGAGAGTCATTCTTTTGGGCAATATCAAGAGTCACCTCATTGTCACTGTTGATCAGGGGCACAACTTCGAGTTGCAGAAGCACATCTTTGTAATCAATGGTCGCCGTGAGAGCGGTGCTGTTGGCTTGATTGGGGTTCACTGTGCTGACCGTGCTTTGCGGCACGGGGATTTGCTCACCAACCGAAATCACGGCCTTTTTATTATTCGAGGTGTAAATCGTGGGACGCCCGAGCACCTTGGTTTTTCCTGAGGACTCCAAAGCGGTGACGAGAACATCCAACGTCTGCCCAAAGGTTCCAAAAAGTGCCAATCCCGGGGTATTTTGCGAGGAAGCGAGAAAGTTGGCAGCTGTGGCAGGATTGAGAAGTTGCTGAATGCTCGGGCCTCCGACTCTCTGATTGCTGGCAATCGCTCCCTGGTCGCCCGTGAGATAAAAGTCCGCCCCATATTGGAGGTCATCAGTGACATCCAACTCGATGATCACGACGGAGAGGTAAACTTGGATGGAGGGCTTGTCGAGGCTGTCGATAACCGACTGGATACGATCCAGGCTTTCCGGGGGAGCGATGGCGATGATGGTGTTGTTTCGCTGATCAGCGATGAGGCGGGTCGTTCCGACCGTGACTGTGAGAGGCAGAACTTTGTCCCCCTTCTCTTGAACCGAGCCCAGAACATTGGTGGCCCCGCCGGAATCCGAGGACGAGTTGTTGAACTGCTGATTGTTTGAACCATCCTGCGTGGTGTTTGGGTTTGTGGGATCATCCGAGCCGTCCGAATTATTTTCATTGGTGCCCTCTCTCAAGCTGCTGGCAAGGGCGGGCAGGATGTCTCCAACGGAAACATAACGGAGTTTGAATTCTGCGGAGGGGGCCTCATCGGATGCGACGTCAAAGCTGATCACCAACGTTTCAAAATAAGGAAAGACGGCCGGATTGCAGATCACGATGACCCGATTTGTGCGTGTGTCGGCTGCGAACTCGACCGGACTGCCCTGACCGAAACTGGTGCGCAGTTTTCCGCTGGCAGAAAACGACCCGTCGCCGGAAGGTTGTGCGGAGTCCGCGTTGAGCCCGAGAACTTTGCCAATCGTCTCGACCACCCGGTCCGCATTGGCGCGCAACATGGGCACAAAATGTGCGGCGACCTCCTGCGGCGGGACATCAATAAGATTTTTCATCCGAATCATTTCATGAACGACGTTGGCGCTTTCGGTGATCAGGAGCGCATTGGCGCTGTTCACAGCAACCACACTTCCGAAAGGCGGTGTGGGCGCAAAGTGTTGCGTGAAGATGGGCGTGGCCTCCTGTGCGGTCATAAAATTGAGCCGCATGATGTAGCTGATGAGTTGCTCGCCGACAGGAAGCTCATCACCCTCAGCGAATACTTTCACTCCCTGGCTCCGTGGGTTTTTGCCGCCAGCGATGCTGATCACTTTGACGCTGTTGCCCGGTCCCGGCACCATGACAAAGCCATTCAGAAGCAGAGACGCCTCGATGAGTTCCGCTGCGGCCTGGCGGGTGACCGGCTCGGTCACATTGATTTGGATCGTGGTGTCAGGCATTGATCCTTCTCTGAGCACCTGTTTTCCAGTGAGTTGCTCATACATGGCCAGCACATCGCCGATTGGATTGTTTGCCAACTGGATCAGGGTGTCATTTTTCTCATCTTGGGCCAAGGCAGGGGTTTGCAGGCTGATCGTAAGGGTCAGCAGGACGGCTAGCAGCGAGTGGGTGGCTTGGAATTTCATTCAGAGATAACGGCAGGGTTGTTGGGCGCCATGGGGCTTGGGACCTGGGATAGAACCGAGTCGTCATACGTGATCGTGCCCTCTTGTCCGCCCATTTCTATGACGGCCGAGACATTGCGAGGATTGGGGGAGAGTTGGATGCTGACCAAGCGCATGCCAAGGTGATTGTCCTTGGCCCGAATGGGGATGCGCTCGCCGGTGCTGATTTTTGTGGCCAGAACCACGGATTCGTCTCCCATCTGAAGCACACTCACAATCCGGTAGTCACTGGTCCACTCGGAATGGACTTCGACATGATCCTCGAAGGTCGGCAGGACAAAGGGCGAGCGCTGACGCATGGCGTCATATCGCTCCGGCGGAAAGGCCACCGGGGGGAACGGCTCCGCCTCCTGGGCGAAGGTCGCACCGGCTGCCAAAAGGAACAAAATCACCCGCGTCATGGTGTCGCCTCCGGACTCTTACGAAACCATCTCTGGATTTCCATTTCGCATTGAATGTTAGAAGGTTCCTCCGCGCTTTTGATGCTGAATCGGGGAACCACATCGAAGAGCGTGGGCGATTGAAGTTTCGCCATAAATTGAACAAACCCGGACCATGGCCCGACGATGGCCAGCTTTGCACCCACCGGGGAATAGAAGGGCGTCTCTGCCAGTTGGAGCAACTGGACATCCGAGATTTTGAGGTCAAAGGTTTTGGCCAATTGTTGAAGTTCCTCAAGTTGAGTGACATTGTCCTGCCGCGCAGCCCCCAGCGCGGGCTGATTGTCCGCCAACCACTGCCTGCGCACTGCCCAAAAGTCTTTTTTGCTCATCCATCCCTGGGCCGCTTTCAACTCGGCCTGCAACTCGGTGTGTTTGCTTTTGTTTGCACGATTGGCTGCTGTCAGCTTGGGAAGAAACAGCAGATTCAGCAAAACAAAAGCAACCCCTGCAAGCAGGAACGCCAGTGTTCTTTCCCGTGTGTTAAGATTCTTCAGGATCGGCATCGCGATATGCTCCTTCGATGGTTCCCGTGATAGAAAACCGGGTGGTGTCATTTGGCAAGGGAATCGGCTGCGGCGCCTCATCCCAGGTGATATGGTTTAATGAATCGGCATCTTCCAAAGCCTGAATATAACCAAAGGCTTCGCGGGCTGTGGAGGACTCCCCTCCGATTTCAAGACGATCGCCAGTGATTTCCATTCTGGTGAGGCGCACCCCTTGCGTCGGCAGAGCGGCCATGGTCCGATAGAGGATCTCCAGCGGGTAGGTTTTGGCATCCAAGGCCGGGTTCAGGGCATCCATCCAACGGGCCGTGTTCTGCATGTCGGTGACATCAGGCATGATGCCATCCAAATCGGACTTCAGGCGGGCATTGGCTCCGGAGCTCAACACAAACGTGAACAGCTGGGTGATCACAAAGACCGCATACAAGGCCGCAAGAGCCAAAACCCCAAATTTTATTCTGAGCTGGCGTTGTCGGGAGATGCGTTGAGCCTTCACCGTGCGCGGGGTGAGCTCCATTTTTGGTTCGGGCTCAACAAGGTGTCCAATCGGCATCCGTGAAACACCCATCCCCAACAGCGACTCGATGGGAGGGCTTGGGGTGTTATTCCAATCCCCAACCAGCACAAACGAATCCATGCCAGAGACCCATTTTTGTGCGACGGCCATCATGATTGTTGCTCGAACATCCTGCAGGCATTCTGTGGTGAGGTCTCGGTGGGGGAGGGGCTGAAAATAAACCACGCCTTCCTCATCCGTGATGGTCAGGCTGACGGTGCCAAGCGAGCGCCAGACCGACACAGTCCGGGGGGGAAGGTCTAGGCAGCGGGGCATGGCCTCAAAGCGGGCGGATGTCTCCACCTCGATTTGAGGGGGGATGGCATTCTGCAAAATGATGACCTGCACGAGCAGTCTGGAGGGTTCGCGCCGAACGATCCGGTGAGTCCAGACTTGATCCTCTCTCAAAAGTTGGCGGCGTTCGCACTGCATGCGGAGGAGGTCCGGCACCGTCGATTCTTCCGTGGTCTCAAGCCAAAAGAGCTGACAGGTCACCATTTTTGTCGGCAGGCAGACGGTGGTCACATTGGCCGGTGGTTCGTTGTCCTCTTCCATCAGGGTGCGTAATTTTGCAAAATCTCCCGGAGTGTTCTGAGCCCAGATTTCCCAATCCGATTCCCCGGGGATCAGCCAAACCTGAGCCGCCGATGCGGGTGGCTTGCGGGACTTTGGCAAATGGAGTGGCTGGGATTGCTTTGTGTCCATCACCACTCCCTCCATTCCAGAATTACGGGCGGGGTATCAAGCCGACAGATCGCTTCGATGTTACGAGAGGCCTGGCCAAGTGTGCCCTTGGCGCGCACGCGCCTGACCTTTCCACCCATGGAAACCATTCCCCCCAGCGCTTGGAACTCTTTTTCGGTCATCCCCATGGCCAGCCGGGCGGCTTCCATGTCCCGGATTCCCGGGCCTTCGCCGGATTGTCCCTGCATGAGAGCGCGGGCGCTTGAGTCTCCTACTTTGCACACCACTTTGATCAGGTCCACCGGGGCACTCGTCAGGTCCAGGGTGCCATCTCCATAGATGGTAAAATAATCCCGCCAATTTTCTTTGTTTCTGACCACAAGATCGAAGTTTAGAACACTGGCCATCTCATCAACAGAACGAAAAAGTTTGCCGGACGGACCCGGGCGTCCCGCCATGCGGTATTGATCCGCTTTGGCACCATTCAGGCGGCGGGTTGTGCCCGGCTCCACATAATCAAGCAGGCTGTCCAGCACGGTGTCCGCCTCCACATCATTCAGTCGCCAGAGTCGAAAGAGGGCACGCAGAGTTTCACGGTCCTGGCCCGCGAGGAGCTTATTGATGTTAAGTTTGCCATTCTCGCTCACCACCACAATTTCCAGTTCTCCTCCATTGGGGAACTTCCGAGTTTGAGGTTTGCCATTGGCAGGATATTCAGGATTTCTCCCCATGGTGGTTCCTGCGTAGGCCAGGGACGAGGCGATAGCGACCCGCTCCAACGCGGAAGAGGTTCCAATCGTGATATTGAGCAGGCGCATGAGCCCGAGAATCGAAAAGCACATGACAAACATCGCCCACATCACCAACAGCAAAGCCTGACCACTGGTTTTGGATTGCGCTCTCATGTTGTGCCTCCCCGGACCGGTGGGACCCAAAGCACTTTCGTCTCACTGCGCACGTCCCGCACCTGCTCACAGACCAAAGTCAATTCAATGAGAGCCGGGCGCACCTCGCTGTCCACCCAGCGATCCTTCCACGCCTTCGAAGCCGCATCAAAAAAACGGGCATTGACGCTCTGAAAATCTGCCACCAATTCCAGCCAGGGAATCTTCGCTGCAGCTTGCAAGATCAACTTGGAATCAAAGGTGTCCTCGGAAAATTTCTCCGCCGGAACAAACCGCTTCATACAAACCCGCCAGGAGGCGTCTTTTCCATCCTGCCGCATCGAAAGCAGCACGATCATTTTTTCTGATTCCGGTTCTGACATCCAGGTCAGGAACCCCGGGGCGTTTCGGACAATGATGAGGTATTCTTTCACCCCTCCGAATTCGATCAGCTGGCCGGTGAGACCGGCGTTTGGCGGGAGGTTGCGAAACCCGCCGCGCAGGATGTCGGTCAGGTTGGTGATTTCGTCCTCACGGCTCGCGCTGTTATCGATCATCAACACCGTCTTCAACGATGTCTGCACAACCATAAATATGCCGCCGACAAGGATGACCAGCACACCAAGTGCCACCATCACCTCAATGAGTGTGAGTCCGCTCCGGCGGGAGAAATGGCTAGGGAGAAACATAGGTCCAGAGCTCCGCGATCACTTTGTTGTCACGTTTTGTGTCCATGGCGGTCACGGTGACTTTGAAAATATCATTCAATTCCCTGCCATCGGTCAGCTTGACGGCTTCGGGTTTGGTCTCTCTCTGATAGCTGACATGAAACGCATCCGGGGGAAATTTTTCCACCTGGGAATTGGGGGTCAAAGCAAGGGCCTCATCGAGAAGGCTCTGCATGTTGAGACGTGTGTTGGTGTGCATCTGTTGCCGGTAGTTCGCATCCAAGCCGGCGCTAAGAGATTTGAGCAGGCCAACAACGGCCACGATAAAAATGGAAAGCGCAAGAACGACTTCCAGTAACATGTATCCCCGATTGGTTTTCATCGGATGAAGAAAGTTTCCTCCTGATCCCAGCCGGTGATCGCACTGTAGGTTTGAGAAAAATAGGAATCACCTTTGCGGAACATGACCCGAATTGGTTCACTGAGGCCGCTGGGCGAAAAGTACCAGACATGGCGTTTTGGTGTGGCCCATTTTTCGTCCGGCCATCCGGCCATTTGGAATTCAATGTCTTTGGAGAGTGTGAATTCTGAAAGCGGCGTTCTGTCGGGGTCTTCTGCAGGTCGTTCGAGCGTGAAGCCATTCTGAGTGATGATGATCTGGTAGGGGCGCTGTTCGGTGAGGGCATTGCAGCGGGCGGTGATCGCCATGGCCTCAAGCATGCGGGCCGGAGCTTTGAGTCGCTCGGCTTTCATCATACTGGTCAAAAACGGCGTGGCAGCGCCAATGAGCAACACAGTGATCGCCAGAACCATGACGATTTCCAGGATCGTGAATGCCTGCAAGGAACACTTGGAGGCAATTTCCACCTTCCACGTTTTTGACATCAACTCCCTGCTGGCACCCTCACGGTTCATGACTACCAGTTTCCCATGATTCGGTCATCATTGGTCTTGTTCGGTCCAAGAGACCAGAGGTCGAAGCTCTTCGGGTTATGCTTTCCAGGTTTTTGGTATTGGTAGGGGCTGCCCCAGGGATCAAGCAGCGCTTCGGCTTTGAGCAATTGGATCCAATTCCGAGGTTTCGGCGGAGTGGTTGGAGGCTCCACCAGGGCTTTCAACCCTTGGGTGGTTGTTGGAAAATCCAGGTTTTCCATCTGATAAACCTTCAGTTGGGTGCCAATGGCTTCGAGGTCGCTTTTCACCCGGGTGTTTTTGGCCACCTCAAGGTTTCCCATCAGGTAATAAATGCCGGCTGACATCAGAACGACGATGATGGAAAGCACGAGCATGATCTCAACCAGTGTGTAGGCGCCGGTCCGGTTTGGATGGATATGTGGTTTTTTCATAGGTTGGTTGAATGAGATGTTATTGTCCGCGGAGGCCTGAGACGGCCTGGAAAATTCCCCCCATCATGGAGTAGGCCACAATGCCGACCACACCGGCCATCACAACAATCACTGCGGGTTGGATGAGACTTGTGAGGGTGGCGATTGCGGTATTCAAATCTTTGTCATAGCGGGCACCAGTTTTTTCCAAGGCTTGGGGGAGGTTGCCAGTTTGCTCACCGAGAACGACCATGTCCACAAAGATGGAGGGAAAGGCCTTGGTTTTGGCAATGGCCCGCGAGAGGGGAATGCCTTCACTGACATCATCTGCCACCACGCCAAGGACCGATTTTAGATACACATTCGGAGTGGCGGCATTGGTCAGTTTGAGAGCCCCGTGGAGTGCGATTCCATTTGAAGTGAGGGTGGCCAGCGTCTGGGCAAATTGGGCAAAAAATTTGGCACGCAGAATGGCCCCCACCAAGGGAATCCGGAGTTGGAATTTATCCCACCATCGACGGCCCCACGACGTGCTGATTACCCAGCGAAAAAGGAAGGCCAGGGCCACAATGCCAATCAAAATCAACCACCACCAAGCCCCCAAAAACCGACTGGCCGAAATGAGAAGGGATGTTGCCAAAGGGAGTTTGTTGCCCGTCGTGCCAAGCAGCATTCCCAACTGGGGCACGAGATAGCTGACAAAAAGCACGATGAGCATGAGACCGGCGAAGCCGATAAATGCGGGATAGACCAACGCCCCTACGACCTTGCTTTTGAGCTCCGCGACCAGCTTTTGGTACTCGAGGGTGCGCTTCAGAATGGCATGCAGGGCACCACCCTGCTCGCCAGCTGCGACCAGATTGCAAAAAAGCTCACCGAAACTCGGGGAGGCCTTCCGCATGGCCGCGGAAAACGCCACCCCCTCGCGGACCTCACTCCGGAGATACGCGGAAACCAGCTTGAGGGAAGACTTGTCCTGGCGGTTCTCCATGATGCGCAGCGCCTGTTCGAGTTGCATCCCGGCTTCGAGCAAATCACTCAGCTCTTCGGTGAACTGCATGGTTTGTTTGGCGCTCAGCCGGTAACCGCCTTTCGGCAGTGCCGAGTCGTCCGAGCTTTCGGTTTTGGCCTCCAGTTTTTCTCCCCGTGCTTTCAGCCAGAGAGGTTGAAGATGATCGCGTTCGAGTTTGTCGCATGCCTCCGCCCGTGACCTGGCTTCGATCTCCCCGCGCTTCCGGCCCCCGCCGCGTTGCACCGCTTCGTAAAAAAACGCAGGCATCCTAGTGACCCCCCTCCGCAGCCGTCACCCGCAACACCTCTTCCAGAGTGGTGACGCCGGCCAGGACACGATCCCAGCCATTT
Source organism: Terrimicrobiaceae bacterium (assembly GCA_041744075.1). Classification (GTDB taxonomy): domain Bacteria; phylum Verrucomicrobiota; class Verrucomicrobiia; order Chthoniobacterales; family Terrimicrobiaceae; genus JAJTZA01. Next base: position 22,417 of record JBGTLQ010000008.1, read on the forward strand.
TGTCTCAAAGAGCCCATCCCTTCCTCAGCCGCCACCTCCTGCAAATCATTGTAGGCCGCCCCTTTGGCAATCATGTCCTGAATGCGTGGAGACACCAGGCAGATCTCAAAGATGGCGGTCCGTCCCTGATACCCGGTCTGGCGGCAGGCGTCACATCCGACAGTTTTGTAAATGGCTTTCCCCGGCGGGATGCTGAATCCCATGCTTTCCAGGTGACCCTCGGGATAATCGGCCACGGCCCGGCATTCTTCGCAGAGTCGGCGGACCAATCGTTGGGCAAGGAAGGCTCTCACCGACGTGGCGACCAGAAATGGCTCGATCCCCATGTCGATCAGTCGCGTGATGCCACCGATGGCATCATTGGTGTGCAGGGTGCTGAAAACCAAATGCCCGGTCAGCGCCGCTCGAATGGCGATTTCCGCTGTCTCGACATCGCGCATCTCACCAATCATCACCACATTGGGATCACCGCGCAGAATTGCCCGGAGGCCGCAGGCGAATGTGAGCTCAATCTCCGGTTTGACAGCAATCTGCAACACCCCGGGAAGCTTGTTTTCGACGGGATCCTCAATCGTCACAATTCTCCGCGACTCATTGTTCAGCGACGTCAGAAACGTGTAAAGTGAGGTGGATTTTCCACTGCCTGTGGGGCCGGTGATGAGAATAATGCCATTGGGCAGGGCAAGGAGCTTGTCCAAACGCCCCCGGTTTTCTCCATCAATCCCAAGCCGTTCAAAAGTGAACTTCTGCTGACCGAGCAGACGAAGGCTGATGCTTTCGCCCGTGACCGTTGGAATCGTCGCCACCCGCACATCAATGGGCTGCCCCTCAAATTCGAGGGCGATCCGTCCATCCTGGGGAAGCCGGCGCTCGGCGATGTCCAGGTGGGACATGATTTTGACGCGAGCCACCACGGAGTCCTGCAGCTTGCTGATTTGGGCTGGCACGGGCACCTCATGCAACATGCCGTCCACCCGGTAGCGGATGCGCAGCCCTTCGTTCAAAGGTTCAAAATGAATATCGGTTGCCCGTTCCATGAGGGCCTCCCGCATGATTTGATTCACATACTTGACCACCGAGGCTTCAGAATCCTCCTCCGCATCGAGTTCTTGGACCTCATCTTTCAGGTTGTCCAAAATCTCCTCATCTTCCCGTCCTTCGAGAATTTCCTCAAATGTGTCGGCTCCGATCCCATACCCCCGCCGCAGGGCCTGAAGAATGTCTCGCCGCGTGTGCATGGCCCATTTCACGGGCTGACTCAAGGATTGGGCCAACCTCTGCTTCGCCAACAAATCGAAGGGGTCAAAAGTCAGCACTTGCAGATTCTGCTCCTCCTCACCCACCACCAACAACTGATGCTGCAATGCCAGCCGCAACGGAAAGCGTTTCAAAATTTCTGTCGGTGCCACCGCGGGTTGCGACGGCCACCACGGCAAACCACACGTCTGCGCCACATGCTGCAAAAACGGGCGTTCTTCAACGACCTCGGCTTCCAACAGCGCCTGAATCGGCGAACGCTGACGCTCCAACGCCTCAGAGGCAATCTTTGCACACGCGTCAGGATCCCCTCCCCCAGCGATGGCCGCTTTTATCAAAATATCCCCAAGGACCTGCACGATGTAGCAGTTACTTTACGCAACAAAAAAAGGCAAAGGAAAATGGACCAAAGGTCCTTGAAGCGATGACCAACGGTGGTCGGATACTGCGCTTTGGAATCTGATTAACGATTTTGATATGGCCTAACCCCCTGAAGTAAGTGAGCGCATTTAATAGAAATATCAGTTGCTAATTCAATAAGATTTAAGATAGCATATTCAAGAGAAAATGAAGACTCACGCACGCTTGGCGAAGGCGCTTGATCTCGCGATGAAGGCATCACGCGAGCAGGTCGTGCGCGGAAGAGATCTGCCACCGGCCATGCGAACTTTTCTCATCAGACAGGAGTGCCTGCTCGAGATCATGAAGGGCTGGTATTTTCTGATACCGCCCGATGCCCCGAAGGGAGAAACCGCACTTTGGCACGCCAACTTTTGGTCGTTCCTGAGCCTCTACCTTGAAGACCGCGGCGCTTATTGCCTGAGCCCGGAAATCTCGCTCGACTTGCTGAGCGGAGAAACAGCAACCCCGCTTCAGGTCACCGCAATTTTGGAATCCGGGGGAAACAACGTGACCACGTTGAGGTTTTCCGACACGGGGATCACGACCTCTCTTCTCACTTACAAGGCACGGCTCCCGGCCAATCCTGTCGTCCTGCGCGGTTTGCGCCTGATGCCGCCGGGATATGCGTTGGCGCGGGTGACGCCAACATATTTCCACACGAACCGGGCACAGGCCGAGATTTTGCTTCGGACGACTCCACCGGCGGAGCTGGCTTCGGGCATTCTGGAGGTCGATACCGAAGTCGGCGCAGAACGCATCCTTGGCGGTCTTGTCGCCCTTGGTCTGACCAACGCGGCTGATCAGGTGCGCGGCCTGATCGCTCTCACCGGATGGAAGCGCGCAGTTAATCCCTTTCCTGATGCCAGCCCGCTGATTCCGATCACCGTGCCGATCGTGAGCCCTCACGCCGACCGGATCCGCCTCCTGTGGCAGCAGATGCGCGGGCCGATTCTGGAACATTTCCCTTCAGTCGAAAACAAGCCGGTGCTCTCCGCATGGCTTGAACGCGCCGAGGAACTGTATGCCTACGACGCCTACCACTCGCTCTCCATCGAGGGCTTCCAGGTAACCCCGGAACTGATTGCTCGCATTGCCACCGGCGGAGAGCCGGATAAAAAAAGCGAGCGGGAGGAAAACAACCGGCTTGCAGCAAAAGGCTACAGCCTTGCGCATGGGTCGGTTATGCAAAGCATTCGGCGGATTTTTGATGGAGAATCGCCCGCCGAAGTCGTTTCTCGCGATCTTGCCTACTGGTATTCTGAACTCCACCGCCCGTTTGTCCAAGTCGGCAGAATGACAGCGGCGGACCTGTCGGGCTATCGTGAACGCCCAGTGTTTTTGAGAGGATCCCGGCATGTGCCCCCACATCACGGGCGTGCGGTCGTGGATAGTATGGAAGCATTCTATGCAGCGTTGCGCGAAGAGCCTTCGGCCGCCGTCCGAGCGGTGCTCGGACATTTTGTCTTTGTTTTTATTCACCCCTTCCCTGATGGAAACGGACGCATCGCCCGGTTCCTGATGAATGCCATGCTCGGCTCCGGGGGCTTTCCATGGACGATCCTCAGAGTCGGACGACGAACCCAATATATGGAATCGCTGGAGGAGGCCTCGGTGAATCGCAATATCTCCCCATTCACAAAATTCGCCGTGGAGGAAATGTCACTGACATGGTCAACAGAGATCGCAGAAGCTGAACGCAAGATGAGAAGCAGCGAAGTTTGACCAGGAAAGGTGACACATAATTCCTGTGAGGGAAGAGCAAGATTTGACTCACTGGTCCTTCAACCTGAACGCCTCCGGCATCGCCCGCACCCGCAGTTCCTGTGGCCATTTGTCCCAGTTGCCACCGTGGGAGTCGCGGAGTTTCATTTCCTGCCCTGATTCGAACGGACGTCGTCCCAGTTGCTTCAGGAAGAAAGCCGCTTTCTTTTTACAACATAAATCCCATAACTCCCGTGCCCACCCGAGTTCTAATGGCCTGACCGCATCTTTTCCGTAGCAATTTCGTAAAGCAAACGAGCCCCTTCACTTCCTTTGACGCTGACGACAAAAGTCAGTTTTCCGTCCTTCACGATTGACGGCACCTTTTCAACACGCCGACCGCCCACGGAGAGTGCCCAAACGGTGAAATCCCCGGGGCGCTCCATTTTCATGGAGATCCGGGCCGAGCCGTCCCGCACAAGATGCGGCAGCTCACCCCAATCGAGCAAGGTTTGCCGGGCACCTTCGCCATACCGGATGTCCGTGTTTTGCAAATCGGTGAGATGGGTGACCAGAAGACGCCGGGAGCTTCGGATGGGGGACTCGTCGAGGCTGTTGATAAAAACCGTCGCTCCCATGGTGAGTTCGTCAACCTGGACGCCCGCTGATGGTGCCGACAGGGATTTTCCAGGGTCGGCGTATCCACCGGCGCTTTTGGGGGAATCGATGATGAAGATCGTCTGCTTCGGATCAACCGTGATCTGTCCGGTCTCAGACCGAATCGCCGGGGTGGGGGATAGGCCCAATGTTGTAAGAAGCTCGCGGAGGGCGGGCACGGCTTTGGAAGCATTTGCAGGAATGGTTCGAAATTTGGATGGCACGGTTTCGCCCGGTCGTGTGACGATGCTCCCAACCCGCGTGAGCCAGGCCGCAGATCGAAGGGGCGAAACGCTTTGACCCGGGATTGGGTTGCGGAGGTCTTTTTCCGAAAGCAGCGTGGCAATTGCGGCTGGTGCGGCGGTCAAATCGCGCCGAAGATAGAGGAAGAGTGTCAATCGGTCGGCAGCCAGGTTGAGCGGGTCTCCCGCGAGGTCAAAGTAGCCCATGGGCGCTGGATGAAAGAGGTTCCTGGCGTCATGACTATATGCAAACCGCCACATGCCATCCCAATTTTGCAAGGCTCCCAAAGCGCCGGTAAGAATTCCTCCGACCCCGCGAAACCGCCCCGGCCCGGAATAGTTGTATTCCGTGATGGTGAAGGGTTTTCCAAACAGGCGCACCGTCGCGTAAGCCACTCCCCCCGATGCCCCGGAGGTGATGGGGTTGGCGTTGGGCGACGAACTGGGCAGCTGCCAGGGTTTCTCCAAAAAATGGGGATGATCCACATAAAAATGCTCATCCACATAGTCGTAGCTTTGACGCGCGAGCTGGAGCGAGACAAGCCCCGGACCCGCATTGTTCATGTTTGTGAGGAGCGCCTGGCACTTGAGGTCCTTGCGCAAAAAATCCCGCATGCGTTCAAAGGTTGCCAACTCCTTTTCGGCCACAAAAGCTTGACCCATCAATGCCCGCGGCTCATCCGTAAAAAGGGACGGCGCAAATCGGACTGAGCCATTGGCAGGATCCTCGCTTGGAGCGAGATCACCCAGTGCGGCTTCCAATTCCGATCTGGTGGAGAATCTCTCCTGGAGCCAGGCATTCCAAGCAGCCTTCCATTCGGGCATCTCCCGGATTTTATCCCAATTGTTTGAGAGCGGGCCTTCATTGATGAGGGAAATCCAGGCAATGGCCGGGTCGTCCGCCAGCCGCGTCCCGGTGTAAGGGTTCACACGATCCAGAAAACGCCGTGAAAAGGCTGCCCAATCCTGAAACGCCTGCTCTGAAACCGGCACAAGGATTTTGAACATGTCCATCGGGATTTCCTTTTCCGTCCTCCCAATCTGTTCGCCGCTAACGGGCCTCGAAACATACAGATCCGTTGATACCCAAAGTCCCCGCTTTGCGCAGCCCGCCAGCAAGTAATCCAACTGATCCACTTTCTTTGGATCCCAATCAAAACCCGGACGCCAGGAGGGTTGTGTCAGTTCCACCTCATAATGATGAATGCGCACTGTGTTGTAACCCAGACGCAGGACGCGATCGAGCAGGCGATCCACCTTGGCCTTTGGCAAATACTGCGCAGAGAAACAAAAATTCACCCCATAAAACCGCTTCGGGCGCTCCGGCTCATCGGCGTAGGCAAAATGCCCCTCCGGCGAAACAATCACCCGGCCTTTGGTTCCACACGGCCCGTCCACAAAGCCCATCCCACTCAAATCCAATGCCGATCCTTGCTCGATTTCCAGCTCCTGCTTGAGGGGAATCCATTCCTCATTCGCCCGCAGCACCACCGGACGCAGAGGCAGAGGCAGCGTTTCACTGAAATGTGCATCAGGGATCGTCATGGCGATGGAAAACGTCTCACCAGCCTCCAGCCGACCGGCACCGCGGCCTACTCGCAAAGTGAAGCTGGCCGTGCCCCACTGACGATTGTCCTGAAGCACAACCATCGTTGGCGCAGGAAAGGTCAAGGCCATCTTTCGACCGCTCGGAAGCTCGAGATCAAGACGCTGAACCGTCCCGATAAAAAGATGAGCCTTGCCAAATTGCGAGGGGAATTCTCCGACCGTCCCGTCAGCTTCCCATCGCCCTCCTGCGAGTTCCGAAATCGCAAACTCCGTTGCCACCACAAGGGTCTGAAAATCGACTGCCTGCTTTGCCGTAAAATCAAACTGAGCTGTCGCTCCAGATTCATCCCCGCTGAGGATCACCCCGCCGTTTATTGGAAGATCGTTCACCGACATCTCAAAACTTCCCCTTCCCGCAACAAGCGGGGATTTTCCGATCCCATGAGAAAACACCCACTCCGCATTGGCCGCCGCCGGTGCAAACGAACAAATCACTTGCTCCCCCGCTGACAGATGAACCCGCCCTCCCGGGCTTCCCGATAATGTCATGTCCTCTCCGGCCGCCGCACACATGGGAGTCACCAGCGAGAGGATTGCCGTATAAAGAAAAAACAAGGAACACGGCATATCCCAGCAAAGCCCATCAAGCTCCCCGGCACCAGCCCCAATTCCGCTCCGTAAAAAGCGTCCTCACCCCATGGTCGAAGATGACTAAGATCCAGGGCGACGGAGCCGTGGTCGTCTGCATGGCGCTCGCCAAGGACAAAAATGCCGATGCAGGCAAACGCGGGAAACGGACGAAATTGCCCCCATGGTCGCCTTGGCATTGAAGACACGGTGGGCTAGCCCATGCCTCGATGGACCGGAATTTGAGCGCCCCGTTCTCTTCAACAATCGATCAAGCCCGCCACGAGTTTGATTTGTGCACCCCGATTCCCTTTGGCTGTTCCTCAAAGCCTGACCTCATAGCGGGTGGCGCGGCCGGTTCCAACCGATGTGAGAGCGCCCATTGAGGCCAGGTTCTGGAGGTCTCGGGTGGCGGTGGCTTTGGAGGATTTGGTGATTGCCAGATATTTGCGGACATTGATCCCTCCTTCGAATCCACTGGGACCGGCCGCGAGGAGTTTCCGGATCACCTTCGATTGTCGCTCGTTCAGAAGATCCCCGTATCGTTGGAAAAATTTGGATTTTCTCAGGATGAAGGTGATCTGCTTTTCCGCATCCAATTGGGCCTCGATCACGGCCCCAACGAAATACCGAATCCATGGGGTGATCTCATTGCTCCTCTGAGCAACCTTCAGGGCATCATAGTAAGCGCCCCGTTTTGCCTCGATGGCTTTGGAGAGACTGAGAATGACCGGTGCTCCCACTCCCTGAGAGAGGGCCTTCTCGGCGAGAGCCCGTCCGATGCGCCCATTGCCATCTTCATACGGGTGGATGGATTCAAAATACAAATGAGCGATGGCGGCGCGAACCGGCGCGTCTGGAATGGGGCTTTTTCCGCCCGGAGCCGTTTCGTTGAACCAGCGGATGAAGGCCTCCATTTCGCTTGGCACGTGATTGCTCTGCGGCGCTTCGTAATGCACGGTTGGTCTGTCGATGCGCCCCGAAACAACCTGCATGGGATCGCTCCCGCTGCGCCATGCGCCCACGCGGAGATGCGAGGCCCCCCCCAAGAGCATCCTGTGCCATTCATGCAGCGTTCGCTCTTCCAACGGTTCGGCGAAACCTTCGCGCACGGAAACCATGAGCTCCCCGGCACCTTCGGCCAATCTGCTTTTCACCGGCTCCGCAGAAGGGTTGAGTCCGAGCCGATTGCGGATCGATGACATCACGTCGCCATAATTGAGCACCTCCCCTTCGATTTCGGAGGATTTCATCGCCTCGGCTACCATCAGGTCCAGCACGGTCTCACTCTCCAAACCATCCGGCAAACCCACCATCAAACCACCGATCCGGCCAAAATGCTCCGCAAACTTCTGAAGCTCCAACCGTACCGGGGCTAGATCATATCGGAACTCCGGCCAATCCTCGAGCTGCCAGTTGTAAACCATGAGCCGAGAATATGCTCATATCGGCTCATAATAAAGCTTTTTGATGAGCCGATAACCGGTCAATTGCGGCTCAACTGCGGTTTTCACCATCGCCGGGCAGGACGCGTGAAGGGGTGAAGGAGAACTGTTTACAAGTGAAATAATATGAACATTGACCCCTAGTTCCCCCGGCATCTCTGCCGATCAATTTCCCGCTTTGCAGCACCGTGCATTGCATTTATGATCATATGCTCGGACTGACCTTTCTGGCATCCATTTGCATATCCATTCACATACGTTTCTGTGGTAACGCTGAGAAGTGGCACTCGATTACCTATTGAGCCACGATATTCCCAAGACCGACATCCGTCGTCGCTCGAACCGCAGCCGCAAAACCCTCATCCTCCTCCTGCCAGCCCTCGCCGGAAGCCCCAGCAGTCGCCTTGGCATTGAAGACACGTTGGGCTCGCCCATGCGCTGATTGCCCGGAATTTTATTACCCCGTTCTCTTCAATGATCGATTCGGCCCGTCGAGTTTTTGATTTTTGAACACTGACCCCATTTTCCTTTTTGGGTGAACCTATTGGGATCAAGCTTCGGCCAATTTGATGAAGCGGTTGGCAATGACCAATGCTGGATCGAGAGGGACTTCGGCACGTTCCACGTCCTTTGGAATGCTGATCTCGGGGATGCTGCGCAGCCTCTTGCCGGCAAACTGCGGGAGGTGCCCCGCCCCTGCCGTGAGCATCTCGGCAACCATCTCGCGAATTTCCTTTAACGTGAGGACTGAGGCGGTCAGCGGGTCAAGCGCGACCGCGTTCATCACCAGCTCGGGATCGCCGGAGAAGCTGGCTTCGACTGTCAGCCCCTGGACAAGCACATTGGTCATGTTGAGCGCAGCGCATTGGATTGGCAGGTCACCGACACCCGTAGGATGCAGGCCCATCCGGTCCACATAGATGGGAACTTCCACACAGCACCCATTGGGTAAATTCGTGATGTAGCCGTTGTTGCGCACATTGCCGTTGAGCCGGAAAATCTGGCCGGTTTCCATCGCCTCAATGATATGTGAGCAATACTCGGCGCTGCGGGCTCCAAGCATCGTGGATTCCATGGCAAGCGGATCGGTCGTCGCGAATTTCTTTGCGAGCATGCCGCAATATTTGTAGTAGGCGCCACTCTCTCCGCCGAAGGCCGGCTCGTCGCAATAAAGATCCAGTGCCCGCTGATTTTTGCGGAAGTAAGGGAGATACTCCGAAAGATGCCCGGTGCTCTCTGTCATGAAATAACCGAAATGTCGCATCACTTCCGCGCGAACTTTTTCGTTAACATAGTAACCGGGCTTCTCGAAATTCTCTCTGAGAAGCGGATAAATATCCCGCCCTTGATGTTCCAACTTCAGGAACCAGCCCATGTGATTGATGCCGGCGCACACAAAATCGATCTCCTCTTTCGGGAGGCCGACGTAGCTGCCGATGAGGTCCATCGTGGTCTGGACGCCGTGGCAGAGCCCGACAAACTGGAGACCGGGCACACGACCCAAGGCCCAGCAACACATGGCCATTGGGTTGGCATAGTTAAAAAGAATGGCTTTGGGACAGAGTTCCTGCATGTCGGCGGCAATCTCCAGCAGTGCTGGAATATGGCGTAATGCACGAAACACTCCGCCCGGCCCCATGGTGTCGCCGATGCACTGATCCACCCCATACTTGAGCGGGATCTCATAATCCTGGCGAAACTCTTCAATACCGCCCACTTGAATCATCACAACAACGTAGTCGGCGTCTCGGAGGGCCTCGCGACGGTCGATGGTGGAAACGACGGTGGCATCGATCCCGTTATCCTTAATCATCTGGCTGACAAAGGAAGCCATCTTGTCCAGCCGGGTGTGGGTTTTCGCCATCAGGCGATATTCGCTACCCGCAAGCGAGGGGGTTGCGAGGAAGTCTGACATCAGGGTTTTGCAGAAGACGAGGCTTCCTGCACCGATCATTGCGATTTTAGCCATAGTGAATTGAGGGGTTTGTGGTGACGTTGTGAAGGAGAGATTTATTCGCTGCCTTCATTAAAAAAAACATAAAGACCTTCTTTGCCCGGCGCAATGATCTCGGGCCGTCCGTCGCCATTGAGATCGGCTACTGCGAAATGGATGCCGCACCCTTTGCCGGTGCCAATCAATCCATAGTCCACGATCTGCTTGGCAAAGCCCTCGCCTGTCCACTTGAAGTAATAGATGCCGAGATGGTCCCACTCGCCCGCTTCATTGCCGCAATGGGCGCGGTGGCGCTTGCCCGTAACCAGTTCCGGCTTGCCGTCTCCATCGATGTCCACCCAATGGAGATCGTGGTATTGGGCATTAAAAGGATCAATCGGGTGGTGGGCCCACTCGTGCCTGCAATCGACCAGCTTCCATTCGCTCCACCAGAGCCCATATCCATGCGCGTTGCCGGTGATAACCTCGTTTTTGCCGTCTCCGTTGACGTCAACGACAAGCATCGGAATACTCGCAACTGGGCCCCACGGCGGAGTCGGGAAATCTTCGTGCCAGATCCATGTGCCGTGCTCAGGATCTTTGGGGGCTTCCAGCCAGCCTTTACAAAAGAGGATATCCATGCGCCCGTTCCCTGCGATGTCGCCGCAGCCGAGGCCGTGCCCCTGGCTCGAGCCCTCGGGAAACCTATAAACAGAGACCTTGCGAAAATCGCCAGTGCCACGCCCATCCCGATCCCGCACCAACTTATAATAAGCCACCTCGGGATTCTGCGGCGTGTTCGGGAGGATTTCGATTTCCCCATCGCCATCAATGTCCCATGCACGCGTGGTTTCCACATTGCCAACTTCGGCAATGACGTGCTCGGTCCATTGCTTGGAAGGATCTCCTGATGGGTTTTCGCGCCAGCGCAGCGTGATGCCCCACCAGCCGCCGGTGACGAAGTCTGTGAAGCCGTCTCCATTGATGTCGAGCGCGATCGTCGAGAAATCGTCGTAGTATTCCCCACGCCTTTTAACCTCCCCGATGAGGTGTTTCTTTCGGAAATCAGGACCCTGATACCAATAAGCTCCTGATACGATATCAGGAACACCGTCATTGTTCACATCGATGACCTCGGCGGACTCGAAGGACTCATCCGAAATCCACACTTTTCGCCATTTGATAGGCATAACGTTTTGCTTATTGTGGGTGGGTTGAGTGGCTGATTATTTGCCAGTGAGGTGGCGGAGGTAATCGCGGGCGATTCGGATGTCATCGAGCCCCTCTGCCGCCAGACAGGGGGCAGGAGCCTCGCCTCGGACTGCTTTGAGAAAATTGAGCGCCTGGTTCCGCATGGCGTGAATCCATGGCAGAGTCGGGCGGAGGGTCACAGGCACGGAACCCTTGCCGGTATCCTTGAGGATCTCGACTTGGCCGGGGCGGTTGTAGGCCACGGGTGCTGGCAACTCGAGTTTCACGTAACCTTTTTCAAAAGCGACAAGCGCCGACTCCTGCCAGTCAATCGTCGTATTGTAGGCCGCCATTTCAATCGTGCATGGGATGCCACTTGTGCTGTGGGCAACAAAAAGAACCTTCGCCGGGTCCGCATAACTCACCGAGTAGGATTCCCCAAGCAAATGACGCAGCAGGTTCACCTGATGGATGTAGTAGTTGACGAAAGCATTGTATTCGCCCGCTGCGGTTTCATCCATGTCTTCTGGGAGGGGATCGGAATCAAGAGAACCTATGGGATCCTTTGAATGAATCAGATCATTGAAGCCACCAGCAATCCAATCCCCAGGTGGCATGGCCAAGCGGATGTATTGCATCTTGCCGCACTCTCCGGTCAGCTTCCACTCCTCGATCACTGTCTTGGCATACTCGGTCGCCGGATCGCTTCGCTTGTGGTAGCCAAGCATTAGCCAGGTCTTATTCTCTTCAATAGCTCGCACGATTTTCTCTCCCGCTGAGATTGAGGAGGCTATCGGCTTCTCAGTGAAGATCGGGACCCCGGCCTTGGCCAACTCTGGAACGAGGACACCATGCCGGGTAAAAGGCTGCGAGGCCACGATGGCATCGAGTTCCTCGTTTGCGAGCAGTTGCTCGTGGCTTTCATAGACTTTTGGGATCCCGTAACGGGCCGCGACCTCGCGGGCAAGAGTCGGGCGAATTTCAGCAAGGGCGACGACCTCGCACTCATTGGCGAGGGTGGGACTGGCATAATTCCGCAGGTGAGCACTTTGCCCCATTCCACCGACGCCAACGAATCCGATCTTTAGCTTCTTGTTGTTCATGAAAAATAAGGGGGTGTTTCTAATCATGAGGGAGGAGGATTTCTAAACCAAAGGGTGCACTGACCATCGGTGATTGGGAATGGCAGCCATTGCTTTTTTATGTCAAATATTGCTCATGAAGAAAATGCCCTCCCTCTTGCATGCGGGAGAAATCCACCCACAGAAAG
>JBGTLQ010000009.1:0-16055 GCA_041744075.1 Terrimicrobiaceae bacterium
CCGATGGGCAGGACATGTCGCAGGTAGCGGGCAACGAACTCCACTCCGGGGATTGTTTCGGTGCGCTTGGCATTGCCACACGCGCGGTCCTTCCACGAGAACGTGACGGTTGATTCGTTGACAGCGAGGATACGAGCATCAGAGATAGCGGTGCGGCAAACATAAGTGCCCAGATATTGAATGATGCGTTTGCCATCGCCGAAGGGCTGAAGGTGAACACCCCAATCTTTTTCCCAGACCGAGGAGTTCACAGCGGGCAGGGATGCGTTTTCCGGGAGATGACGCAGTGCGTTGAGTTTTTCCTGGAAGAGACGTCGGAAGGCTGTGCGAAGCACGGGTTGTGGCACAAGGAACCCGGGGCTTTTGACGCTGACGACTCGCCCCGCCTCATCGAGCCCCGCACCGGGGACAATGCAGTGGATGTGAGGGTGGAAATGGAGGCGTTGGTTCCATGTGTGCAGGATCATGGTGAACCCACTGCGGTGAGCGCCCAGCCAGCGCGGATTGGCAAGAGCGTCGGAGAGGGCCTGCGAGGAGGCCGCAAAAAAGGCCTCATAGATTTGCTTGGAGGCCGGGGTGAAAAAGAGTTGGCGAAGCTCTTGGGGCAAAGTGAAGGTGACCATGAAGTAGGGGGCACCGATGCGCTTGGCAAGTTCGCGCGCGACCCAATCGGCGGTGTCCTGTCTGCCACACTGCGGGCAGGAACGGTGGTTGCAGGAATGAAAAGCAAAGTGGGTGCTTCCACACTTTTCGCAGGCATGGACATGCCCACCCATTGCCGCGGTGCGACAATGGGTGAGCGCCCAGACGGCACGACGCCGTGCCCGACCCACGACGGGATGCTCCCGTAGGAAGTCGGGTAAAAAACGGAAACAGCCAAAGGGGTTGGTCCCATATAATATAATCTCGTAAAACTCCCAGGGGGCAGTCCCGAATGGAGTTAAGATCAGGGCTCCATTTGGGATGCTGCCCTTACAGGGCAGGACTGCCTTTTCCTGAGACCGAGGGAGGCGCATGCGCTTGCCTGGGGCTAAGGGATAAAGGCCCGTTGGGGCTTAAGTTAACGAAATCCCGTCAGACCGGACAGGGTTCCAGGTGCCAGATCTCGCTGGCGTATTGGGAGATTGTGCGGTCGCTGGAAAACTTGCCCATCCTGGCGGTGTTGAGGATGGCCATTTTGGCCCAGCGCTTTTTGTCAAGGAATGCCTCGTTGACTTTGGCTTGGGCGTCGCTGTAGGAACGGAAGTCCGCCAAGCAAAGGAACGGGTCGCTGTAATACAGGTTGTCACGAAGGGGCGTCAACACGCCGGGTGATTCATCGGGGGTGAAATAATTGGAGCCAACCCAATCCACCACGGCTTTCAATTCCTCGTCCTTTTCGTAAAACTCCTGAGGCTTGTAACCCTTCGCAAAAAGCGTGTGAACCTCATCCACCGTCATACCGAAGATAAAAATATTTTCCGGCCCGACCTCTTCACGAATTTCCACATTGGCCCCGTCAAGCGTGCCAATGGTGAGTGCCCCATTGAGGGACAATTTCATATTTCCTGTTCCTGAGGCTTCCTTGCCTGCTGTGGAGATTTGCTCTGACAAGTCGGCAGCGGGAACAATCCGCTGGGCGAGGGAAACTCGGTAGTTGGGTAGAAAAACGACCTTCAGCTTGCCCTTGATCCTGGTGTCATTGTTGATCTTCGAACCGACAGCGTTGATGGCTTTGATGATCAGCTTTGCGATGTCGTAGCCGGGAGCTGCCTTGGCCGCAAAAATGAAAACGCGGGGAGCGATGTCCAGATCGGGATTCTGCAAGAGTCTGCGGTAAAGGGCCAAGATATGAAGAAGATCGAGATGTTGGCGCTTGTATTCGTGGAGGCGTTTGATCTGAACATCAAACATCGCCGAGGGGTCCACTTCGACCCCGCATTCGTCCCGGATAATGCGAGCAAGGTCCACTTTGTTGGCGTGTTTGACAGCCATGAACTCATCTTGAAAATGCTCGTCGTCAGCAAATGCTTCGAGGGCTTTCAATTTGCTAAGGTCGCGTTGCCACTCCGTGCCTATGCGTGAGGAAATCAAACTCGAAAGTCGCGGATTGCAGGCCAACAACCAGCGGCGGGGAGTGATTCCATTGGTCTTGTTGTTGAATTTGCCAGGATAAAAGGCGTCAAATTCTGGAAAGAGATTTGAGCGCAGCAGGCGGGTGTGAAGTTCGGCAACGCCATTCACAGAATAGCTGCCAACCACGGCGAGATGTGCCATGCGCACCATCTGAGTTCCACCCTCCTCAATCAAAGAAAGCACCTGCTTCTTTTGAAGATCTCCGGGCCACATTTTTTCGACCTTCTCGAGGTGGCGTTTGTTGATCTCAAAAATGATCTGCAGGTGCCGGGGAAGGACCTTGTGAAAAAGCCCGACACTCCAGCGCTCGAGGGCCTCCGGAAGCAGGGTGTGATTTGTGTAGGCAAAGGTGCGGGTCACCAAGCCCCAGGCCTTGTCCCATGGCATCCCAAATTCATCGTGAAAAATGCGTTGAAGCTCGGGGATCGCGACGGAGGGATGGGTGTCGTTCAGTTGAATGGCCACTTTCTCGGGGAAATCATTCCAATCCTCATTGTTTTTCCGGAATCGACGAATAATATCCTGCAAAGAGCAGGCCACAAAAAAGTATTGCTGCACGAGCCGCAACTCTTTGCCGCTTTCGGTTTTGTCATTCGGGTAAAGAACTTTGGAGATCGTCTCGCTGAGGTTTTTTTCGCGGACGGCCTCTTCATAACCGCCGCGGTTGAAGGCCTCGAAATCAAAGTCTGTGTGGGCTCGCGATTCCCAAAGTCTCAAAAAATTAACCGTATTCGTCCCGTAGCCGGGCACGGGAATGTCGAAGGGAAGCCCAACAACCCTCTTGGTGCCGGTCCATTTGGGCACGGAATTCCCAAAATCATCAAAGACATTTTCGACATGACCATACACCTGGATTTCCGTGGCATGTTCGGGGCGAACAATCTCCCACGGTGTGCCAAATTGCATCCAGGCATCCGGTGTCTCCACCTGATACCCATTCCGAAATTCCTGCTTGAAAAGCCCGAATTGATAATGAATCCCGTAGCCCACGGCGGGGAGATCCAGCGTCGCCAGGGAGTCAAGAAAGCAGGCAGCAAGCCGTCCGAGCCCGCCATTTCCAAGTGCCATGTCGTACTCCTCACCGCGAATTTCCTCGTAATCAAGCCCCAACTCCTCAAGGGCCTTCACCATGTCATCATGCACTCCGGCGCTATACAGGCTGTTTGAGAACAGGCGGCCCATCAGAAACTCCAGTGAAAGGTAATATACCCGCTTCACGTTCCCGTTAAAATGATCCGCCTGGGTGGCCATCATCCGCTCCACGATGAGGTTCTGTGCCGCTTTGGAAGTGGCCAGCCACCAATCCCGCTTGGTGGCATTTTCAGGGTCCCTTGCCAGGCTGAATTTGAGGTGGCTGAGAATGAGCGCTTTCAGGCCGGAAACCGAGGTGTCTAGGGTGCTGTGAAAATCGGAAGTGTTGGACATGGGTGCAGATATTTGGGTGAGTTCGCCGGATTACCAGCAATTTCCACGCCGAGTTGGAAATTGATGATTTATAAAACCTCGAAAAGCCGGGTCAACGGGTGGCAAATCCCCAACGCAGAATTTTTTCCGCATCATCAAAAATAAATTGGGTCCGGCTGCCAATTTGAACAAAGATCAACTCGCGACCACCGACGGATGCACTGGCCACCAGGCACCGTCCCGAGGCGATGGTGTATCCAGTTTTCATGCCATTCACTGCAAGATATCTTCCTAGCAGTTTGTTGGTGTTTTTTAGCAATTTTGCTCGGCCGCTTGTAAAAACGAAAACATGCGATTGTGTGGCCATCATCTCTCGAAGCACCGGCTCCCTGTAGGCCCGGAAGGAAACACGGGCAATGTCCCTCGCTGTGGAGTATTGGGCCGCCGGCAAACCATGCGGATTCGAGAAGTAGGAATTCCGTGCTCCCAGCGACCAAGCCTTGCGATTCATCATGCCCGCAAAAGCCTCCGTGCTCCCAGCCACATCCCGGGCAAGTGCCGCCGCCGCATCATTCTCGCTCTTGATAACAAAGGCCTTCAGTAACGCCCTCCGTGTGTAAACTTCCCCGACGCGAAAGCCCAACTTCGCCGGCTCAACCATCGTATCTGCCCGCGTGATCCTCACCTGACCGTCAAGTCCCCCATCGTCCAAAATCACCAAGGCTGACAACAATTTCTGCGTGCTGGCAACCGGCCCCCTCATGTCAGCATTTTTTTGAAAAAGTGTCCGACCACTCCGAGCATCAATCAAGATGGCAGACCTCGCAAAAATAGGCGGTGCACTCTCAGGCCAGATAGCAGGAGCGCCAACCGGCGCAGCCGCGACCACCGGCGCAGCCTGCTGCACCTCCACGGATCGCTTTGGCCCGCTCACACACCCCACCAAGACAAGGGTCACCAAAACCAAGGAGCTGATCAAATATTTCATGGACTTCCTGCCTTGCCCCAATTCCAAAAGAGTTCAAGGAAAAAGGCTTCGGGGGTAGTCCTTTTTTCTTAAATTTTATAGAATCAAGGCCAACTTGAAAAGCATGAAAAAAGGACTGGTACCAATCATCCGCTACTGGTGTGATAGGGGGATCCCCTATCTCGCTACTCGGGTTTAACCCCATGGCGTGGAAATTCATAGTGGAGCACAGTGGGATAGACCTAAGCCACCAACTTCCATGAAAAGTCTTCATCCAAAATCCACTGCATCCTTTGACCTTTTTAAGGATGGAGCGAACAAGCTTGATACAGGCGGCCTTGCTATCCGAACAGCAAGAAGTGCCGAAATCTGTGAGAAGGCCTTGGATTCGATCGAGAACAGAGGATTTCTCCTGTGGCAATTTTTAGTTCGTGGTTTTGGTGGAACTAAAACCGGAAAACTGATTCACAAGAGCGCATATCAAATTCTGACGATCCTTTTGGCATTTGGGGTGATTTTGGCCTATGTGATTTCTCTCAGATTGTTTCGTATGAGTTAGAGATGACTGCTATAAAAGCTCAGTCACACAAGGGGAGCTCATGATTTCTAAAGTTGGTGGGCTCACCACCTCCGCAATCGAGGAATTGGGCAACATGGTGGGAATGATACAGGGGACGTTTTCCGAGATCGGTGAGCGTGTGTCAAAAAAGCGCTCGCCATTTCGAATGGAGCATTTGCTCCTTCAAGGGTATCGCGCTGGGGTTGGATCCGTACCAATGGTCATCCTGCTATCCTTGTTTGTGGGACTCACGATGGCCCTGCTAACTGGGTATCAACTTAGAACATTTGGCATGGTAACTTTGGTTCCGGCTGTGGTTTCCGTTTCTTTCACACGAGAAATGGGGCCATTGTTTACTGGCATCGTGCTCGCCTCACGCATCGGAGCAGCCTACACTGCAGAATTGGGAGCAATGACGGCTGGAGGAGAGGTCAGGGCCATTGAGAGCATGGGGATCGGCGCTCGGCGATTTTTGATCGTACCACGCTTTCTTGCCATCTTCTTACTCACCCCCTGTCTTGCCATCATCTCAACTCTCTCTGGAATTTTCGGAGCGGCTCTGATTTCTCAGCTTTTGCTTGAGATCAGTTATGGGTTTTTCTTCGATCAGGTGATGACGAACCTCCTCGTCAAGGATGTTGTCTCTGGAATCGGCAAGAGCTTTTTGTTCGGTGCCATCATTGGAGTCATAGCCTGCTACAAAGGTCTGTCCGTCAAAGGTGGGGCGGTGGGAGTCGGCACGGCAACAACGTCCAGTGTTGTGACGGCAATCAGCACGGTGATCGTGGGCGATTCCTTGTGTAATATTTTCATCCTCACATTTTTCCCATGACTGAGCCGGCGAAAAACCTTGTAGAAATGAAAGGGGTAAAACTCACCCTGTCTGAAAAGATGATCTTGGAAGATGTGAACTTTGCTCTTCCCAAGGAAGAAGTGTTGGTGGTGATGGGCCTGAGTGGATGCGGGAAAAGCACGCTTTTGGGGATTCTGATGGGGCTGCTGACACCGGATTCAGGAACCGTTCTTTTCAAAGACGAGGATCTCACAAAAATGTCGCGACCAGACTTGAATCTTGCCCGCTCACAGATTGGCATGGTTTTTCAAAATGGAGCCCTCATCAGTTCCATGACTGTGGAACAAAACATCGCACTCCCTCTCGAAGAGCTCACCGAAAAATCGGCCTCGGAAATTGCAGATATTGTCTCCCAAAAATTGAAGCTCGTTGATCTCGAGGATGCGTCAGACAAGCTGCCATCGGAACTCAGCGGCGGCATGCAGAAGCGCGTCGGTTTGGCACGAGCTCTGGCACTGGATCCTGAACTTGTTTTGTTTGATGAGCCCTCCGCGGGCTTGGACCCCATTAATAGCAAACTTATTGATGAACTCATTATCAAACTGCGCGATGAAGAAAAAGTGACCTCCATCGTTGTCACCCATGAGATGGAGAGTGCATTCACTTTGGCCACCCAAATGGCTTTTCTGCATGAGGGAAAAATCCTCTTGAACGGAACTCCTGAAGAATTTCGAAAAACCGCGGACTCTACCATCAGCGACTTCCTTTCATCATACAAAGTCAAAGAAAGCTGAAAAATACCATGCAAAACTCAAAACATGCTCTCACAACCGGACTCTTGGTTCTGGGCACTCTCGGCGTTCTGATCGCCGTTCTTGTGGTGATTGGAATGCCTGGGCTCATCAACAAACTCAACACATTCCAGATCTCCTACGATAACGCAAATGGCATTCGCCCGGGTGCACCTGTGCTGCTGGCGGGCCGGGAAATCGGCAGGGTCACCATGCTCGAATCCCCAGTGCCTATGGAAAATCGGCCTGAAGGTTTCGAGCACCATGAGGTTCTCATCACGGTTCAAGTTGCTGCGGAAGCTCAGATCTATGACAAAGTTGTGGCGCGTTTGGGACAGCAAGGCCTCATGGGTCAACAGATCATAGATTTTGTCCAAGGGGATGAGGCCAGCGGGCTGGCAGAAGACAATAAACTGTTTGTTGGTGAGCGAGTGCCGGAGATTTCTGAAGCCATGAGTGACCACATGGATCGGCTCACGGGACCGGAGTCCGACCTGGCTGCCACGATCAAAAACTCCAAGGTCTTTATGCAGACCCTTAATAATTCAGAAATCCAAGCCATCCTTCAAAACACCAAGGAATTCACCGAGACAATCAAAAGCGAACCTTGGCGTGTCCTCTGGCCCAGCAAGAAGCCTCCCTCGGATGAGGAAAGACCCCAGCCGGACGAAGAAGAATCTCGGCAGGATGAGGAAAAACGTGAAACGGAAGAAAAAACCAAGGCTCCACAAAAAAAAGCCAAACAATTTGTGCCAACGCCAAGGAATCGGTGACAACGAACCGCCGCGAGTCCGGTTCTGATCAACTTTCCAATCCCCAGATTCGGGGTAAAAAAAGCAAAAAAAATCGTGGACCCAAACGATTGCTTGGTGTTTGTGGGGCAGGAGACCCGAACCGAGTAGGTCATTCTGGTTTTGATGCCCATGCCATTCGGGCGCCTTTGATTTTTTCAGAGACTCCGGGGTGAGATTTTGTCATTTTTGCAGCCATATCCCACTGCCACAGCGATATTGAATAATGGCTTTACGAGAATGTCAGAGAGTGAATTTGCTACCATGACCACGCCCGGGCATTCGGCAACGCTGAAGTTTCTTGCTGGGATCCTTCAATCTCCCTTTGCAACGGGAGCGATTGCCCCTTCTTCAAGACGTCTGGCCCGGCGGATTGTCCGGGCGTCAAAAGTGGACCAAGCGAGTGCGATTCTGGAGCTTGGGCCTGGGACGGGGGCGTTGACACGCGAAATTATGCACTTCAAACGGGTTGACGCGACGGTGCTTGCTATTGAACGCAGGCCGGATTTTGCGGACCAGCTTGCCCGTCAGTTTCCAGATGTTCATGTTGTGAAGGATTGTGCCAGCCGGTTGCGTCATCATTGCCAGCAACGGGGATTGGAGGGTGCGGATAGTATCGTTTCCGCCTTGCCTTGGTCGAATCTCCCGATCGATCTTCAGGAGCGAATATTGAGAGAGGTTTCTGAGTTTCTCCGGGAGGATGGGGTTTTTGTGACCATTTCGTGCTTCGGCCTTCATTTGATGCCTCGGGGGCGTCGGTTTCGTCGGTTGCTGGAATCGCTGTTTTCTTCGGTGGAGCGCAGTGATTTCATTCTCCGCAATGTGCCACCGGCGTTTATCTATCGGTGCTCGAAATAAGGCAGGAGCCGCAGTCTATTCCACAAACTTTCCAGGATTCAAAATTCCGTGGGGATCCATGGCCTTTTTGAGAGTTGAATGGAGCGTGCGGGTTGGTTGGCTGAGGGCCTGATTCCACCAAGGTTTTTTTGCGAGGCCGACGCCATGTTCGCCGGTGATGGCACCTCCCCAGGCGAGCACTTGGGCAAAGAGTTTATCGAGAGCGGCGTGGGAGCGTTTACGAATATCGGGTTGGTCGTAGTCACCAACCATGATGTTCACATGGATGTTTCCATCCCCCGCATGGCCGAAGCACGCAATGGGAAATCCGCTGTCTTTCTGAAGCCGGGCCGCAAAACGCACGAGGTCCACCAAACGGCCCCGCGGCACCACAATATCTTCATTCAACTTTTTGAGACCTGTGGCTTTCAGGGATTCCGAGTAGGCACGGCGCAAGTTCCAGAGACCTTCACAAGCGGATTCGGTGGTGGCTTTTTGGACTTCGGTGGCACCAGCAGCTTGAAGGAGGCTGGCCAGGGTTTTGGCTTCGGCTTTGACACTGCCGGGCTGTCCGTCCACTTCGAGAATCAGTTGGGCTGAGCCGGGAGGAAAAGCGGCACCTGGTCGATACGCTCGGGCGGCATCCAAGGTGAATCGGTCGGCGACTTCCAGGGCGGCTGGGAGAAAGCCATGACGGAACACCTCTCCAATCGCGCGGGCAGCGGTTGCCATGTCAGCAAAGCCTGCGGAGAGCACGGCGCGGGAAGGCGGAAAGGGCAGTAGCCGAACAGTGGCTTCGGTCACAAAACCCAGAAGCCCTTCCGAACCGACAAAAAGCCCTACCAAGTCAAACCCGGTTTTGTTTTTGTGGGTTCGTCCGCCGCAACGGACCACGGACCCGTCAGCAAGCACGACTTCCAATCCGAGAATATAATTTCTGGTGACCCCGTATTTTAAGCACTTGGGGCCGCCGGCGTTGGTCGCAATATTTCCACCGATGCTACAATCGTTGAGGCTTGCGGGATCGGGCGGGTAGTAGAGACCTTTTTTCCTGACAGCTGATTGCAATTTGCCAGTGATGACACCGGGTTGAACAACGGCGACAAAGTCCGGGGTGGAGATTTCCAGGATCCGGTTCATGCGCTCTGAAGAAATCACGATTCCTCCATGGGATGGCACGCAGCCTCCCACATACCCGAAACCTGCGCCGCGGGGGGTAATCGGGACTTCGAATTTTTGAGCGATTTGGAAAACGGAGGAGACATCTTCCGTGGTCAGGGGGTGAACGGCCACAATCGGCACCCCGGTTGCGAACCATTTGTCGCCTGCATACGGCTTGAGAGCGACTTCATCGGATATCACATGATCCGCTCCCAACTTCCGACGCAGGGATCGCAAGAGCTCGCGAGCGCTGGAGTCGGAAAGCATTTGTGAATCCCGCGCAGCTTAGGCCGCCGAGGAGGCCGTGATTTTTGCTGCTGGCCGCAGGGCTTGCTGAATTTTGGCGACTGCGGCAGCTGATGTGAGGCCATGTTTTTGACGCAGTTTCGGCACGTTGCCATGTTCGATGAACTGGTCAGGCCAGCCAATACGAACCACTGGGGTGGTGATCTTGGCATCGGAGAGGTGTTCAATCACGGCGCAGCCAAACCCATTGTGAAGGACGTGGTCTTCCATGGTGCAAATGACTTCACAGCCGCGCGCAAAAAATTCCAGAGTGGCCGTGTCCAAGGGTTTAATCCACCGGGCATTGATGACCGCCGTCGAGATCCCTTGCGACTCCAGCTCAGTGGCAGCCTCTTCCGCGAGTTCGACCATGTTGCCAAGCGCAAAGATGGCCGCACGTTTTCCATGACGCAACACTTCGGCTTTTCCTATCTCAAGCAGCTTTGGCTGGGCTTTCGGAGTGACGCCGGTTCCTGCTCCACGCGGGTAACGGATCGCGGTGGGACCACCTCGGTGGTTGGCCATCGTCCAAAGCATGTCCACAAACTCGTCCTCATCTTTGGGTTGCATGTGGATGATGCCAGGCACGCCACGTAAATACGCGATATCAAAAAGCCCGTGATGGGTGGGACCATCGTCGCCGGAAAGCCCCGCCCGGTCCATGCAGAGTGCGACTTCCAGGTTTTGCAGGGCCATGTCATGGATGATCATGTCATACGCCCGCTGCATAAACGTGGAATAAATGGCCAAAAATGGCTTCATCTTTTGAACGGCCAGACCGCAGGCAAAAAGGGCAGCGTGTTCTTCTGCGATCCCCACATCGAAAAATCGGTTGGGGTGCCGCGCCGCAAATTGTATCAGACCGGTGCCTGTGGGCATCGCGGCGGTGATGGCTGCGATGCGGGTGTTGTGATCTGCAAAATCGGCCAGCGTTTTTCCCAAGAGCTCCGAGTAGGTCGGGGTGGGGGAGGCGACGGTTTCTCCCGTGTCGAGATGGAACTTGCCCAGTCCATGAAACTTGTCGGGCTTGGCAAGTGCCGGAGCATATCCTTTCCCCTTTTGCGTGAGAATATGAAGGATCACCGGCTCGTTCTGTGTTTTCAGAAACTCGAACGTGTTGATGAGGGCGGCAATGTCGTGCCCATCAATTGGACCGTAATACCGCAGCCCCAGATCCTCAAAAATCACACTGGGAGCGATCAGATTCTTCATGCCAGCTTCCACCTTGTGGGCTAGCGTCCGGGCCTGCTTACCAGCAATCCACTCCACAAAATCCGCAGCCTTTTCGTGCAACTGAGCAAATGCCGGATTGGCAACAATGCGATTCAGATACTCGGCAATGGCCCCCACGTTCTTGGCGATGGACCACTCGTTGTCATTGAGCACAACAATCATCTTCTTTGTTGTGGCTGAGGCATTATTGAGGGCTTCAAAACTCACCCCGCAAGTGAAGGCGGCGTCCCCGGCCACACACACCACATGCTCGTCCCCGCCAAGCATGTCCCTGGCGGCAGCCATGCCCAAGGCGGCCGAGAGTGCGGTGCCGGCATGACCTGCTCCATAACAATCGTGCTCGCTCTCCGTGCGGAGAAGAAAACCATTGAGCCCATCATGCTGACGGATGGTTTCAAACTTATCCTGACGTCCTGTGAGCAGTTTGTGCACGTAGCCCTGATGGCTCACATCAAAAACAAACTTGTCCTCGGGCGTGCTAAAAACCCGGTGAAGGGCAATCGTGAGTTCCACGACTCCAAGGTTTGGTCCAAGGTGGCCGCCGGTTTGGGAAAGCACCCGGATTAATTCCCTGCGAATTTCTTCGGCCAGAACTGGCAATTCCTCCTCCGGCAACGCTTTCACGTCTGCCGGGGATTTGATTTGTGATAGGATCGAACTCATTCGCGGGATTCTTCAAACTCTGCCAGACCCGTGGGTCCCGAAGAGTTGCGTAGAATGATCTTGATCCGCTCTTCCGCAAGTTCCAGTTTTTTTTGACAAGCTTTAACCAATTCTGATCCCTCCTCGAAGCGGGAGATGATGTCTTCCAGAGGGAGTTTGCCCTCCTCCATCTCACTCAAGAGGGTCTCGATCCTCTCGAGAGATTGCTCGATCGAGGACTCAATTTTTTTCTCTGCCATTATTCCGTTTTGCGCGGTTGATTCCACCGCTCACGATCAGAAAAGATAATTGCCTCTCCGTCAATAGGAAGTGCCGTATAAAATGCGAGCGGGAAACCTTGGACCTGTGGCGGTCGTGTGATGAGCTGAGCCCAATCGCGGTATTTGCCTTTGTAGATCTGACTGAAGAGCGGCTGATTGCCCGAGATGGGAGTCAAATACAACCCGCGAATCTGCTGCTTGAGCTCATTGTAGTCATGAATTCGTGTGAATTCGCGCACAGATTCCGGAATCAGAAGCGACGTGCGGCCTGCGTACCAGGTGACCGCCCATGGCATGTCGGAGCAAATGACTTCATTTTCATCGAACCATTCTCCAAGGATTCCAATAAATGGCGGAACATATGGTGGCCATTGGACTCGTCCTGATGGGCCGGCCAAGAGGTTCATAATGAGCGGCACGGCCGTGAGGAAAATCACGAAACAAATGAAGATCACGCGGATGAGTCCCTGCCCGAACTCCCACCGGCCCCAAAGGACCAGCAAGAAGGCAAACCCGTAACAGACAAAGATTGGCAGAAAAACCACATGAAGTTGGTTGGCGGAAACATCCCCTTCGGGACGATAGAAGCACATTCCAATGAGGGCCATGATCCACATAAGCGCCAATCCCCAGCGGAAGTTGCTTGTGGTGGCATTACGGAAGGGGTGCATGATCGCCACAAAGAAGGCGAGGGCAGCCACGTTCAGCCCAAAATAAGCAGGCAGTGAGTCAAGCTGGGCAGTGACACCACGTCGGAAAATTCCTTTCAGGTCGAGGCCGCCCCCAGGCACCGCAGAGCGCAGGTAATCATTGCCCGAGTGAAGAGCCCCTTGAAAGGCCAACCCGAGCGGATTTCCACTCACTTGGTAGTTCCTCATCAGCCATGGCGCAACCACCAGAACAACCGCCGCAAGAGCTGCCAAGCAGATCAAACCGCGCGGACGGAACACAAACCCGGCATAGACCAGCCAGCCAAGGAAAATCCAGATCGCCAAACCATGGGCAAGGACCATGAGGCCAAAGGTGAATCCAGCCGCTGCGACCAGAACAATGCAAGGAATCAGGGCTCCGCGTTCCTGCGCCTCCTCCGCAAGGAGCGTGAGAAGGCTCGCCACCCCGAACAAAAATAGGAGCACCATCTGGGGGAGGGCCGACAACGAAAATTGCCAGAGGAGTTCGGTGAGCAAAACAGCCGCCATGGCAAAAAGCGCCAGCTTCCAATCAAACAGCTTGGCAAAGACAAACGTCCACACCGCAATTCCCATCAACATGAACAACATCGCCGTGAATGCGACCATGCGATCTCCCGCATACACAATGTCCGCCGGGGTCATCTTCCACTTGTCCTTGATCAGCCGCAGTGCAAAGGAATTGATCCACGGCACCAGTGGGGATTGATAGATGTCTGGAAAATTGGAAACGTCGATGCTCTCGCCATTCACGGCCACCTTTTCCGCCGACTTCAGGGTCGCAAGGGCCAGCGGAGAAATGTTGCCTGTGGAAAATCCTTTTCCTGCCGCAATGTTCCTTGCGATCTGCGCTTGATCCATCGCCGAGGGCTCTTTGAGCCCTTTGAAGTGAACAAAAAGATAAAGCAGAATGAGAGCGATAAGGACCGCCACGCACATCCCTGCCTTGATGAAGGTTGCCACGCGTCCCTGTTCGAGAGAGTGAACGGCGCTTTGAACTTGTACGTCACCTGTTGCCATGATTTTATGCGGGTTTTCGTTTGGAGATGTTTAATTCCTTGAGCCGACGATGGAGAGTTCTGCGGCTGATGCCAAGTTGTTTGGCAGCGTTGACGCGGTTATCTCCCGTTTGATCAAGAGCGCGGAGAATAAGGGTTCTTTCGGTCTCCTGTAAATTCAAATCCTTTCCTGTTTGTCCATACGCAGGAATCACCACAGAGGATTCCCTCAATGATGGTGGCAGGTCCCGCACCCCGATTAATGGGCCTGAACACATCACCACGGCATGCTCGACCGCGGTTCGAAGCTCCCGCACATTGCCGGGCCATTCGTAGTCGAGAATCGCCGCCATTGCCTCCGTGGAAATTTCCATCTTCCCTTTGCCATTTTCCTCACAGGCCTCTTCAAGGAAAGCTGACACCAAAAGCGGAATGTCCTCCTTCCGGGATCTCAGGGGGGGCATGGTGATTTGCACCACGTTGATTCGGAAAAAGAGGTCGTCACGAAACTTCCCCTCTGCAACCAGTTGCGCCAGATCTTTGTTGGTTGCAGCAAGCAGCCGGACATCGGATTGGAGGGTTTGGCTGCCTCCGACGCGCTCGAAGGTGCGTTCGCCGAGGACACGGAGGATTTTGACTTGGGTGTTTTCGTCAATTTCGCCGATTTCGTCCAGAAAGAGGGTCCCGCCGGCGGCCTGTTCGAAGCGACCAATGCGACGTTCGAAGGCCCCGGTGAAAGCACCGCGTTCGTGGCCAAAAAGCTCGCTTTCAAGCAATTGGGAGGAAAACGCTTTGCAATGAACGGCCACAAATTTTTTGGACGCGCGGTGACTGAGGCTATGGATCGCTTTGGCGGCCAGCTCTTTGCCGGTTCCGGTTTCTCCCTGCACCAACACGGTAGCGCGGGAGGGGGCAACCTGACGGATGACCTCAAACACCTCCTCCATGGCGGACGACCTTCCCAGCATTTTTTCAAGGCCATGGGAACGCGTGACCTTCTCTCGCAGTTCCACATTTTCTTGTTGGATGGCGCGTTCCCGAAGAGCACGACGAATCAACATTTCAAGCCGGTCAATATTCACCGGCTTGGTGACAAAATCATAGGCCCCTCGCCGCATGGCCTCCACGGCCGTGTCCACCGAGCCGTAAGCTGTCATCATGACGCACACCGGGGCCTTCGTGAGCTTGGTCATT
This sequence comes from Terrimicrobiaceae bacterium, assembly GCA_041744075.1. Lineage (GTDB taxonomy): Bacteria > Verrucomicrobiota > Verrucomicrobiia > Chthoniobacterales > Terrimicrobiaceae > JAJTZA01. Next base: position 14,741 of record JBGTLQ010000009.1, read on the forward strand.
TTCTCCACCAGTTCCATGCCACTCTCACCACCAAGCCGCAGGTCGGTGACAATCACATCCACCGTCCCGGTTTCCATCACAGCCAAAGCCCCCTGAATGTCCCCCGCCACAAATACTTCGAAGTGATCCTCCAAGGCATCCCTCAGTCCATCCCGGGTGTTTTTTTCATCATCGACGATGAGAATCGCGGGTTGGTGTGCCATTTTGGCGCTATTTTTAATCAACAAAAACGATGAAAGGCAATGGTATTCGATCTCTGACGCGTCAGCGAGGTGGATCGGGCACTCCGTGCACGATGGTGGGAATGGCGGCGGAGCCGCGCGGCTAATGGAAGAATGGCGGCTTCGCCGCGGATGGATAGCCATCGCGCTCGGAGATCGCGATCCACCTGTTTGAGCAGGAGGGCGTGATTTTGAGATGCGCGTGCTCTGGCGCGCCAGCGAGGTGGATCGGGCACTCCGTGCACGATGGGTGGGAATGGCGGCCGAGCCGCGTGGAGTTTTCGACTTGGACTGGAAATCAGCCGGAAATAGGAATAGCAGTCACCCTATGGATTACCTTGGATTTGGAGGCAAACTCCACCATCATGTTCCGAGCTGGGTTTCGGAGGGGGCGTGTTTTCATATTCGCCTTCGCAGTCACGCTCAGAACAATCTTGCAACCAATGACATCGCTCCAAAACTTCTTCAATCAGCAAGGTTTTATGAAGCAAAAAACCGTTGGCGAGTGACGATTTTTCTCATCATGCCAGACCACCTGCATGCTATCCTCAGTTTTGCCGAAGACCACCGAATGAGCCGGATTGTTGGAGATTGGAAACGCTACACAGCCAAAGCATTTGGAATCTCATGGCAGGAAAACTTCTTCGATCATCGGCTTAGGGGAGAGGATCAGGTTCTAGCAAAGTATCATTACATCCGTCGCAATCCCGAAGTCTCAGGCCTATGTGGCAATACCTCTCAATGGCCTTGGTGGTTCGATTGCTCTCAATCTTGAGAGGCTCCATCAAGCTCGGAGATCGCGATTTGAGAAACGCGTGCCTCACGCGTCAGCGAGGTGGATCGGGCACTCCGTGCACGATGGTGGGAATGGCGGCTTCGCCGCGGATGGATAGCCATCGCGCTCGGAGATCGCGATCCACATGTTTGAGCAGGAGGGCGTGATTTTGAGATGCGCGTGCTCTGGCGCGCCAGCGAGGTGGATCGGGCACTCCGTGCACGATGGGTGGGAATGGCGGCGGAGCCGCGCGGCTAATGGAAGAATGGCGGCTTCGCCGCGTGGGGATAGCCATCGCGCTCGGAGATCGCGATCCACC
>JBGTLQ010000010.1:0-2743 GCA_041744075.1 Terrimicrobiaceae bacterium
CCCCATGAGCACTGTGGAAGAAATCGAGTCGGCCATCGAAACACTGCCTCCTGAGCAAGTGGAAAAACTTTCCTTCTGGCTGGAGGCCCGTAAAGCGAAGCTGGCCGATGACGCCGCCTCCCATGCGAGCTTGATCGGCATGTGGAAAGGCAAAATCGTTCTGAAACCCGGCTGGGACGAGCCGCTGGAGGACTTCAAGGAATACATGGAATGAATGTCCTTCTTGACACCCACAGTTTTTTGTGGATGACGCTGGACCTGCCGGAACTCTCCTCCCAGGCGAGAACGATCATTCGAGCCCCTTCCAACCGAAAGTTTGTCAGCATGGCCAGCTTGTGGGAACTGGCAATCAAGGACGGGCTTGGCAAACTGGAGGTACAGGCTCCCTTGCAAGAATTGCTGGCCGGAATCGGCAAAACATTTCCGCTTCATCGCCTGGGGATTCAGGATGCCCATGTGCTGGCTTACCGAAATCTCCCTCTCCACCACCGCGACCCCTTTGACCGCATGATCATCGCCCAAGCCCTGAGCGAGAAATTTATTGTCATCGGCAACGACACGGCTTTCGATGCCTACGGAGTCGAGCGCATTTGGTGAGGCCGGAATCGACGCCAACTGGCATTGGCACAGCGAAGTGCAGCGACACGGTTTCGGCCAATCTGGAACGCCGCAGGGGTTTACGCTGCGCATCAAGTCTTCGCCAAGGAGGGGAGAACAGGGTATAGATGGAATTGCCCACAAGCACGCCCGGCGGTCGTGCCCTACCGGGGGGAGGCCAGGGCGGCTGTTCATGGAATGGTGGAAGCGCACTTTCATAGTCGGAGACGCTGGGTGAAGGCTCTGGATTCCCGGGTTTCAATGCGCTCCCGCTGCTCGGTGGAAAGCGTTTCTGAGAGCAGCGTGGCTGCTTTGCTGCCCACAACCACCAGCCGAAGCTCCACCAAGGATGGCTTCGGCTGTCCTGCTTGACCGATCAAGGCGGGATCGAGCACCGCATAATCGTCATCCCGCAGCAGCACCTCGAAAGCCAGGACATTGCGGGCGATCAGTTCGGCGTGAGGGGATTGGGCATTACTTGCATCGGAGAAGAGATTTCCCCCGGTCTTGAGTCGATCAAACATTTCGTCACTCGTGATGAGGCGCCGGTAAAGATCCGCTGGCGTTTGTGGGTCAGCACTGGGCCGTGCCAGAAAATAGACAATCCCACAGACATCGCTCACCTGGGCTGCTTGAGGCTGAAGATTGGCGGGCACGTGTGCCAAAAATTGCAGCTCGGTGAAGGTCGTGGAGGGCTGCTTGCGAAGCAGAACGCGGGATTGTTCAACGGGCAAGGGGATGGACTGGCTGAGTTCCTTTTGCATGAGATGGAGAGCCGCGCGGGATTCGCGATAGGCCTCTGCGCGTGCATCGGAGCTTTGCCATGAGCTGGCAACACCCGAAAAAACCGTCACCAACATGCCGCCAAGAGCGGTGCTGAGAACGCAGGCTACCATGAGTTCGGTGAGTGTGAATGCCCGGAGACCCGATTTGGTGAGCGGGTCGGCCTGCGTGGCGCCATGATGATTGATCGCATTCATCATGGAGTGCCTCCCGTTGGCGGTGGGACTGCTGCACCCAACTGCGATGCCGCCACTTTGCTGGAGTAATGAAAAGATCCGCTCGCGCTACCTAAAGGCTGTGGGCGAATCACGATTGCGATATCGCTCAGACCGCGACGGCCCGTCTGAGGAAGCACTTGAATTTCTGCAAGGAAAGTGGCGTCTGCTGCGCCGACTGCGACAGCATTGCCTTCAGAATCGTAATCCTGCTGATGAGTGGCTGCGGTTTCCAAGTCGATGGCCTTGCGACCTGATGACCCGACTTCTGGGGTGGTTGATGTTACCATCCATGCTTTCCCATTCTCATCCCCTTGGAGATCGCTGAGAATCTGAGTGGCGATCTGGTTTGCCCGCGTCTCTTGCCACGATTCCTTTGAGATCTGCAATAAGCCGGGCACCATGCCAAGGATAGCCACCACCGCAACCGAGAAAACGCCGAGAGCCAAAACCACTTCCATGAGGGAAAAGCCTTGGCTGGCCTGTCTGCAATGATTTTCCCTGTCTGCGCCATTCTCTACGGAAACCTTGCGACGCCCAGAATCCGAAGACAATGAAACCAAACGCGAGTGAAAACTCGTTTTTTTGCAGACCCATTCGGGTGCTTTTGTGAGAGATGGTTCCATGAGCGACACGCCACTTCTCTCACAATAAGCTGCCCAGGCAATTTGTATTTTGTTACAAAACCGTAACCGAGCTTCTTTGGCTTATTTTACAATGCGCGAAACCAGCTGGACGGCCACATGAGCCGCTCAAGGCCTGACGTGTAATCAAGGCCTCAACTTATGAAAATTCATGATGTTATAAGGTAAATCCAGAGGAAAAAGGGTTTACTAAGAAAGCTATAGTCCCCCATTTCGTTTTGTAAGAAATCAAAATTACCTGCGAATTCATTGGGGTCTATAGACCAGACGCAAGAACCGCTGATTGGCGTTAACCAGAAAGAAAATGATCATTCAATAGGCAGCAAGCTTTTTGCCCCACAACTTATTTCAACTCGGTTTCTTATAGTTTCATCAGCGTCAATCAGCGGTTTCTCTTCCTGGCACTGTTTGTAGCAGGCATGAGGAGTTGAGCTTCGCACCCATACACACACGGCCCGCGGAGGGGCGACCTCTGGTCGCCCACCTTGATATTCCCGCGCTTTG
>JBGTLQ010000011.1:0-2942 GCA_041744075.1 Terrimicrobiaceae bacterium
CGGAGCGCCGTCCCTACCACAAGGTGGCCAAAATGCGCGCATGATGGGGCGTAGCCCGGTAAGTGCCCTGTGTACTGCGCAATGGCAAGCTTCTCAGTGCAAGCTCAGCTTTCTTGAAGGACGGTCTTGCGACCGTCCTTCTTTTTGTGCAGTCTTCCCAAGTTTCCATTCATTTAATTATCCACAGCACCATGTCCATCGATCCGAACGCCACTTACTCCCGCAAAAACCCCTACCCCGCGAAGCTTCTCATCAACCAGCTGCTCACCGGTGAAGGGTCGGAGAAAGAAACCCGTCATTACGAAATCTGCCTCGCAGATTCCGGGGTGGCCTACGAAGTTGGCGATTCTCTTGGGGTTTTTTGCACGAATTGCCCGGACTTGGTGGAAGAGATCATCCAAGTGCTCAAAGCCACGGGCGACGAAAGCGTGCCCTCCCCTGCCGGAGAAGAAATTCCACTGCGCAAGGCCTTGACGGAGTGCTATCAAATCACTCAGGCGGATCGGAAATTTCTGATGGCGCTCTCGGAAAAGGCCGGCGATTCCGCGCCTTTGGTTCGCGACTTGATCGATCCCGAACGTCGCAAAGAAATGGAGGATTACCTCTGGGGCATGGAGATTATCGATTTCCTTAAAGATCATCCTTCCGTGAAATTCACGCCACAGGAATTGGTGGCCAATCTGCGCAAGCTTCAGCCCAGACTTTATTCCATTGCCTCCAGCCAGAGGGCCTTCCCGGGGCAAGTGCACCTCACCGTCGCCAGCGTGCGCTACGAGACGCATGGGCGGGCTCGCAAAGGCGTTTGCTCGACGTTTCTTGCAGATCGCGTGCAGGGAGACTCTCCGGTGCCGGTATTTGTCCACACCGCCAAGGGCTTCCGGCTGCCCGAAGATCTTGGCACCCCGGTCATTATGGTTGGTCCTGGTACCGGCGTCGCCCCATTCCGAGCATTTTTGCAAGAACGCAAAGCCACGGGTGCCACCGGCAAAAATTGGCTTTTCTTCGGCGAACAACGCGAAGCCAGCGATTTCTTTTATCGCGATGAATTTGAGAAATTGGTGGAAGAAGGCATTCTCACACATCTGAGCACCGCTTTCTCACGGGACCAGGCTTCCAAAATTTATGTTCAGCATCGCCTGGAAGAAAACGCGCAGGAAGTTTGGGAATGGCTCGAAGAAGGGGCACACTTCTTTGTCTGCGGCGACGCCAGTCGGATGGCCAAGGATGTGGATGTTGCCCTTCAAAATATCGTGACCACTTGCGGCAAGAAAACGCCCGAGGAAGCCGCCGAATACGTGGAAGGCATGAAGAAAGAGAAGCGCTACAAACGCGACGTGTATTGAGGCTCCAGGCCGCAATACAGACGCTCCAGCACGCCGACAGACCCTCATGAACTTTCCAAAAGAAACCGTTCAGGCTTTGTGGGCTCCCTGGCGTGTGGAGTATTTTCAAAAATCCAGCGAGGACCACGGCGATTTTCTGCTCGATGCCGCTCAAGCCGGGCCGGGCGAGGATGAAAAGCATCTCGTGCTTTGGCGAGGACGCCATTGTTTCGTGATGATGAACCTCTACCCCTACTCGGCCGGTCACCTCATGGTGGTGCCTTGTCGCAAAGTAGCGGCCATGGAGCTGCTGGGACCTGATGAAGTGGTGGAGCTTTGGGGTTTCGCAGTGAAAGCTCAGGCTGTTTTGCGTGAGGTCGTCAAGGCACAGGGCTTTAATGTAGGATTCAATATCGGTGCCATTGCGGGAGCCGGCAAAGCTGACCATCTGCATCTCCACGTGGTGCCCAGATGGTCGGGCGACCATAATTTCATGACGGTGCTGGGGGATACACGTGTGATTCCCGAAGGCCTGCAACCGCTTTATCACAAGCTTCGGGAAGCTGCGGTGCCCAAGATAGATGGGTAGGGCGCTGGCGGTTTGAACCTTGGCCCTTCAGGCCTGAATTGTTTCTTTCTATCACCCAGCCCGATGGGCTGGGCTATGGAATTTTGCGCCTTTGGCGCTGAAAACAACATTCAGAAAATCCATACTTTAGGTCGCTGGCGTGAGCACCCGGAATGGGCCCGAAAAAGTTGACCCGCTTGCCAGGCAATGAGTTTTTGAAGAGAAAACAAGGTTAACGCTTATGGGACGGCGCTTTGCTGGCGGCTTCCTGCGGACTGCCTTTCGGCAGGCTGTCTCGCGAAGCGCTCGGCTGTCGCTGTCCGTGGCCTTCCGGGGCCAAAAGTGGGTCGCCAGCAAAGCGCCATCCCTGCCCCAGTTTCAGTTCCAGCGGGTGTCATCCGGTTCTCTGGCCATGAGCGAATAAACCGACCCCAAATCATCCATGGCGTGTTTCCATATCAACGCGGGATCGAGCCGGGCATCAAAATTGAAGAAACGGGCTTGGGGTAGCACTGTCAGCCAACTTTTCGTGTCAATCTCGGCTTCGAGCTGACCTGCGGACCAACCAGAATAGCCCACCATGCCCACCACCTGACCTTTCTGCAGGAGCGCACATTCCTTGGCTTCTTCGATATCCAAATTTAAGCGGCATTGCAAACCGACCGGACTCTCAGAGTTGGAAAACAGAGCGAAGGTCAGTTGATCCCGACCCACTGGGCCTCCGAAGAAGACGGGAGTGTCTTCCAGTAAACCCAGTTCTGCCTCTGGTAACACGGCCGCGACAGTGCTGCCCATCGCGCGATTCAGAACAAGACCGAAAGCACCCTCTTCAGAATCGTGATGGATCAGATAGATCAAGGTTCGACGAAAGTTCGGATCATGCAGCCCGGGATGAGCCAGCAGAACTTTGCCTGTGAGGGAAGCAGCCATTTGCCTAAGCAAATTCACACAGTAAGGCGCTTGAAACAAGCAAATCAAACTCTGGGGGGGTGAGGCTTCGTCCGAACCTTTGCAGATTGGCTCGCCTATTGCAGAAGGTTCGGACGGAGCCT
>JBGTLQ010000012.1:0-25171 GCA_041744075.1 Terrimicrobiaceae bacterium
TTTGTTCATGGAAGTTGCGGTTCGAGGATATCAGCTTAAGTTAAAATTTGAAATTATGAAACCATCCATCGCCTTCCAGAATTATTCCCGCCGTCAAAGCTTGGGCCTCGGCCTGGGCGCCCTAGCCGTTGCATTTTTTGGCCCCAACTTTTCTTTGCGCGCGCAGAGCCCTCCCATCCCCGCTGCTCCTCCCGCTCCGGATGGCCCCTTCAAGCTTCCACCTCTCGCCTACGCTTATGCGGCTTTGGAACCCAATATTGATGCGGAAACCATGGAGATCCACCACAACAAGCATCACAAAGCCTATGTGGACAATGCGAATCGATTGCTCGCAAAACTCCCTGACCTCGCAAAGCTTTCACCCGAAGAAGTTGTCCTCAACCTGGACAAAGCCCCGGAAGATGTTCGCACAGGCCTTCTTAACAATGTCGGCGGCCATATCAATCACACCTTTTTCTGGATGTTGCTTTCGCCCAAAGCCGGCGGCCCACCCCAAGGTGCCATCGCCGAAGCGATCAACAAATCCTTTGGATCCTTCGAGGACTTCCAAAAATTGTTCAACGATGCGGCCATGAAAAGATTTGGCAGCGGCTGGGCATGGCTGGTTAAAAACAAGGACGGATCACTGGCCATCACCTCCACACCCAACCAAGACCCTCCCATTCTCTCCGGCCAGATCCCCCTGCTTGGTCTCGATGTCTGGGAACACGCCTACTATCTCAAATACCAAAACCGCCGTGCGGAATACGTGGTGAATTGGTGGAATCTCATCAATTGGGACTTTGTGAACAAACAGTTCGAAAAATCAGCTTGATCCAATCTTTTTCACAAGACGTTTGCGGGATTGGTGGTTCACAAGTATGAAGGGAGCTGTGGCAGAAGAGCGTCTTAAACAACAAGATCCTGAATTCGTGAGAGAGACCTTCGCGGGGATTTCTTCGCGATATGATGTGGCCAATCATGTTCTGAGCGGAGGTGTTGATTTTCTCTGGCGGGCAAAGGCCGCCAAAATTGTGGCGTCAGTTCAGCCGGCCTTGATCCTTGATTTGGCCACGGGAAGCGGGGATCTTGCGGTGGCGCTGAGAAAGACTTCTCCCCAAGCGCAGGTGGTGGGCGTGGATTTTTGTTTGCCCATGTTGGAGGTTGCACAAAAAAAGGGTGTCCCCTGCCTGATTCAAGGAGATGGGCTTGCCCTGCCCTTTCAAGATGCCACCTTCGATGCGCTCACCGTGGCATTTGGTCTGCGCAACATGGCCTCATGGGACCGGGCCCTCTGCGAAATGGGCCGCGTGCTGAAACCCAAGGGGCTTCTCCTGGTGATGGATTTTTCCATGCCGAGAAACCGGCTTCTCCGCGCTCTGTATCGGGTTTATCTTCATCATGCTCTCCCCCACATCGCAGGCCTTCTCACCGGGCGACCAGAGGCGTATGATTATCTAGGGGAATCGATTGAGAAATTTCCGAGGGATGAGGCCATGCTACGACTCGTGGAGTCCTGTGGATTTGAGGGAGCCCGGTCTTTTCCGTTAGCGTTTGGAGTGGCGGCGATGACGGTCGCCCAGCGAAAGCCATAACGTCGAAGATCCCGTGCCTGCGGGAAAATCAGGCAGGCCGTCTTCGGACTCGATCACCAACGGCGCTTTCAGGGATTTTTTCAGAAGCTTTCGGAGATCACTTTGGGAAATGCGTGAGCAATTGGTGGAGACCAAAAGATGCGCTTCAGGCAACGCGCAAGCCAGAGCCAGATCCACCAAGGCGGGCAGGTCACTCTCCACACGAAACACCCGCCCTCCCCGCCCTCGAGAAAAGGTCGGAGGATCGAGGATGATCACATCAAATGTCTCTCCCCGTCTGGCAAGTCGCGGCAGGACATCAAAAACATCATCCGCAAGAAATCGGTGTCCAGATTCGGCAATCCCATTAACCGTAAAATTTCGGCGTCCACGGATCAACGATTGCTTCGAAAGGTCAAGGCTCGTCGTGCTCGCGCCAACACTTGCTCCACAGACAGAGAACGAGCAGGTGAAACTAAAACAATTCAGCACACGTTCCGGTTTTAATAATCTCACACGGGCCCGGTTACCGCGCTGATCCAAAAACAACCCGCACGAATATCCCACCGAAAAATCCACCTCGTAAAGCAGCCCGCCTTCTTTGGTCAGGAATTTGGAATCGAGATTTTGAGCTTCGCCCCAAACCAGCTTGGGAGCATCGGAAGCACCCGGTCCTTGCACCAACTTCCGAGTGTAGATGGCCACGATGGGTGGACTGCTTTCGGAATGACTCAGAATCTCGTCGATCAAACCCGCTGGCAACCCGGCGTCATGGGAAACCAGACAAGCCGACCCAAACCGTTCGACCCAACACCGAGGCGATGACGCCACCCGATAACAATCCGTGTCCTCAGCAGCGAGTTCGGAAATCGTTTCCGATGACAGCCAGGTCAGGATCGCCATGTGAATTGGTCAGGGCTTTGGCTCATCTGGAGGCAGAGGCAATGGAGGTACCGGGCAATCCAGCGCATCAGCAATGGCACGGAGCACTTCGTATTCATGGGGCGCAATCACTCCATCGCTGGCCGCCGCTTGAGCGCAGGCCTTGAGCACTGTGCGTTTGACGTCCGGCGCGGCCTCGGCGAGACGATCCAACGCGCTGTCAATTGTGGCAATCTCACACTGCTCACCAAGATTCATTGAATAAGAGGAGGGTTTGAAGAGCAGCTCTCTCACCCCATCTGCAAAAGCGGCCTGCCGTCCTTCTTGGTCGGGATGACCCACGACCGCAAGCGCCGAAAGGAGGGTCTCAATATCGGGCAGGAGCGGAATGATGGAACGATACTTGACTTTGGCACCAGTGTTTTTGCTGAAATAAAGATCCAAATGCCTTAGCAAAATTTTCTGCAAAACAAACTCAAACAGATTGATCTGCTCGTCGCTCTCGATGAGATGACGCACATTTTTTCGAAACGCCTGATATTGCTCGTTTGAGAGATAACGCAAGGTTGGGATCGCGAGATCAATGAGCGCAATTCGGCCGGGCCCTTCGATCTCCTGGCGCCTCTCAAAAAATTTCAGCATCTCCACCCGCACCGGTTCCTCAATCGCCAAACCCTCCAACTGTTTGGCGCGATGGTCTTCATTGTCATCCAGCAACAACGAAAATACCAAGGCCGTGGCCGAGTGCATTTCCCGTGCGGCGGTTCGCGAAAATTCTGGCAACCCAGCAAGCAGAGCCGCAGCAAAACCAACAGGCGGCCCATCCGGACGAGCAAAAACCCCCGCTGCCGAGGGGCGCTTGGGCGGAGGAGGTTTTTGGGTGGTCCTTGGCGGAGGCGTTGTGTCCACGCTGGACGGATCAAAGTTTGGAGCAATGGCTTTCACCCGCTCCGGGATCGGGGGATGGGTTGCGAAAAGATCAAAAATCGAATCCCCCATTCCATTGCCAAAATACATATGACTGGCCTCTTGAGCCCGTGGGCTTGTCAGCCTCCCAGAAAACTTGCCAATTTTCCAAAGGGCTCCCGCAATGCCTTGGGGGTTGCGTGTGTATTGGACAGCGGAGGCGTCGGCCAGGAATTCTCTCTGACGGCTCACCGCAGATTTGATGAGATTCCCGAAAAACACCCCAATCCACCCCACCAGATAAAGCGCCAACCCCGCCCCAAGCAAGGCCAGCACAAGACCGCCTCCCCCCTTTCTATCGCTGCTTGAACCTCCTCCATTCGAGGGCATATAAAACGTGATGCGTAGCAGAATCCCACCCAAAATCGCAATGCACAGGATCCCATTCAGAAGCCCCATGAGGCGAATGTTGAGCTTCATGTCCCCGTGGAGGATATGACTGAACTCATGGGCAATCACCCCCTGAAGCTCATCACGACTCAGGCGTTCCATGGCCCCCCGGGTGATCCCAATCGCGGTGTCCCCCGGCCCATGTCCGGCGGCAAACGCATTGATGGCAGGGTCTGGAAGCAAATAAATTTCTGGCACCGGCACACCGGAGGCGATGGACATTTCCTCCACCACATTGATGAGGCGACGCTCGGCTGGATCGACAGAATGTTGATGCACCAACTCACCCCCCAGCATCGTCGCAACAACCCGCCCACCTTGAGATAACTCCACCATCTTCACCAAACTTCCGCCAGTGACCAACACAACCACCCCCCCAGCCACCCACAGAATCAGCTCAGGGTCATGCCAGGGAATGTCCAAAATCACCGAAAACAACAAATCCAACACCACAATAATGCCCACCACCGCCAGCCCAAAAAACAACACAAGAATCCCCGTCTTCTTGCGCGCGCGTTCCTGTCTGTCAAAAAAGTCCATGATGAATTAAGCAGCCGTTATTCTCGCAACCCTCCCCCCATCGGGCAAGCTCCAGAATTGGTGGGAGGGGTGGATATCACATCGAGCAACTTGCAAGGGCGGCCCTTTTATAATGGGCTCACCTTTCACCGGGTGATACCAGGCTTCGTTATCCAATCAGGATCACGCAACGGCCAAGGAAACGATGGGCCCGGCTATTCTTTTGGAGATGAATTTCACCGCGACCTGAACCACATCGCCCAGGGCATCCTCTCTATGGCCAACTCGGGTTCGGATACCAATGGCAGTCAATATTTTATCACGCTCGCCCCGACAGCATGGCTATATAACCAACATTCCGTCTTTGGGCAGGTTGTGGAAGGGATGGAGGTCGTTCAGGCCATAGGAGCCGTGGCAACGGATAGGGTGTGGCCGTATTTTGGTCACTTCGAAATCCTGACAACGCCTTGACAAGGGATGGTCGTCCCCCTGCTCACGGTGACTAAACGCAAAAATTTGCAGTCGGAACGCCGGGAACGCTTGCCAGAATGATGTAATTCGATCACACAGGACAAAAAGTGAAAGTCATCTTCGCCGTTGTCCTTGCAAAATGTCCGAGGTCAGCAGCAGGACACACCTGCGCAACGATGAATTGGGCGATTGCCTTTCGCGAATTCGGATGGGACGTCTGGCTGGTTGAGCACCTCACTGATGCGGAGATGGAGGCGCCAGAACCGGGCTGTTCCCGAAGTCCCCAAGAAGAATTCTGGTATGCCACCTTGATGGATTTTGGCTTTGCAGAACGTCAATGCCTTCTTGTGAATGGGGAAAGCCCGGAGCTTGAAGCCTTTCGATCGTTTTCAAATGAGGCAGATCTTTTTTTCAATTACTCGGGACAGTTCAAACGATTGGACCTGATGCCTAAGCGCACTCTGAAATGTTATCTGGATGTGGATCCGGCGTTCACCCAACTCTGGGTTGAAACCTGCGGCATTGACATGAATTTCGCCGGGCATGATCGGTTTCTCACTGTTGGCACCAATCTCAATGGAGCTGATGTCCTGCTTCCACCCTCACGCCAAGACTGGATCCCGGTTGCCCCGCCCGTGATCGCCGACTATTGGCGACGCCGGGTGGGATCGATCATGCAGGAAGGTCCATGGAGCACGGTGTCACACTGGTATGGCTACAATGATCTTTTGTGGGAGGGACGCACTTATGGAGGGAAGCGCCAGTCCCTGCTTGATCTTCGGGATCTTCCAAAGCTCCTCGGAGCGCCCATCACAATTGCCACAGACTTGGAAAGGTCCTGGGGCGACTACGAGGAATTCGAGGCCTCCGGGTGGAGGATTCTTCCGGCATCCGGGGTTTGCAAGGACGTGGACACCTACCTTCGTTTTCTTGCGGGCAGCCGCGGAGAACTGGGTGTGGCGAAGCAAGGATATATTGTTTCACGCGGCGGTTGGATCAGCGATCGCAGCGTTACGTATCTGGGATTTGGCCGACCCGTGCTCCTTCAAGATACCGGATGGACGGCAGCCATTCCCGCGCAGCCTGGGCTCATGTCTTTCCGAAATACCGACGACGCGATGGCTGGTATCAGATCCATTGAGGCCAACTACGCCGAGCACAGCAAAGGCGCATTAAACCTTTCCGAGACTGTTTTCTCCCCTGCAGGAATCCTGACTCCTCTTCTTAAGCGGCTTTGATTCTCTCAGCAGTTTCAATGTCCGTCGCTGAAGACATAATTCATCCATGATTTCATGCGAAGCAGGACTTTACGAAGCATCCCGAGGTGGTGTAGGTGGTGAGTGTAGATGGCCACACTTCCAACGCTGCCAGGGACGATGTGATATTTGGAGAGATCTTCCTCAAAGTCGATGGAGACAATCACACGTCCATCGCCCTTGATCGACTCCGGGTCCACCAGAGTGCCGCTTGCCACAAGCTGCCCTTGAGGAATGTAGGCACCGGCGGTCGCAACTTTGGCTTTAAAAAACCGGCCTGGCACAGCGGGAAGGATGACCTCCGCGTCTGATCCCTCAATAATCCGTTGGGAGCTGTTCTGCAGAAATGCCCCTGCAAAGTGGGGGGCTTCGTTATGCATAAAAACCATCACGGGACGCAGCGGCATCGGCACAGCATACATCCCGGGTCGGAGGAAAAGCTGAACAACAACCCCATCGGTTGGAGCACGCACCACCGTTTGTTCAAGATCAAAACGCGCACTGTCGAGTTCAGCTTGAATGCGGGCCACGTCAGTATTCACACCCTGAATGGCAGAGGCCGCATCCAAGGAAGCCCGTTCGGCCTCCGCTTGGGCAGCTTGCGCCTGACTCTGCGCAGCAAAATATTTTTCCTCGGCTTGTTTGAACTGAACCTGAGAGATGACCCCTTTATCCAAAAGTGGTTTGGATCGATCATAGAGATCCTTGGCCCCATCACGAACCGAGGAGGCTGCCGCCGCATTTTGAATGGCAGTTTCTGCGGCGGACTGCAGTTGTTTTGTGGCCTGCGCCGCATCAGCCAGCTCAGCTTCTTTGGCTTTGACCGCATTTTCGTAACGCTCAGGTTCGATACGAAAAAGCACATCACCAGCTTTGAGCGGTGTATTTGGCTCCACAGGCACTTCAATAACCTGACCACCAACGGTGGGAATAATCGGCGTGGTTGCAAAATAGAAACGGCCTTCGGTGCTGTAAGGATGATTGTAATTCATGGCCAAGATAAGCGCTGCAATCATGGCAACGCCTCCCAAGGTCGCGGTGAGCAAACTGATCCAGTTCACCGGGATTTTGAATAATTTAAAAATGCCGATGCAGATCGCTGCGTAAATAAGAATAAGAAGAAGGTCCATGGCTCAGGACTTTTGTGGTTGATCTGATTGTTCGAGCTCAGCAAGGCGAGCTTCCAGCCGGGCAATTCGATCCTCCTGAGAGGCAGACTCCGCCACGGCTGTGGGTTTTCCTGCGGAGGGTTGCCCGGCATATCCTCCCTCGGGATGATAAGCCGTCGCCCAGATCCATAGAAATGGCCAAATCGCATGCAAGGTGAAAAGGCTCACCCACCCCGCCGTATGAATGGCATCCTGATGCGGGTGATTCCTCTTCTTTGCAACAAGGTAAGGAATGTCGTGTATGGCGATCATCCCATAGGCCAACACAAGAATCACAAAAATGATGATCGCAAGAGCAAAGTAGCTGAGAAAGTCCATTGGGAGTGTGCCGGAGAGTTGGTAAAGCGCCATCCGTAGCGGACCGTTGTCCCGAGTGTCAATGACCATTCCACACCTTCACATGGGGGTTATGCATATGAGGGGGATACATTCTGCACCATCGACCATCATGCCACGCTTGCCTGTTGGACACTTTGACCCCGACCGTGCATACTCTGACCACACATCCCTCCATGAAAACCAAAAAACTCATACAAACAGCCAGCCGTTTGGCGAAAAAATATCGGGTCCACGACGGACAAAAGTTCCGACTCAAAGATGTGGATCCTGGCGACACTTTGGATTTTGACTCGGATGACAAGGACCATGCAAAGGATGTCTTACAATCCGGAGTTGATGTCTTGGCGGAGTTGCAAGACAAACTCTACGCACAGGACCGCTGGTCAATCCTCCTCATATTCCAGGCCATGGATGCCGCCGGCAAGGATGGGACGATCAAACACGTGATGTCCGGCGTGAACCCTCAAGGCTGCCAAGTCTATTCTTTCAAAGCTCCGACCAGCGAAGATTTGGATCACGATTTTATGTGGCGGTGTCAGAAACGCCTGCCCGAGCGTGGACGCATTGGCATCTTTAACCGCAGCTATTACGAAGAAACGCTGGTCGTGCGTGTTCACCCGGAATTTCTTGCTGCTCAAAAACTGCCAAAAGGTTGCGTGACCAAAAACATCTGGAAGGAACGTTTTCAGGACATTCGCTCTTTCGAACGCTACCTCGTCCGCAATGGAACCATCGTGCTAAAGTTTTTTCTCCACCTCTCCAAGGAGGAACAGAAAAAACGATTCCTCGAGCGGATCGAATTGCCGGAAAAAAATTGGAAATTTTCCTCAGCCGACCTGAAGGAACGTGGGTTTTGGAAAGATTACCAAAAGGCCTACGAACAGACGATCCGCGAAACGGCCACCAAGGTCGCCCCGTGGTATGTGGTGCCTGCTGACAACAAATGGTTCACACGAATGGTCGTCGCCGCTGCAGTCATCGATGCCATGGCATCCCTCGATCTTCACTATCCCAAAGTCGATGAAGCCAAACTCGTGGAGCTGGCAGCGGCGAAGGAATCTTTGCTTGCGGGCGACTGAATTTCCTCATTTGGAGCCAGGCGTGAAGCACGGCAATCGGGCTGTTCTTCTTTTTGAGCTTACAAAAGCAACATGGCGCCTTTAGGAAGCACCGCTTTGATTGGGGATCGTTTGTAATCCGAAAGGTTTCGGGTCACAATAAGTTGAGCCCTGAAAAGCCATGCAGTCGCCGTCTGCATGGCATCCTCCAAGTCCTTGAAACCGAGGCCAAGCGCCCTCTTCATATCAGCAGTTCCGACTCCAGGAATCACACAAAAGTCGGTGAGTTCGTCTATAAACTCCCAAGCCCCATCTTTGCTCAAATAGTGGAGATTGGCCAATCCATGCCAAGAAACTGCCGACTGACCAGGGTGGGCTTCTGCCCAGTCGAGCACGCTCGCACTTTCCTCAAAGTGGACTTTTCGCTCCAAAAGAACATCCAGCAGAATGTCCGTGTCAAGAAACAGACGCATTTCTCAATCTTTCAAATGGTATTTTGTCTTCAGACGCAGGGAACGATCGTCAGCCAACGTTTTAAGACGCATTCGACCTCGCCAGCGTTGAGAAAATGATTTTTGTCGTGTCTCCCGCTCCATGCTGGAAACTTCAGCCAAAAGCTTTTCCACCAAGGCAGAAAAGCTGATTCCTTGGCGGCGGGCAACGTCTTTGGCCCTGTGGGAAACCTTGGGATCAACTGTTAAAGTCACACGCGTTTTCATTCACATATGAATAGACTATTTGTATGTGCATGACAAGTGAGTCGCGCATCACCCCAGCCGCAGGTCGTAGGTGATGTCAGTTTTTTTGCGGGCGAGGCAGGGGGGGCCTCCGAGTTTTCCGGCGGCCGGAGCGGAGACCTTTTGGAAGCGGGGATTTTTGTGGTCGAGGGAAAACACACAAACGACGCGATGGGTTTTTTTGTTGAGGAGCGAGACGATGAGCGGGAGTTGTGGCGGGATCCCGGGATGAAGCGAGGGGTAGAGATTGGATCGCCGGAACCGAAGGCCTGCCATGTGGCCATGGTCGGCTAACGCACGAAGGGGCAGGAGACGCCCCGCCACATAGACCTCATAGGTCTCGGCAAAGTCTCCGCCGGCAGCAAACTCGAGACGCTGCATCGAAGTGTCCACAAAGCGGCTGGTCGTTCCCCCTTCGACCGGGGTTTCGCAGAGCAGGGGCCATCCCTCAAGGGCTTTGCGGATGGCGAGAGAGGCCGTGCCGGATTTCCACTCGAGCAGGCAGGGGAAACGCCAATTCCAGATGTCATGGTAAACGTCTTCCTTCAGAGGAATCCCGGCAGCAGCCAATTCCGCAAGGACAGATTGGAAATCCACCCAAAGCGCTGAGGGGAGGAAAAATTTGTCATGAAGTTCATCCCCAAAGATTTTGAGGGGGCGGGGTTTTTTATCATCGAGGGCGCGAGCAGCCAGGGCCACCAACAGCAACGCCACGGAGGACATCCAATCCGCGCGAGGCAGGGATTCCACGGCACGAAATTCGATGAGACCGAGTGCACCACCGGGCCATGAGGTGTTCCAGAATTTGTCGAAACTGATTTCGCTGCGGTGCGAATTGCCGGTGACATCGGTATGCAGGTGCCGAAGGGTTTCGTTGATGAGTTGGCGGTGGTCGCCGGGCGGCAGGCCTTCAAGGAAACGATAAGCCATCTCGAGGTCGTAGAGATCGCGGGCGGATTCATCCGGCCGGGGGGCTTGGGAGGAGGCACCGACATAACACCCGGTGAAAAGGTAAGCGAGCGAGGGGTGGCGCTGCCAATGACGAAGAATCGCCGCCAGCCAGCCGGGGCGTGTGAAGAAGGGGTTATTGTCAAGGTTCGTACCGCCCCAAAGAATATGATTCCCACCCCCGGTTCCGGCGGGGTCCTCATTTTTGGGTTCTTTCCAGGATCGCAGGCCGGCGGCTTCGCAAGCGGTGGTCACCTCGCCAAGCCACTTGGCATAATCGGCCCAGGTTTCGCAGGCGGGGAGATTGATTTCGAGGACGCCTGGATCGGCGGTGACGCCTATGACGGTCCAAATTCCGCGCTCGTCCGAGGGCACATAGCCCTCCAAAGATGGGGATTTTTCGCCGGCAAAGGGCGAGGCCTCGTTCACGGCGGCAAGCAATTCCAGGAAAGCTGGCTGAAGGAGCGGAGGAAAAAACACGGAGGGTGTGGGTCCTCGCCATTCGATGCTGAGAACCCGACGGGTCACATTTTCTGGAAAGTGTTGAAGCGGGAGCCGCAGGCCAGAGGGGCCTTCAGCGGGAAGAAGCGTGCGAAGGGGCTTTTTGATTGGCCATGGAGCGGAGAGCCATTGAGAGCCATCGTGGTCGAGAGGCATGGCCAGCACATGACTGCCGGGGGCGTTCGGGTCGGTGAACGAAACCCAATGCGGGTCAACACCCAGATGACGACAGATCGCATCTCCGAATTCTTTGATGCCAGTTTTTGCCTGCGAGGCTTTCGGGGCAGCGAGAACAGGCGAGCCGTCCTTGTTGGCAATGAGCTTGATCGCCCACCTGGGATTCACCTCGCCGGGATAAAGTTTTCCAGGACAGAAAAATTCGGCAGCCCCGCGCAGGGGTCCATTGCGGAGTTTTTTGGCAACGGCCCGGGCGTAGCTGAGTTTTTTAGGGCCGACAGCAGCATACGACCACTCGGCACCAACAGGCTGGATCGGCACATACGTTGGTTCGCCGCCTAGGGTTAATCCAATCCCGGCTTTCTGAAGCTTGGCACCCGCTCGCTCCGCCGCAGCAAGCATCCATGGGGGTGGCGTGTGTTGAGGTGTGGGCTTTTTGGATTTTTTCATGGAATGGGTTGAATTTGGAGGGAGGTGGTCAGGGTGCTGGGGATGTTTTCTTTTCCGTAATAATGACCGGAAATGGGTGCGATTTGGGCATGTTCGAGGCCGACGGCAGCGGGGATGCGGTGATGATCGGCAAACACGCCATTGGTTGGATCAATGCTAATCCAACCCGCTCCGGGAATATAGGTCTCCACCCACGCATGGAGGGCATTTTCGGCGCGTAAATCATCCGGGCTATCGGGGTCTTCCCAGAGAAATCCACTCACCAACCGCGCAGCAAAACCCTGAGCCCGCAACAACTCGACTTGCAAAACCGCCATGTCCCGGCAGGAACCCGAAGCCCGGGAGAGGGTCTCCTCGGGCGGAAACGGATCCCCCTCCTCACGGCGCTCATACGCAATGTTTTTGTGAATCCATTCGGTCATATCCACCAACGCTTCCACAGTGGGTTTGCTGACTCTGCCGCTAATAGACTCCGGCACGGAAAGTGGGGGGTTGTCGGTGCCGAGATACGCGGCAAGCGCTCGGGCCTCGTCAGGGCGATACGAAAATGGAGCGTTCAAAGCATGCGTGGCCACCACAAAATGGAAGGGATTTTTTTCCTCAAGTTCCAATTCGAGTTGCAACTGGAACGGCAACTCGGCGAGCAGTTCAGGAAAAAAGCAGGTGGCGGTGAGGTTATCGAAGAGGTCGGCACGGTATTGAATATCCGCTCCTTCCGCTGCTGAAAACTGCCACTGACGCACAGACAAAAACTTGTCGCGGCGGGGAAACAAACGGACGACATGTGGCGAAAAACTGGCCGGTTTTTCGTAAACAAATCGCGCCTGGTAATGGATTAGAAGCTTCATCGTTTTTCTGATATTCTTCGCATAGTGACTTTGACTTTCAACCCCTGCGGTCCAGATCCTTTAAAGATTCCGTGGACGGGGGCAGCGTCCCGAAAGTCGCGTCCATAAGAAACGGTCACATGACGCACCCCGCACCACTGGTTGTTGGTCGGGTCGAGCGCCACCCAATTCATACCAGGCAAAAGGGCCTCAACCCAGGCGTGAGTCGCCATGGATCCGAGCAGGCCTCCCCCCTCCGGTGGGCCGGATTCGATGTAGCCGCAAATGTAGCGTGAGGGAATCCCAGCCGTGCGAAGGACGCTGAGCATGATATGAGCAAAATCCTGACACACGCCCTCCTTTTGTTTCCAGACTGCTTCCAGCGGAGTGGAGTTTTCGGTGGTTCCTGGTTTGTAAGAAAACTTGGAATGGATCGCGGAATTTAATCCATCCAACCCCTCCCGAAGGGGCCGATTACCAGAAAAAAATTGATGCGCCCAAGTCTTCGCTTCGCCACCGGTTGGGACAGCCGCCGTGGGTTGGAGGTAATCAAAGATATTTGTGAGCTCGGAGGCAAAAATTTGGCGGGCCTCGGCGCAAGTGAGATCCAGGGCCATCGGGTCTGGCTGGGGTTCATGGGTGCGCACGGTCAGCGTATTCACCACGGAAAGCCGTTCATGCCGGAGAGCCATGGCGTAAAACGTGACGTCATTGCCAAACGAGTCCTGATAGTGGGAACAATCCGTGGGGGGAGTGAACTCCAGCGAGTGGCTCAAAATTTCTTGAGTGGGGAGGTTGGGGGGAGTGAGTCGGGCTTCCACGCAAGCCTCCCTTGCGGCATGTCCGTAGCGATAGTCGGTGCGATGCACGATATCAAAGAGCATTTTTTGGGCCGAAGAGGTTAGGCTGGATCTCCGAGTGGATGTGAACTTGATGATTGAGGAACCCATCGGAAATGACGTTATGCAGTTCGAGAGTTTTAGCTAGGAAGTCGGACGCCCGTTTTTCTGCCGCGTTTCCGCCAGCATCGAGTAGCGCCTGCCATCGGGTTTGGCGAAGGCTGTCGAGCAGGGTCTCCAACCCACCCAACGTGCGTTGAGTCGCAGGCGAGGAAATCTCACGGGCACCCTGAAGTCGGGTCGCACACTTCTGAAGGCAGCGGCTCACCGAGCGCGGCGCATCAGGGTTTTGCCAAAGGAGTTCCAACATGGGCCCCGGCTCGATACGCATCTGATAAACCCGCCGATAGATATCCCTGCTGGCCAATAACCGCAAAAATGCCGAAAGCCGGATCTCCTCTTCATGCTCGAGTTCCCCGCCCTCCTTGGCGGGATTTCGTTTTAAAATCGATGCCGTGGCATTGGCCGTAATGATCGCACGCTCAAGCAACTGCCCGATCCGGCAAAACGCCCAACCACCGTCTGCCAACATCGTCGATTCCGCGATCCCAAAAAATTCTGGCACCCTCGATGATACATCATCGCAGGCTTTGCGGGTGGCGGCCGTCAACGCGGCCTCTGCCGCCTTGGGACGAAACCGTGACCGGTGCAGGCTGGCACGAAGGGCTGTGAGGACCCCCCACGCTTCAAGACTAAGGCCTTCGAGAACGGATTCCGCATTTCCTGACGCCTTCAATACGGCCTGAACGACCGAATCCGGCTCTTTGATGTCAAGCGTCAAACGATGACGACCCGTGGGACTGGAAATATTTCGTCGAGTGACACCTTCCGGTTTTTCCAAGGGGGGCAGCACCCTATTCCAGACCGGCCGATAGAGGGTGCGCTCGGTGGGATTGAGTTCTTCCAGTTCGAGGGTCTCGATCACGCGGATCATTCCCGCGAGGCTATTGGCCCTCTCGAGATATCGTCCCACCCAATAAAAGGCTTCCGCGTCGCGGCTTCCGACATGTTGGGGCGGCAAGCCAATCTCGCGGGCAAATCCCCTTTCGTACGGCTGCATCGCCGACCCCGCTGCGACCTCAATCCACGTGTCTTTGCTGCCTCCTCCCAATTCATTGGACGTGAAGGGAGATTCGTCCGTGGTGGTTCGGGTGAGGGCTCCGTCAAACACCACTGGCTTCCCCTCGGACGTCCGATACGAGAAGATGATGTGATCCTGACGCCGATCTTTGCGGCGGCCGGCATGATACGTCAGAGTCGCCGCATCACAGTCCTGAGGCTGGGCCACAAACGCTGAGGCATTGGCCAAAATTTCTTTGCGAACCTCCTCGATGGTTTTTTCATCAGGCGCAATGCCATCCCCTCCCAGCAAGATGCGTTCGCCGTAGAGGGGTCTAATGGTGAATCGTGCCAAGTCATCCAGAACAAGCTCCCGTTGATCAATGTCCCCGAGCCAGTACGTGGTAAGCGTAGGGAGAAGGGGACGTTCCCCGAGGTAATACCGGATAATTTTGGAGGAAAAAGGCAGCAAGGCCCGGTCATCAGCAAGTTGCGAGCCAATGGCATTCACGAGCACCACCTGCCCACGGCGAATACACTGCACAAGCCCGGCCACTCCCAATAAAGAATCCCGACGAAAAACAAGGGGGTCCAGCCACTGATCCGAAACCCGGCTGTAAATCACTTCCACCTTCTCCAAGCCGGAGACGGTTTTGACATACACCGAATCATTAAGCACAAGGAGGTCCCCCCCCTGCACTAGCGGAATCCCCATCCGCCGCGCCAAAAACGCATGTTCACTATAAACCGCGCTTCCAGGACCTGACGAAAGCAGAACCGCCGTTGGTTCCTGGATGCTGGAAAGACCATGCAAACTTTCCAAAATCGCCGTCGTCACCTCGGCGATGGATGCAATGGAAAAGTCGCCGAAACTCTCAGGCATCACCCGCGCCAACGCCCGCCGGTTTTGCATCATGTAAGAAATGCCCGAGGCGTTGCTGAAGTAATGATGCTTGAAGGCCAATGATCCGTCAGGGACCCGACACAAACATGCCGCGCTCAGATGAAGAAAAAATCCGCCCGGACGGGGAAGCCCCATCGCCGCCCGCTGATAATAAACGCTGCCCAGCACAGGCTGCACGGGGAGAGTATCCGAATGCAGGATTTCCTTCTTCCCATAGATATCCTGAAGAAACATCTCGAACGCTTTGATCCGCTGACACATCGCCAGTTCGATCTGTTCCCATTCCGGCGCACAAAAAAGTTGCGGCAACAAATCGCAATACCATGGCCGGCTCCCCCATGCTTGATCCTTGGAAACATCAAACGTGACACCCATCTCCCGCATCGTCGCCTCCAACCGCTCGTCCAGCGCCCGCAATCGGCTTTTCGGCAGGTCATCCAGTCGCTCAATCAGTGGTCGATACGGGGTGCGGGGAAGCGCGTCGCTCCCGCTGATTTCGTTCCAATGCAAAAATGCATGTTTGTCCTCCCCGTTTTTTAGCACGAACCAAAAGGCTTCGCATCAGTGGCCAGAGGGTCAAGTGAAAAGGGAAATATATTCGAAGATCGGCGAGTGGCGGGCGGGATAAGGGGTGTAGGCCGCCTCCTTCCGTGACCGACAGCGTGGGACCCTTATCCCTCCAGCAAAAGAAAGCTTCGCGCGTGCGCCAGCTCCTCCTTACCGGGGTAGGGCTGGGCAGTCTCTTGCCCGCCCACTTCTGCTTCTTTGCGCAACGGACGGCGAGGGACCGCCTTCCCTACCAGTCTTGGAAAAATCGTGTCGCTTCCTGACAACCACAGCGGAGGTAGGCATTTGACTATTTCGCAATAGTGCGAAATATTATATTTATGTCATCGAAGCATCCCCCTCACCTGATCTTTCGAGCTTTGGCGAACGAGGCACGGGTTCGTGTTGTGCGCGAGCTGAGCGGCGGGGAAGAAAAATGTGTGTGCGATCTGGTGGAGGCCTGCGGGTTGGGGTGGTCCACGGTTTCGCGTCACCTTTCGGTGTTGAAAGGCGCTGGTGTTATTGCGGATGAAAAGCGCGGTCTGCAGGTGTTCTATCGACTGACGCTGCCCTGTGTGACGAATTTTATCGACTGTCTCGAGAAGCCGTCGCGTTAGCTCCCAAAAACCACCATCGACTATGAACCGCATCCTCCTCAATCTGACCATCGACCTGCTGGCAGCCGCCAGCCTGCTTGTCATGATCGCGACCGGCTACATCCTGCGATTTGCGCTCCCGCCGACCTCCAACCGCACGCATGAACTTTGGGAAATGTCGCGCCATGAATGGGGAACGCTCCATTCTTGGGCGAGTCTTGTGTTGATCGTGATTCTGGGCATTCACGTGGCCCTGCATTGGGACTGGCTCTTTGCGACAATCCACCGCCGATTTAAAAAGACCAAGGCCTCGCCTGGCACTCGGTTTCGTGCGGCAATCCTCACAGTGATTGCGCTAATGGCCACAGGCGGAATGTTCGCCTGGGCCGCGCAGACAGGCGTGCGGGAACTGGAGACGCCAAGGCACCCGTCGCGCGAGCCCGACGCGCCGTCCGCAATCCCGATGGAGCGCACATTAACGCCACAAGCTATCGATTTCGATCGAGACGTGATGCCAATTTTTGAAGCCTCCTGCATCGGATGTCACGGACCCAAAAAGCAGAAGGGGGGTTTTCGCGTGGATCGCCGCAAGGACTTCTTCGCGCCGGGAGATCCGGCCCCATTGATTATCCCAGGCAACGCGGGGAAGAGCCACCTCATTCCCATAGTTTCCGGCGAGGTGAAGGACATGAAATCCGCAGAGGATCACATCCTGCCGCCCCACGAAATCGAGATCCTGAAAGCGTGGATCGACGCAGGTGCGAAGTGGCCGGAAGAACAAGGCACACAACAAAAGAGTTGAATCAGTCGCCTTATCTACGCATATCGTGCGTCGATAAACCTAAAATCCCAGAGTAGGATTTAACAAAAGGAAGCGAAGGTAATGAAGGGGGCAAGGCTGAGAGATTTCCGTGCGGGAGAAGGGAGATTGGGAAGCGTGGCTGGCATTTTCCTTCGAGGTTGTGGCGGCAAGGCTCAGGACAGCGTGAGGTATCGGCTGGCAAGTGAGTTCTGAGATGAATTTTTTCTCTGTGCCGCCCCGGCCTCCTGTGATTATATGCGCTTTTCACGCCGCGATGTCCGACTCCCAGCAATTTTTAAGAGAGCTCGATAAAAAACTCTGGTCCGCTGCCGATAGACTTCGTGCGAATCTGGACGCTGCTGTTTACAAGCATGCGGTCCTTGGTCTCATTTTCCTCAAATACGTATCCGATTCCTTTGCGATCCGTCAGCGGGAGATTGAGGCGCAACTCCGCGACCCGCAGAGCGACTATTATCTCAAACCGTCTGACTACGGATCAGATGCTCTCTATGAAGAAGCTATTCACCCAGTGCTCCGCTGGGCCTACCATTATTCACAATGGCGGAAGTTGACCCTGATCTGATTGTGGGCAGCGCAAGAGGAGATATCGGGGATTTGGGCCATGGATTGGTTTTCGGGTCGATGCGGATTGAGGACGGGCAGGAGTTGTCATGGTCGGCTGCCGAAGGATGGCCCCAACGGACGATGGCCCTTCTTTTGCTTCTGGATCTATGGATTCAGAACGAAGACCGCAGTTTGTCTGAGCATGGTGGCAATCCGAATTTGCTGGTGCAACAGATCCCAGCCTTGCCGGATGACGACCCAGAAGGAGCGTTGTGGAAAGAAGAACCGAGGAGGGAGATGCTGTGGGCGTATGATTTCAACCTGGCATTCGATCCAGATTTCAATCGCGAGCGGTTCTTCGAAGTCCATGTGTTCGGTGGCATGCTCAGGCAATGGCCCGAAGGATTTCGGGAAGAAATGGAACCCCTCATGAAAGCCGCCTTGGCCGAGGTGCCGACAATCTTCGCAGAGCTTCCGCTGGAATGGCTGCACATCGACGGAGACAAGAATTTGCCCGTGCAACTGGACATGAAACAGGTATTCTCCGTCTTGGAGATGCCCTTTACCGATCCCGAAACTTTCTGGAAATTGCCATGAATGCTCATAATGCCGTCTGCAACTATGCGATGCTCCGTTTCATTCCTTATCCGCAAACTGGAGAGATTGTGAATGTCGGAGTGGTGGTGAATTGCATCCAACCCCTGCTTCCTGCGTTTGTTTGTCGAAGAGACAATGCCAGATCGAGTGAAGGCTCTTTTTCCGGAATATGATGCAGCGGCGTTTGCGGCAGCGGCGAAGGCTATAGAGAAGGAAGGTAAGCGTCTCAGCGCGCGAGTTCGGGTCCCGAAAGATTGCCAAGCTGCGTTCGACGAACTTGTGCGACATCGTGAAACCACGTTTCGCTTTGGGGAAGTGAGGACCATGTTCACCAAAGACCCGAAGCAATTGGTCGAGGAGCTGTTCCGCCGCTACGTCCGAATGGAATCGGCGGCGCCGCTGGCAGTCACTGGCTAAGAGACGATCTTTCTCCCTTGCCCATAATCACCGAAGACCATCTCGAACAACTCGCCATCCAGTGGTTTCAAGACACGGGGTGGCACTATGCCAAGGGTGCCAATCTGCTCTGGAAGGCTCGCAAATGGAATGCAGGGGAGTAAAAGACTGAAGCCGCCCTTGTGAGGCGGCCTCGAAAGCTCCTTCCACACATGGTGAACGAGACTGTCAAAATACTGGCCCCTGCCCTGCCGATTTGTAAACTAAAAACTCATGCCCCTCTGATAAGAGTTTGCCTGTGCATCTGAATTGAAAGACGTTAATATTGTCTATTCCAATAGTCGCACTTATGGCTCGCAGCATTCCAGCCTTGGTTAAACCGAAAATGCTCACTTGGGCGCGCGAGCGTTCAGGGTTGAGCATCGATGCTGCTGCTGCCAAAGCGAAACTTGCCCCCGCAATGCTGCTCGCATGGGAGAGCGAAAGCAGCGGAGATCGCCCAAGCATTGCTCAAGTGCGAAAGCTGGGAGAAATCTACAAGCGGCCGCTCGCGGTCTTCTTTCTCCCTGAGCCGCAGCGCACGTTCGACGCCCAGAAAGAATTTCGACGCCTTCCTGGTGTGACTCCCCAGAATGAATCATCAGAGATGCGTCTTGCATTACGGACGGCCCTTTTCCGCCGCGAGGCCGCGAGGGAGCTTTACAAACAATTGGGAGAGCCTGCGCCCGTTTTTACCGAGGCGGCACAACCCGGCGAAGACCCCGAGGTAGTCGGCGGGCGAATCCGCGCGATGCTTGGAATCGACTGGAAAACCCAGTTGGCCTGGAAATCTCCATATGCGGCTCTGAATGCATGGCGCGCAGCGGTCGAGCGACTGGGAATTCTGGTATTTCAAAGCGGCGAGATGGGCGTCAAAGAGATGCGGGGAATCAGCATTCCTCATGGACCACTACCGGTCATTCTGCTCAACAGTGCGGACGCTCCTCATGGGCGCATCTTCACGCTGCTGCATGAGTTCGCCCATATTCTTTTGACCAATGGCGGCCATGAGACCAGCTCGCTCGAAGGGAAGAAAAATCCCGAGGATCAACGCCTTGAGCGGGTTAGCAACCGCTTTGCGGCCGCCGCGCTCATGCCTCGTCATGAGTTCATTGAGGAAGTGCTGCGTTATCCTGGCGCAATTGAGGGCGACGAAGATTCGCTGCGAAAGCTTGCTTTTCGCCGGATCAAGGCAAGTCCAGAAGCGATACTCCGGCGTTTGGTCGAGTTGCGCCAAACGACACGGGGCACCTATCGGATGAAACGTCGCGGTTGGCTGGAGCGATCTTGGTATTCGCCACCACAGGGCGAAGGAGGCCCGCCTCTGGAAGTGAGAATCCTTGCCTCAGCCGGGCGTCCGTTCGTTTCACTGGTGTTGGATGGATACAAGCGCAATGCGGTCAGCAGTTCGGATGTGTCAGACTATCTGGGTATGCAACTCAAGTATCTTGACCGTGTGGAACGCCAGTTGGCTCCTGGTCCCGGACAGATGGAGGCAGCAATTTAATCTATGGCGTTCTGTGTGGATACCAGCGCATGGCTCGATGGATGGCGGCGCAACTATCCTCGCGACGTTTTTCAGACGCTATGGACGAGTATCGAAGTGTTCGTCGATGCCGGAGAGATCATCGCCAGCGAAGAGGTCTACGTGGAGATCGCCAAGAAAGACGACGATCTTCATGAATGGATTCAAGCCCGAAAGACGATGCTTGTCCCACCTGAGGAGGAGATTCAAGAGAGAGAGGCGGAGCTTCTTGCCAAAATACCCACGCCTCGTCGATACACTGAAAGGACGCTCCCAAGCAGACCCCTTCGTCATTGCTACTGCAATAGAACGTGGCGCGGTTGTCGTTACAGGAGAGCTGATGGGTAGCGCAGAAAAGCCGCGAATTCCGTTCGTCTGCCAAGCGGAAGGTATTCGCTGCATCTCGTTCTTGGACATGATTCGTGAACTTAAACTGACCTTCTAGTGATCACCGTAGACCATCTCGAACAACTCGCCATCCAGTGGTTTCAAGACACGGGTTGGAATAATGCGAACGGTGTCGATCTCGCACCGGGAGGCTCGACACCGGAGAGGGCGGATTTTCGGGTGGTCGCTCTTGATGCGTGGCTCGAGGCGATTCTGGCAGTTGGGCCGAAGAAATGAATATGGAGGATCTCAGTCGGGAGGACCTTTACGAGAAGGTCTGGACGATGCCAGGCAGCAAGCTCTCAGACGAGTTCGGCATTTCTGATGTGGCGATCGCCAAGCGCTGTCGAAAACTGAATGTTCCCAGACCGCCTCGCGGATATTGGGCAAAAATTGAAGCCGGGAAACGGGTGAAGCGCGAGCCGCTGCCCCCCACGCATGAAGAAGTGTTTGTTCAGGAGGCATCGAAACCTGTCGGGGAAAGCCTGAAGCTGCCAGCGGAATCCGTGCCTTTGCATCCGCTCGCCGCGGAATTTCTCCGAACTGCAAAATCCGCCAAGTTGAGTTACGACCGAAAACGGGTGCATGTCCGCGAACGCACCATCCCCGAAGCTGATATTAGCAAGGAAGTGGCGCTCCGCGCGGCAATGGCCTTCCATGTGCTGCTCCAAATCGTGGAACCGCGGGGCATCAATTTTCGCCGCTCACAGAGCTCGTATGACGGGGGCCACTTCCGGAAAGGGAATGACTATCTCTATTTCAAGATCGAGGAGGAGTTGGTGGCGAAACCCGCGACGGCCACCGGAAGGAGGGCGTATTTTGCGACCCGGGAAGAAAACCAAGTGCCCTGTGGCCGACTGTCTTTTACTTTTAAAACCGAGCGATACGGTTCGTCCAAACCCAGAAGTTGGACGGAAAACGAAAAGGCTTCGTTGGAAACCATTCTTGCGGAGATGGCTAAGTTTATTTGTGACCGCTACGTCGAAGCACAAAAGCGACGAGAGGCCGAAGCGATCGAACGCAAAAGACAGCAGGTCGAATGGGAGATCCGTCGAAAGAAAGAGCAGGAAGAGGAGATATTGCGAAAACAGGAGGAGGCAAAAAGAAAGCATGCCAAGTCGCTTGAAGTTGCGGCTCGTGATCGCAGGGATGACCTTGCCAAAGCGGCCGAGTGGTGGCGCTTGTATCAGACGATGATCGAGTTCATTTCGGAGTGTGAGCGTCGCTGGCTCGATGCGCAGGAAGCATTGTCCGCCGAGCAGGAGAGGTGGCTGGCTTGGGCCCGGGAAACCGCCGAGGCATTGTCGCCCTTTGAAACTGGCTATCCTGAGCCCGAGGTGGACGGTGCATTTGATCCGGCCGAGATTCCTTTCGGAGGGCCTTATCCTGCTACGCGAAAGTTTTCCCAGCCGCCCACCATGCCCGAAATTCCTGCTCCAGTTGTCATTAAGCAGGGTTATGAATCGTCGAGCTACCAGCCTCCTCCTAAAGAACCATTCCCTTTCTGGCTCAAATATCAGCGCAGCTAACATGATTACCGAAGACCAGCTCGAACAGCTCGCCATCCAATGGTTTCAGGACACGGGCTGGAGTTATGCGAACGGCGCTGATCTCGCGCCGGAAGGAGTGGCGGCGGAGCGGGAGGCATTAAGAACCCTCACCCCGGCCCTCTCCCACTGGGAGAAGGAGGAAGACAGGCGCTTGGCGGGGGTCCGTCGTCGCGTTGCTATGCCGGGACGAGTGGTGCATGGGGTGACGAAGGCGGTGCGGCGGATGTGCCGCCCATTCAGGGCTTGGAATCCTGTGGTTGATGGGACCCAGGGCGTTGCCCTGGGCTGTCGTATGGTGCCCCGTTGGGGCAGAAGAACGGGACCAATGCGGCCCTCGGGCGCGAGAAGGAGGAGGCCAACGATTAAGGGCGACTTAATGGCTCGATACGGAGGCGGTGGAAGGGCAACTTGTAAGGGTTGCTTACAAGTTCAGATGGAAAGGACGGCATGCCATGAGTGAATCCAGCCAGTTTCTCCTCTACACCGCGCCGGACGGAGCGGTGAAGGTGGATGTGTTTTTCCGGGAAGAGACGGTTTGGCTGACGCAGAAGGCGTTGGCGGAGTTGTTCGGGGTCAAGGTGCCGGCCATCAACAAGCACCTGAAGAATATCTTCGAATCCGGCGAATTGGCTGAAAATTCAGTTGTTTCCATTCTGGAAACAACTGCTGCGGACGGTAAAAACTACCCGACGCGCTACTACAACCTCGATGCGATCATCGCGGTGGGCTACCGGGTGAACAGCTTCCAGGCGACGCAGTTCCGCATTTGGGCGACGAAGACCCTGCGGGAGTTTCTGATCAAGGGCTTCGTGATGGACGACGAACGGCTGAAGCAGGGAAAGCGGGTCTTCGGGAAGGATTACTTCGATGAATTGCTGGAGCGCATCCGGGAGAAGCTCAAGGCCGAGGGGGAATACGAAGTCTATCGAAAGCGGCAGGACGCGGAATATCTCTCGGACTTCGACCGGGAAATCAAACGCCTGGAAGGGAAGAAGAAGCCATGATTACCGAAGACCAACTCGAACATTATGGCGCTTACGGCTTGGGAAACCTATGTCAAGGAGCGTGCTGGCGAAGCGCTCGAAGCTCGCCTTAGTTCCGAGGCGGAAAGTCATGCGGCAACGTTCATGACGAAAAAATTCGAGGAAGAGGCCAAGCGACTTTACAACCCCACGACAGCAAGGACGCAAAAGTTGTTTGTCGACTTCCTTGGGCTGGATGTCACCAAATGCTGGGCTTGGAATGGGATGGACAATGAGAGAGCGAAGAAACGACTGGATGAACTGGTAGCCAAACGAGGCGATGCCGCGCATCGTTCGCGCGTATCGCTCAAAAAATCTCAAAGCGGACATCTCGTCCTCCGCGAAGAATTGGAAAAGGCCATTAAGTTTTTAGGCCATCTGGTGGAGAATACCGATAAGGCTCTTGAAGCTTTGAGGACGCTATGATTTTCGCTGCCAACCCATGCTGCGGGTTCCTTCGAAATCACTATTTCATCGAAGGTCGTGTTCACTGAAGACGGGTTTAAGGATTTCGCCAAGGAGTTGGCGGAGCTGAATGGCTTGACGCTGAAATTAGCAAGACACTACGCCGCATTGATCGGCGACACGCCGGAGATGGATGAAGACGGGCTGGTGGTTGGGCGTGGAGACTCGGATGAAATTCTGGCACGAGTGAGGATGCCTGATGCACAATAGGGGTCAGCCATTCAGCACGAAAAGATTACTTTTGAATGTCAGAGAGAAGAGGGATTCAGGCCCGATTTTTATCCTGTACTCCGTGTATTCTGTGGTTGCTTTCTTCTTCTGCATTTGAACAGAAGATATTTCACGGCGGATAGCGCGGACCCTTATGAATGAAAGTTCCTCCCCTGCTTTCTTAGCATCGCATTCGTGTTTTTGGTGTCATTCGTGGTTCAAAACTTTTGGATCCGACAGCCAATGAAACCGAAGAGATTACCACGAATATCTCGAATGAGCATGAATGTCGGAAGGAGGCAGAAAGAAACAGGTTCCCTGTTCCTCTACCTATTCGCGTCCATTCGCGTTTATTCGCGCTTGAAAAAACTCTGAGGGGATTTACCTCGTATGAAACAGGAGAAAATTGAACCGCGAATGAACGCCAATACACGCCAATGAAGAGGGTGTTGGAATTCAGGTCTGATTTTTATCCGTGTGCTCCGTGTGATCTGTGGTTTGCTTTCCTCTTCTGCCTTTGAACAGTAGATTTTGAACTGCTGATTATGCAGATAACGCGGATCTTCAGAAAAGAAACAGGTTCCCTGTTCCTCTACGTTTTTCCAGCTGCGCGACACGCGGTCCAGAGAAATGTCGCCGGAATTGGGTTTGGCGATTGCCCACACATTGGCCGTCAGCGGAATCCCAGCAAATCCAGGATGTGGCGCTCGACATGCCGGTTCATTCCCTCGGCTGGGAAATCATGGATGTGCAGCGCAGGGTTGAAGTTCAGTTCAAGAATACTGTAGACCGCATCTGCTCCCGCTGCCGCGATGTCGGGGATGATCATATCGAGCCCACAAATGGTGGCACTGACCACGGCCGTGGCCTGCTCGGCCCAGCGCTGATAGACCGGCGGCATAATATCTGTGAAATCCAGGCTGTCACCTCCGGTGCTGATATTGGAATTCTTGCGCAAATAAACCACCGTGCCGGCGGCTGGGACGTTTTCAGGCGAGAGGCCCTGGCCGGAAAGAAAGTCAAGTTCGATGGATTCGAGGCGGATGCGTTCCAACGGCTTGCGATAGCCTTCGCCCCGCTGGGGATTTTGATTCTTCTTCGCGATCAGTTCGCGGATGGTCGCGTGGCCGTCGCCCCGCACGTTGGCGGGGATCCGGTGCAGCACGGCTCGCGTGACCCCGCCGATCACCAGGAAGCGGAACTCCCGGCCCTCAACAAATTCCTCAACGAGCACGCTGGCATCGAGCGCAAAGGCCGACTCCAGCGCCACCCGATACGCCGATATATCGGCATCGATGTCCAAGATCACCACCCCCTCGCCAAAATTCGTTGAGTTAGGTTTGATGACGATCTTTCTCCCCCGGTAG
>JBGTLQ010000013.1:0-12823 GCA_041744075.1 Terrimicrobiaceae bacterium
AGTTTATCCAGCGTGGCCTGGCTGCCCCCAAAAAAGAAATGCCGACAGGAAGCCGGGGAATTGGCCAACGCGTATTTCATGAAATACGGTCCATACACGCGATCCGCGAGCCCGGCCCCGGCCTTGTTCATTGCCCAAACAAGGGGATACCCATCAGGCAGAATCAGATCAAATTCTCGAAGCACCTTCCCGAAGCTAGGGTCATGCCGGGCCAAGGCCACAAGGTGGGTATTACATGCTGAGACAGCAGCGGGAGTGTCCTGAGCGGCAAGGCGGAGGGACTCGGTAAGCGCATCTTCATAAGTCGAAACCGCCACCGGCGTTCCGAGCACAGGCACATTTCTACGGATAAAAGTCATGCGTTTTGATCAGCGATGCGTTGACGAAGCGCCGTTCCACGAGGACCTCCTGCAGGCTCCGCATGAATGACTCCGCCCGAGAAGCAGGTCCACGCATCATGCAGGGTTTTTGAACTCCATGAATGGGTGCGAAAAAATCTGAGAAAGTTGCCGGGCAGGTAACGGGTCATGTGTTGGCTGTGAGGACTATGAAAGGAGAGATAAGACAGATTCTGGAGCAAAGAGCAAAACTTGATGTAGCCCGATGTTGGGGAGGGCGGCCCTAAGGGCGGCAGGTGAGGCACAACAACCTCGCAGGTGAACACGGCACGTCCGGCTGCTGCAGCCCGCATAGAAAACTCAAGGTCTTCTCCCAGCATCCAAAAATCGCGGCGGTGGGGGCCAATTGATCGGTAAAGCTTCTCTGACACCAAAACGCAGGCTCCCGTACACCAGCAGAAGGAATGCGGGCCCGGCCCAAGCAGGGCGAGGGCATCAGCGGGAGTCTTTGCCTGACGAATCAGTTTCCTCTGATCGCGGAGTGTTGGCTCAGGAAATCCCCACAACAATCCCCCCGCATCTTCCAGAAGCGGTGCCACGGCACCCATATCAGAAAGCAGCCCCACCATCTTCGCGATGCCGTCCGGCGGAAGCACCACATCGTCATCCAAAAAAAGCAAGTCCGCACCCTCCAAACCCATCGCTGAATTGCTCCAACCGGCTCCCGGCCCCGGGTTGGTTGGATCCTCAAGCACCTTGACTTTCAGGCCGCTCCTCTCCGCAATCTGTGCGGTGCTCCCGTCCGGGGCATGATCAGAAATCACACACAAATCAGGTGGCCTGCTGGAGGCTTCCAAACTCTTTAATAGCCGCTCAAGCTCCTTTGGTCGCCGATGGGTGACCGTGAGGGCAACCAGCTGTTTCATGTCAGCAAGGGAACCCATCGTTTCAAGGTTGCCTCCAAAGACTCATGGATCTCGCGAAGATGGATTCCGGTGGCAGAAAGCTTTTCGGTGTTCAATTCGCAACTGGCCCGCCGCACCCGCCCCGGCGCTGACATAAAATCCGCATCATCTTGAAAAAAGGTGAACTGCTTTTTTGTCAGTCCATGATGCTGGATGGCTTTGACCACTTCCGTGGTGCTGATCGCTCCAGGATTCGTGACATTGTAAATCCCTGTTGGGGCCTCCCGGATCAGCGTCTCAATTGCCGCCTCAGCAAATTCCTGTCGCTGAGAAATTGAACCCCGGACCTCCAGCAACTTTTCGTAAGCCATCAGCTTCGAGAGATAATTGCGTTCATGGTCAAACTCATCAAATGGAATCCGCATCCGCCAGATCAGGCATCCGGGAGCCTCGGTTAGCAGGGTTTCGGCCATGGCTTTTGTTTTGGCATACCAACTTGAGCGCAAGTCTCCGAAAGCAAAGTTTGGAGGGTCATCTTCGCGGAACGGACTCCCATCCGGGCGGCAGCCTTCATAAATGCAGCCCGAGGAGACATGACCCCAGCGCACCCCCTCCGAGGCAAAAACCTCAGCCAGGACTCCGGGCAGGTGAGTGTTCACACGCAGACACCGGAACTTTTCTTTTTCCGTCCCGTCAATATTTGGGCGGCCTGTGAAGCCAATGGCATTGATGGCAAAATGCGGGCGAAGCGAGCGTACCGCCGCAACAAGATCGTCAGGTTTCGCAGCGTCCAGGTCCTGATGGGAGGGGGCGGTGAAGGGCAGGTTTTTGGATGCCAGCACCCGCGCGAACGCGGCTCCGACATATCCGCTGCCTCCCAAAAGTAAAATCATAGACCCAGTTTCCTAGCTGGTTCGGCTGCTGTGATCAAGCAAAGCGCCCATTGGGTGGGGAGGAAGGTCAATCTTGCAGCAAAAATGGCGAGCACTCATACTGATACCATGACTTCTCAGCAGCCGACTCAAGGGGATGCCTATCTCCGTATGCCGGATGCTTCACCCGGGGAAGTCATCAGCCGTCTTCTTTTCTCCTTCACCAAACTCATCTCTTTCCAAGCCCGCAGGGTCGATGATGCCGTGACTTGCTCGGAGGCCTTTCATCAGATTCGTGCGTCCGCCAAACGAGTCCGAGCCCTTTTAAAACTGACCTCTGCCGTGACCCCCATTGCAACACGGAAGCAGTTGGCCGTCAGCGTTTCCAAGCTGAAGGATTCGGTGGCCCATGCCAGAGACCGCGATGTTCTTATTCTGCGGCTCCGAGAGCTGTGTGGAGAGAGCTCCACCGACAAGAACCCATCCACGCCGCTCCACCCCGGAGGAAAAATTATTCAACCTCTCTCCCGCCATCTTGAGGCTGAAATCGCGAATCTGAATCTTCATCAGTTAACACATCGAGATGTCCTTCGCGAAATTTCCATCTCCTACACCCGCGCATGGGCCATGTTTCTGGGCTGCCGCAGAAAACCCCATGACGAACGTCTCCACGAGTGGCGTAAACATGTCAAAATTCTCCAATTTCAATGCGTCGCATTTTCCAGCATTGATCCCTTGGCTGTCACTGGCTTCCGCGCCTCTGTCCTCGCCAGACTGCTTGGCGATCACCACGACTACACGGTCATGGAAGGCCATCTCCAAAAATCCAAAAAACGCAGGAAGCATGACCTGAAAAAAATTGCCAAACGAAAATCTGCGCTCTTCAAGTCAGCCCGGAAAGCTGGGAAGTTCCTATTTTGCCTCACCCCAAGGGAGTTTGCCGCCGGTCTGGCCAAAGCTGCCTGATGGCTCAGTGGCTCAAGGGGGAAGGATCGAGTTCACGGTGCGTTTTGAAATAGGCGCGTATGGTTTGTTCCTCCATGTCCTCAAAAAAACGTGTGGAGTGAATCACCTTTTTCCCACGAGCGATCAAAGCCTCAGGTGAACACGGCAATCCCCGCCAACGAAGGCCCATGGGATGTTGGCCCGTGGCAAAATCTCCGTGCTTCAGGCCGACATAATAAATCAGCAGCCCAAAAATCTGATCTTCATGCAGCCCGCTCCATGCGAGTTCCCTACGGGATAAAAGACTCATTGCTAACAACCTCCTGACACACTCTTTGCTCATAAAATAAGCCCCTCCCATACAATGCTCCCCATGCTCGTAGCCATTTTTCATGCTCTGATTCAGAACCCTGCGCAGAAAAATCCAACCCAGCAAACGCTGTGGTGATAATGTGAGCGCTGAGCGCAAGCCAACCTCTTTGGCCAGTTTTTCTCGGGGCCATACAAACTCTCTAGGGTCTCCATTACAGTCGGTGCGATAGGAACCAATGATACCAAATTCGGGATGTTCGAAAAAATAGCTGACGGCATCCGTCTCTGGGTTCGAGCCAATCACGAGGCCATCCGTGTCGAGACGCAGGAGAATATCAAATGCATAATTCCTATAGGCATGCTCAAATCCCATAGAAAGCGTGAAATACAAGCCGGAATGTTTCCCATAAACTCGTGGAGTTGTGAGAACAACAACCTCGGAGATTCGTGATCTGACAATCTCGCCCGAGCCCTTGCCAGAATCATCAACCAAAATAATCACATGGGACGGTGTGACGTGGTGGCGGACGCTCTCAATCGTATCAACCACATTGTCCAACTCACACATCGGCCCCACAGGGATCACAACAACAATGCTGATCTTTTGGATGGCGGGATCGGTGCGCGTAAAGTTTGTGTAAATTTTAGGTGTCACTGGAGATCCCCGGAACCCGGAAGCTCGCCATTATCTATGCTCCATCCAGTGACAACCAGGCGATAAAAAATACTCCCACAAAGCATAGATAACCCACGAGTGCCAACTGACACCACAATGCAGCTCGGTGCTTTCCTTTTGTCAGATTCAGGATTGAGAGAATAAGTGCTGTAAGATAGGGCAATGGATAAAGAGTCGATCCCAACATGAATCCAACAGCTGCGACCGACACCGCAAACGACGCTGTTGTGGGAGAAGACACAGCTGCCAAACCCATCACATTGGCAAGCAGCACAAAGGGATAGATAATGAGTGGCAAGGATGTGAGGGCCATCAGAGCAATTGAAAGTGGCTTCATTTCATGTGATTATCTCCAAACTGCCTATCTGTGAGGGTCTTATTTCAGTTGAAGCTGGAATGCAAGCCGACTCGCGATTCGTGTCCCAAAAAATTGATGACCCGTTGAGGACAACATGGCAGCCCACATCACATCATGTACATATACGTGAAGGGATTCATTGAGGACACGAGTCCAATGAGCGGAATCACCGAAGCGAGGATCAGAGCCCAGTCTCGCCAATCAGTTAAGTCATCCACTCCGAGATGGACTGCGCCAACTGATGCGAGCAATCCTGAAATCACCCCGGCCAGAGTGATCGGATCAAGTGGCAATGTAGAAAAGCTCAACCACTGAAGGTGCTCAACAAAAAATGAGCGTATCAATGCTGCCCATGCGATCACGCAAAGTGTCACAGTGGTGGGAACCATAGGAAAAGGTCGATTAAAATAGAAACAGGTTCCCTGTTCCTCTACTTTGCTCGTGCCGGTGGAACTTTGGGTTCCGGGCGGTTTTTGGTGACCGACTGGAGGCGCTCGATGTCTTTTGGACCGAGTGTTTTCCATTCGCCGGTGCGAAGGTTTGCGAGTTTAACGGTTCCGATGCGAATTCTGACAAGGCGCTTCACTTCAAATCCGAGGCGGTAAAACATGAGGCGGATCTGGCGTTTGAGGCCTTGGGTGAGGACCACTTTGACGCGGGATGGTCCCAGCATGCGGACGGATTCCATGCGAGCGCGTCCGCCCTCGATCACAAATCCACGCTGGAGCTTGGGAATGAGAGCCTGATCGAAGTCGGATGCCAAGCTGACATCATATTCTTTTTCCACTTTGCGGGTGGGATGAGAGAGCCTCTGGGCGAGGTCCCCATCATCGGTGAGCAACATGAGCCCCTCGCTGTCCTTATCGAGTCGTCCGATGGGGAAGAGGCGTCGAAAATGTTCAGGAAGCAGATGGTAAATGGTCTCACGTCCCCGTTCGTCTGCTCGGGTGCTCAAGTAACCAACCGGTTTGTTGATGGCGACGACAGTGAGAGTTTTGGGCGGAGAAATTCTGCGGCCAGAGACTCTCACATCGTCATCGTCCTCCACAGCCTTCGCCAGGGTGTGGACATAGGAGCCATTGATGGAGACCTTGCCAGCGAGGATGATGGCTTCAACCGATCTCCTGGACCCAAGACCGCAGGCCGCTAGGTAGCGGTTTAAGCGCATGGGAAAAACCTGCCGAAAATTGTCATAAAATGAGGCTTTTGGCTGGACGCCCGCCTCCGGAGATCCCGCGAGGGAAGCGCGAGGGGTTAATCCTCGGGCTTGGTCTTTGGAAGACCGATGACGCGTTGATTGTCCTTGAATTGGCCGCGTTTTTTTAGGAGCTCGACTCGTTCGAAACGCTTAAGAACGCTGCGTTTTGCTTGGATGGTGCCTTTTCCTTTCAGGCTGGGATGCTGACTCATAGTGGGTGGACTATCGCGGGATGCCGGAGAAAATCAAACCAAAAGCGAGGGTATTTTGAGGGGGGTCTTCCAGACCTCTGACACCACGAATCAACTGCCACCGTACTGCACAGGAATCCGAAAGGCACAAATAACAGCAATCTCAACCAGCAGCCAGAGAGAGAGAGCCGTTTGAAAGACAACAGGCAGAGAAACCCGGGTGATGCCGATTCGTGCGGTGAGACCTTGCGAAAAAGTGGTTAAAAACACCATGACCGTGAACACGAACGGCAGGAAAAGGGCCAGCACGAATCGGTTGCCCATAATGATTTGGCTGTACCACGCAATGAGGACAAAGTGGCCCCCGAAATAACATATCAGGGCAAGGACAGGAAATGGCCGCCTTAGGAAAAACCGCCACAGGATGCGATGTTTGATGAGGGCCAGCAGGAGTGATGAGGCAGATAGGGCCACCAAAAACGGAAAATACCCATAACTCTTGCTCATGCTTTCGAAAACCCGGGAGACTCCTTTGCCGAGCCGAGACAGAATTTCCATTGACGTGTGATGCCTCCAGTAATTGGCAGGGCTCGGGATTTCATCAGGAGGCAAATTTTCCCACCCTCCAACCTCTTTGGCTTTTTTCGTGATGGCAACAGCCTCAGGCCAAGAGTCGCACCAGATGTAATGGGTCGAGTTCACATTGTAGAGGTAGCTGCCATGGAGTTCCTTGCTCTTATTTACGTATGGCCAGACAACGACCACAAACCCAACAATGAGCAGAACCGCAGACAGGACTTTGATGAAGTTTCTTTTGGGGCTGGCCAGTTTTCTGCGGCTCATCCAGATCCCATCCAGCACATAAAACACCAAAAAGCAGAACATGCCGGGAAGGATGGAGGCCTTGGTGAGGTGCGCCAGTCCAGCAGTCAACCCGGCTGCCGATCCTTTGAGAACTCCCGGCTTTCTGAACATCCCCCAGCCAAGAATAAAAAACAAAAAGCTGAGTGTGTAGAAAAGCACCTCGGCCTGCACATGCGGGGCCTTAAAAACGAAGACGGTGAAACCCACAAAAAAGATGGCATTCATGGCGGCATGAAGGGGCAATCGACAGAGAAAAATCGCCGCAATTCCGGTCAGACACCCCACCGCAAGTAGCACATTCCAAGTCTTTGCTTTTGCAAAGATATCCTCGGTGGTGCCACCGTCCACGCTCGTGATTGCCACAAAGGCAGGGTAGAGAGGCATTCGGTTCCGAGTGCCCACATACGTGAACCCGGATTCCTTTAACTGCATGGCATAGTTGATATAAGCGCCTTGATCGGTGCGGTCGATCCGAGTGTTCACCTCACGGCCATTAACGCCCGCTCTTTCAAAAAACAAAACCCCACCCCCGGCTAGCAAGGCCACACACAGAAAGAATACCCAGCGTGGATGGCTGGTCAGGCCAGCACGTCCCGTGACCTCATTCATCATTTGCCACCCTGACAGCCGTTGACCTTTTCTTGCGAGCCGCCACCAGCAGCGGAGAAAGCCTGTCCCATCCCCAAAGTGTGATCGGATACGCGATGATCGCGCCTAAGAAGGCAAAAACCGAGGCCCCCACCAGAATGGGAAAGGGTGCCTTGGAAAGCACATCAATAAACCCACCATCCGGCATTTCCCTTCCCGCCTTTCCGAGCAGGAACGACCCAATCCAATACTGTGACCATAGAAAAAGTGGAAGGGTCACGGGATTGCTGATCCATGTGGCCACCAAAGCTGCCGGCAGGTTTACCCGCGTTAGCACGGCAATCAATCCCGCGCCCAGCATTTGAAATGGTAGCGGAATCATCGCAAAAAACGTACCCACCGCCGCCCCGGCTGCAAGGCGATGACGCTCTGGTTGCCACAATTCGGTGCCGAAAACCTTGTCCCCAAACGTGCGGTGCAGCCATGTGCCCCGCATGTGCTTGATGCGTGGGAAACGCCGCAGATAGGGGCCTGCTTTGCTGCGTCGCCAGTGTTTGGGTTCAGTCATTCTCAAAGGATCATACTTCAAAGTTCCCAAGGGTAAGCAAGTTTCCCTGCTTGCCAATGAGTCGTGTTCTCTCTACACATCATCGGACATGAAGAAGATCGAGGCAATTATCAAACCTTTCAAAATGGAAGACGTGAAAGAAGCGCTTGGCGAAATCGGGATCGAGGGACTTACGGTCACCGAGGTCAAAGGCTTTGGCCGTCAAAAAGGCCACACCGAAATCTATCGCGGCAGTGAATACACGGTCGACTTCCTGCCCAAGGTCAAATTTGAAGTGGTTGTCACCGATGCCCTCCTCGACAAAGCCATCGCTGCAATCTCCTCTGCAGCAAAAACCGGCAAGATCGGTGATGGCAAAATTTTTGTGCTTCCCATCGAGAACGCGATCCGAATCCGCACCGACGAGACCGGCGAAAGCGCGATCTAATTTCCTATACCTTCCGAAATTCTTTCTGAAGTCCATTTGTTAGCATGGAATGGTGGCAGGCACTGATCATTGGGATCGTTGAAGGACTCACCGAGTATTTGCCGGTCAGCTCGACCGGGCACATTCTTCTGACTCAACGGATTCTCGGAATTGGCAAATCCGAAGCCGCCGATGCCTTTGCCATTTGTGTCCAAGGCGGCGCGATTGTTGCCGTGCTCGGACTTTATTTTCAGAGGGTCCGACAAATGGTTTTTGGGGTCATCGGCAAGAATCCCGATGGTGCCCGCATGGCCACTAATATTGTCGTGGCGTTTATGCCTGCGGCTGTGATTGGCCTGCTTCTCGAAAAGCAAATTAAAAAGTTCCTTTTTGGAGGTGAATATGGGCTCTGGCCTGTGGTTGCTGCTTGGTT
The DNA here is from genome assembly GCA_041744075.1 of Terrimicrobiaceae bacterium. GTDB lineage: Bacteria > Verrucomicrobiota > Verrucomicrobiia > Chthoniobacterales > Terrimicrobiaceae > JAJTZA01. The sequence goes on from JBGTLQ010000013.1 coordinate 8,655, forward strand.
CGTGGGGGGCGTTGCCATCTTGGCTGTCTCGGCCTGGCGAAAAAATCGTGGACCCGCCAACGCAGGCTTTCCCTTGGAGTCACTCACATGGAAGCTGGCTTTGGTTATTGGTTTTGCACAATGCATTGCGATGTGGCCGGGCGTGAGCCGAAGCCTCCTGACGATTGTCGGCGGGGTCCTTGTAGGTCTGAGCCTCCCAGCGGCTGTGGAATTCAGCTTCCTTCTTGGCGTGGTCACCCTCGGTGCAGCCACTGCCTACGATGCTCTCAACAACGGGGCGGAAATGTTGGAAGCCTACGGCTGGGGAACCCTGTTGGTGGGGTTTGTGGCATCATGGATATCGGCCGTTCTTGCCGTTCGCTGGATGGTCGCTTACCTCAAGTCCCATGGGATGCAAATCTTCGGATATTATCGGATCATCCTTGCCATTGTGGTGGCGGCGCTCATTCTGGCTGGGTTCTTCCAAGCCTAGTTATTGTGGTCACAACAAACATCCTTCCCGATCTCCAAGCCGCCATCCTCTGTGAAGACGTGCGCCAAGAGATCAATGGCAGCCAAACCCTTGTGGGTGTCATCAATGTGATCCCAGCGCCGGTCGTGCCGATCGGGCTATTTAAACTCTGCCTGTGGTCCCGATGGTGTGGTGGAACAGGGGAATTTGAACAAGAATCCTTTGTGATGAGCTGCGATGATGATGCTCCGATCGCAAAGGCCTCGGTCAAATTTCGACTCCCTGCCTTGGATGCCCACGCGACCAATGTCCATGTTTTTGGCGGCATCCAATTTCCAAAACATGGTCTCTATCACATCGAGATCAGGATCGATGACCAGATCCGCCTCAGGTTTCCGCTCGCCGTTGTGGCCGTGCAGAATCAGCAGCCTGGGACCGCGTAGGATTTCTTTTCTCACAGAGTGATGTAGATTCCCGCCTATGCAAGGTGCTTATCTCCTCCGATTGGCAGCGATTTGGCTGTGCAGTCTGGCTGTTTGTATGGGGTTGGACCCCACGTCCGAGCAGTTGGCGGTTCGTTACCATGCGATTCTGGAACGCAACCCGGCCAGCGAGACTTCCGCCGAACGGCTTTGGGATATTTATTCTGCCAGTGGTGAAACCACAAAGTTGCTTTCGCAATTGAAAGAACTTGCGGAACGTGAACCCGTGGCGGGAATTTCTCTTGCCAGTTTCCTGCAAAGAAGCGGCCAATTGGAAGCGGCAGAGACGGCATTACAAAATATTGCATCGGATTCCTTGGATTCTAAAGCCTTGATCCGCATGGGGCGGCTTTGGGCCCTGTTGGGAAAACCAGATGAAGCCGTTCTGGTTTGGGAGAAAGCGATGGCTGCTGACCCACAAAACTTGGCGTTGCGTGGTCAAATTGCCCAAGCCTATTTGGACACGGGGAAACCTCTCGCGGCAATCGAACATTGGGAGTTTTTGGCCAACAAAAGCACGGCTTCTGAGCGGCTGTTGGCGCTTGAAAACCTCAGCGCAGCCTACGAGGTTGCCGGGGATCCAAGCCAAGCCGCCCATTATGCCAAGCAGGCCCTTAATAGCCTGGCTCCCGGCCATTGGAAACTTCCGGACCTCATCGAACAAACGATTAACCTTCATGACAAAGCCGGGGAACTGGAAGCACTTGAAGCGGAGTGGACCAACTCCAAGCCCCCCGGGCTGGCAGCGCGCATGGCGGTCATTTCAAAAAAACGGGGCGATACCAAAGCTGAAGCAAAATGGCTTCATGAGGCCGTAGAGGCTGACCCCCAAAATGCCATCCTCCTGCGCGACCTGGCCTTTGCGGAGATTGCCAATGGCGACATGAACGCCGCAGAATCTGCTCTGAGTAAACGGCATTCTTTGGATCCGAATGATGAGGAGATGCTTGGCGATTTGGCGTCCTTTCTTGCCAATCAAGGCAAAGAAGCCGAGGCTCTTTTTTTGATAGAGACGCATTTTGCCAACTCGTCATTGGAGGATCGTGGGTTGGCCCGGAAGATTGCGCTTCTGAGGAAATTGAATTTCCGCGAGGGCATCGGGCAAACCTTGCGCAAACGATTTGAACAATCAAAGGACTCGTGGTCAGCGGCCAAAGAACTTGCTGAGCATCTTTTGGAGGACGGTTCATCTGCTGAGGCCATTCAGGTTGTTGAAACCTTGGATCTATCAACCCCAGCTGAAAATCGGGAGGAAATCCGGCGTGACGCCTCAAAGTTTTTCTTCGAAATGCAAGTGCCTGCTGAGTCGGAACGTTGGGCACGCAAAGCGCTTGATATAGCCCCTGAAAACCAGGAGACAATCCTGTTGCTTGCCGAAATTTTGGAAGCCAAGGGGGACATCGTTTCCGCATTGGCCTTGGTACAACAAGCGGCTCCGGCGTCCGCTGATGCTGTGGACATGGAGCTTGATCAGCGGCTGTTCTCACTTCTGCAACGACGAGACTCAGAGTCAGACCCCGCTTTGAGAAACATTGGCACCAAGGAATTTTTGGAAATGCTTCTGGAAAAAGGCGAGGCAGAGCAATCAGCTGACCGATTGATCCGTGCCTCCCGGTGGGCGGCTTGGACCGGGGATTCCGCATCAGCGGTCACTTCGCTCAGATCGGCTCTAACCCGCCGCGCTGATTCCCCGGAATTGCTGGATCGTCTCGCCAACGAATTGGAAAAACTTGCCGAGTTCCACGAAGCATCATTGGTTCTGTGGAGACTTGAGGCCTTGCAGCCCGATCCTGCCACAAAGATCCGCATTGCCCGCATGGAGGTAGCTCGTGGGGAAGCCGAGGCCGCAGTCACGTTGCTGGCCCTTGCGGCCAAAGAAAACCCGAACGATGCGAACCTGGCCCGCGAGTTGGCCATGGCCCTTGAGGCAGCCGGTCAGAATTTTGAGGCCCTGGAAAGCTGGCTGCGGGCCTATGAGCTTTCGCCCCCTTCCGAAAAACAAAACCTCAGCAAATCGGTGCTTAAAAGTTTTTCGCGGCTGAGCTTGATTGATCGAGGGTTGGAATTTCTTACGGTCACTGCTCCACGGCTTCCTGATGATCGGTTGCGCTTGGAATTTTTGCGAGATGGCACGGCCTTTGCGCGTGAGAACAATGTGCTGGATCGTTGGCAAACGTTTCTCGAATCTCAAGCCAGTCAACCCTCCGTGGCTTGGAAGTTGGCCCTTGCGGATGTTCAGCCTGAGATGCTTGATTCCGATCCTGTTGTTGTGGCGGAGTCGTCCGAGGCCTTGGAACTCCTTCTTCAAGATGCCGAGGCGAAACGCGATTTTGGCCGTGCGGCGATGTTGGCTGGCAAGTTGGCGGCTTTGCCCAATGCTGCGGCGCAGGATCAGATTCGTCATTTGAACTTTTTAGAAATGACACAAAACTCTGATAAAACGGAGCAGGTTTGGAACAGTGTGCTCCGCAGGTTCCCTCGATCTTCGGAGGTTCAACTCGCCGCCGCCGAGTTTTTCCGTCGGCAGGGTAACGAGGCTAGAGAGGTCGAAAGCCTGCGGGCCGCATCCCGATTGGGCCCCCTTCCTGCGCAAGTTTTGTTACGGATGGCAAGGTCTCCGGTGAATGACAAAGCCACCGCTTTCGAAGATTATGAGATGCTTCTCCAGCGCATTCCCTCGGACCCCACGTCCTCAAGAAATCCTCCACCTCTTCCCGAACGCCTGGCAAAACTGCCAGGCTTTCTGAGCCTGACAGAAACAGACCCGCAAGCCTGTCGTTTAATGGCTCTCCGGGAGGTGGGGCAGCTTTTGGAAAACAGTCCGACCAAGATGGAAAGACTTGAAATGCTGACACCCGCCCCCATGGAAAAGGTATGGGCCTACTGGGGGGCGGGGGAGATGGTGCGCGCTCTTGATCTTCTTTTGACCATCTCAGACCCCGATGACCAAAAAATCTTCGATAAGGCTTTGGTAGCTCTTTCACTGGAAAGCATGGCCTTTCAGCGGTTGCAGGGTTGGGCTGAGGCTGGTGAGACACTCGAAGAGAGGTGGATGTTGATCACTGAAATTATGGCAGCGATGATATCTGCTGGCTGGCAGCCCACCATGGATCAGCTCAGGTCTTTGCTCGCGGAGTCCCCAGCCTTTGTCCGTCTGAGGACTGCAGAAACGTTGGCCGCATTTGGCTCACTCCGCGCGGCCATTGCGCTCGGTATTCCGATCGGTCTGCCACCTT
>JBGTLQ010000014.1:0-69453 GCA_041744075.1 Terrimicrobiaceae bacterium
CCGTCGGTTCGTAAGCGTGAAAGGAGTTCCTCTTTCAGAGTAAATCCCCCGTGGTCCGTTGCGATGCCGAGTTTCATGAGTGGTCTTTTTTTTGGTTTATCTTGATAGAGATAATTCACGGACAGACGACTTGATTGCAAGGCTGATCCACTTTTGTCCCCATGAGCGAAGGCCAGGGAAGCTCCCGGAGAATGGTAAGTCACATTTTTGCCCATTTGACAATCAAACCAGTTTAATCTACTAGTTGATTTATGACACCCATGACCTCTGGCGAATCGGAGCCCACGATGATTGGGGCGTTTGAAGCCAAAACCCAACTCTCAAGGCTTTTGCGACAGGCCAGGGCGGGTCAGCGATTTATCATCACACAGCGTGGGGAGCCGGTTGCGGAGTTGAAGCCGGTTGAAACCACGTCTGCGACCCGACAATCTCTGCGAGGGGATATGGCAGGCAAAATCTGGATGTCGGATGACTTTTGCCATGAGCTTGAAGAATTGCGCGAATTTTTTGAGTGATGCGATACTTGTTGGACACACACACGCTCTTATGGTGGCGGCAGGATGATTCTCGCCTGCCACATGCATGGGATTCCATCTTTAACGCCTCTGAGGAAAACGAGATTCTCTTCAGCACAGTTTCGATTTGGGAAATTGCGATCAAGCGCGGTCTGGGAAAACTTGAGATGGAAGGTGACCTTGCCGACTTTGCCCGGACCCTGATTTCAGACCATGGGTTCCACCAACTCCCGTTGGAGGTTACGCATATCTGCCGACTCGAAAAATTACCCCTTCTGCACCGCGATCCTTTCGATCGACTTCTGATCGCTCAAGCCATCGAGCAAGGAGCCATCGCCGTGACCGACGATCCAAAATGGAAACCTTACTCCGTGAAAATCGAGTTTTGAAGGGGGCAGCCTTGGGAGAAACTTCATTTGGCCGCCTTCATTTTGCGATAGCGTTTGATGAGGGCGTTGGTGGAGCTGTCGTGTTTTAGCTTCGGCGGGGCTTGGCTTTCGAGTTCGGGAATGATGGCTTGGGCGAGGGCTTTACCGAGTTCGACGCCCCATTGATCGAAGGAGTTGATCTGCCAGATTGTGCCTTGGGTGAAGACGCTGTGTTCGTAGAGGGCGATGAGGGAGCCGAGAGCCTCGGGGGTCAGGCTGTCCGCGAGAATGGTGTTGGAGGGGCGGTTGCCTTCGAAGACACGATGAGGGACGAGCCAGTCGGGAGTTCCTTCGGCTTTGACTTGGGCTGGGGTTTTGCCAAAAGCCAGGGCCTCGGCTTGGGCAAAAACATTGGCCATGAGAATGTCGTGATGACGGCCCAGCGGCGTGAGGGCTTTAGCGAAGGCAATGAAGTCACAGGGGATGAGACGGGTGCCCTGATGGATCAGCTGATAAAACGAATGCTGGCCGTTCGTGCCTGGCTCGCCCCAATAGATCGGGCCGGTGTCATAGTTGACCTTCTTACCACTGAGGCTGACGTATTTGCCATTGCTCTCCATCGTGAGCTGTTGGAGGTAAGCGGGGAAGCGTTTGAGGTATTGCTCGTAGGGAAGGACAGCAACCGTCTGGGCGCCAAAAAAGTCGTTATACCACAACCCGAGGAGGCCGAGGAGGACAGGCAGGTTTTTTTCGAAGGGGGTTGTGCGAAAATGTTTGTCCATGGCATGAAACCCAGCGAGGAGTTTGCCAAAATTTTCGGGGCCAACGGCGAGCATTGTCGAAAGGCCGATCGCCGAATCCATCGAGTAACGGCCACCGACCCAATCCCAGAAGCCAAACATATTTTTTGTGTCGATCCCAAAGGCTGAGACTTTCTCCGCATTGGTGGAGACCGCCACAAAATGTTTGGCAACGGCTTTGGAGTCCCCACCCAACCCCGCAAGCAGCCAATCACGGGCGCTTTGGGCATTGGTCATGGTCTCCAACGTGGTGAAGGTTTTTGAGGAAACAATAAACAGGGTTTCGTCAGGGTTCAGATCCTGGGTGGCCTCCACAAAATCAATGCCGTCCACATTCGAGACAAAGCGGAACGTCATATCCCGCTTGCTGTAGTGTTTGAGAGCCTCGTAGGCCATCACGGGGCCAAGGTCCGAGCCGCCAATACCAATGTTGATAACGTTCTTAATCCGTTTGCCGGTGTGACCTTTCCATTTGCCACTACGAACGCGGTTCGCAAAGGCCCCCATCTTCTCGAGGACATCATGCACCTCGGGGACAACATTTTTGCCATCAACAAAGATCTTCGCATTTTTTGGAGCACGCAGGGCCGCGTGAAGGACGGCACGGTCTTCGGTGATATTGATTTTTTCGCCAGTAAACATGGCCTCAATCCGGTCCTTGAGCCCGGATTCCTTGGCGAGTTGGAGGAGAAGTTTGAGGGTTTCGTCCGTGATCCGGTTTTTCGAATAATCCAAAAAGAGACCGGCCCCGCTGGCGGTGAGCTTCTCTCCCCGTTTGGCGTCCGCCCCAAAAAGTTCGTGCAGCGTGACGTTCTTGATTTTTTTGTGATGCGCTGTGAGAGATTTCCAAGCGGGGAGGGTGGTGAGTGGTTTGGGTGTGCTCATTTACCACCCCTTGTAATCAGCCGAGCGGGAATCTTCAATCCCGGAATCCCGAGTCTGCCGGAAGGGTTGGGACAGCAAAAACATCCAGACCAGGCAGCATCCACGCCTCTCTCCGTGTCGCTTAAATGATCCTTGTCTGTCCATGGGAGTACTTTTAAAGTTGCAGTCATGAAAGTTGAGAGCGAATTGCATCCCCTACAGATTGCGGCTTGGCGCAAAATGACCCCACACTCAAAATGGGATCTTGCAAAAGCAGCCCAACGCATGGTTATCGCTGCCGCTCGCCGCCGGATCGACGGGCAATATCCCGAACTGGATGAACAGGCCCGGCGGGAGGTACTTTCCCGTTTTTTGATCCGTGCCAGAACCTGATCTCATCCATCTCTTTGTCCTGCCTTTGCACCGCTGTGGTATCGATTCCTACATGGTCTCTGGATCTGTTGCGTCCATCGAATACGGGGAGCCCCGCGCTACATTGGGTGTGGACGTTGCCATCCTTCTCAAAACGGAACAGACCGACCTCCTGCCCGCGGTATTTGCCGAACCTGAATACTATTGCCCGCCGGTGGATGTCCTGCACTCTGAAATCTCCCGCCCCTCCCGCGGTCATTTCAATGTGATTCATATTCCCAGTGGAATGAAGGCAGATTTTTATCCATCACGAAATCATCCCTTGTTTGATTGGGCCATGGCGCATCGGCGCAAAATCCTTATTGCGGGTCACGATGTGCTGCTCTCCCCGCCCGAATACGTCATTCTATGGAAACTGGAGTTTTTCCGGGAAGGTGCGGGAGATAAGCACCTGCGAGACATCAAGGGAATCCTCGCAGTAAGTGGGGATCAGATCGATACACCCTTTGTTTCGGTGTGGGCGGAAAAACTCGGACTTGGTGCGATCTGGGCAACGTTGATCGAATAAGGATTCGGTAGACACCGAAATATTGGAAGTCTTCCATGGTCATTTTGAGCATGTCTTGGCATCAGGTATCGAGTGCACCGTGCCAAAGAAACCCACTCGGAATTAAGTTCCTCAGATCTCAGGGACCTTGCGGAAGCTGTCAAAATCCTCGCCAGCAGGCCTGGCATTCGCCGCGCATGGTTGTTTGGGTCAGCGGGCTGCGGGAGGTCCTTGGATTGGCGATCCGATTTGGATTTTGCGGTTGAGGGACTCTATCCTGGTGGGGAATATTCTCTTTGGGCAAAATTGGACGAAGTCGTGAGACGCCAGGTTGATCTTGTCCGCTAGGAGGTTTCCAGCGATCTCCTGCGATCGGAAATTCAGAAGGGACGTGTCATTTATGAGAATTGATCCCTTTGCGGCCTCCACCGTTGCAGCCATCATTAGCGATGCTTTCTGAGACTGCGATAAATTCTCTAGATACTTTTTAGCGTCTTTTGGTTTCTTCGATTACGAAATATGAGACCCCATGGAAAGGGGGGGCTACACTCACGCATTCTTGGTCATATTTCCCTTGTCTGCGGCTCCGGCGTTTCTGCGAGCGGCGGCGGCGTTTTTCGACATTTCCGCGACCGTTTTGGTTTTGATGCGAGCTGCTCCTTGCGTGGTGACGAGTCGAACGCGAGTGCCGTCCTTTTCGTGCTTTTTTAATCGATTCTTCGCTTTAGAGATTTCCAGTCGGTATTGCGGAAGCCATGTGGCTTGGGCAACCAGCATTTCGTCCGTCATTTGCCAGACTTCCTCCGGGTCACAAACTGCTCCCACAAGTGGGTCGTGAAGCATGGCTTGTTTGAGAAGCGTGACGTCTCCGGTCACGGCGGCCTCCACACTCATCTCTTGAACGCGGATTGAGGCGGCGCAGGTGGCCGCACAGGCCAGGGGGAGATCTCCGACCACAGGCATGTTAATGCCGTTGCGGTCGACGTATCCGGGGATCTCAATAATGCAGCCATCCTGCAGGTTTGGAATGTGTCCTTCGTTCACCACATTGAAGTGTCCACGATAGGGTCGGCCCGTCTCCAATGATTCGATGATATAGGAACCGTGTTCTTCCGAGCGGTCGCTGGCTTTGATCTCGGGAGCCTTTTCCTTCATCCAATTTGGAAAGTCGGTTTTAAACCAATCGCGGGCTTCGGTGCAAACGCGCAGGTATCCCCCCGTCTCGCCGTTGATCCATGACGACAAATCAATCCATTTTTTGATCTCTTTTGTCCGCTTGCGATACCAAGGCAGGTATTCGCTGAGATGGCCGTTTGACTCAGTGCTATAATACCCGAAGCGCCTGAGCACATCCATCCGCACTTTTTCCGTCTTAGGAAACGTGGGGTGACTTTCGAACTTTTCCAGAAGTCCGGGAACCATGTCGATCCCGCGCCAGCGAATTTGAGTGAACCACGTTTGATGATTGATACCCGCGGCAATCACATCCACACCCGACCGATCCAATTTTTTCTGCTTTTCGAGTATTCCTTTCCGCTTAGCCCATTTTTCTATGACGTCGGCAATCTGCCAGTGGGCACCCTGCACACCATGACACAGTCCGATGGTTTTCACCCCACCATACTTGTTACAGGCCCAGGTGTTCATGGCCATGGGGTTTGAATAGTTCATAAGCAGCGCGCCGGGTTTCGCCACTTCCCGAATGTGACGGCAAAAATCCAGCAACACCGGGATCGTTCGCTGCGCATACATAATCCCTCCCGCGCACAAGGTGTCTCCCACACACTGATCCACCCCATACTTTAGAGGAATCTCCACATCGGACTGAAAAGCTTCGAGCCCGCCTTGGCGGATCATGCAAAGAACGTAGTCGGCATCAGTCACGGCCTTGCGCACATCGGTTGTTGTCTCCACCACGGCGGGGAGATTGTTGGCGGCAATGTCACGCCGACAGAGCTTCGCGACCATCTCAAGATTTTTGGCGTTAATGTCACAAAACGAAAAGGTGCTCTGTTTGAACTCAGGAACCGAAAGGAGATCGTGAAGAAGTTTCCGGGTGAAGCCGATCGAGCCGGCACCAATCATGGCAATGCGAAGTTTCATAAATCAATGAGGGTGAAAACAAAATCCTAGGACAAGTGGGAGCGTTGAGCGAATGCTGGTCATTGCGCAAATGTGATGATTATATCCTTTTTGTGACATCACTCGAACGCCACATTGCGGGTTTCTTTCGCGAAGGTTCTCACCGTCATCGCTCCATGACGCGTCACACTTGGCTGAACATGGGGTATGAGATCATAAAGCCCGGGATGCCGTATGACTGGGATGGCTTAAGGCGGGGAGGAAACAGAAACCAAGTCATCTGGCTTTTTCAATTCAGCCTGCGGGGATGGGGCTGGCTTGAAACCAAAAACCGCCGCAAGAAAATTCAGGCCGGCCATGCCTTTTCCGTAAAGATTCCCTCGCAACACCGCTATTATGCGGATCCAGCCTGTGAGGAGTGGAGTTTTTTTTGGCTGATGGTCAAGCATCCTTATGCCGTGGAGCGCATCCTGAGCATCCCTGCATTTGATAACAGAGTCCTTCGCTTTGGTGAAGACGCCGTCGCTCCACTTTCGACCATCCGGCAGCTATTGGAGGCAAAACGCGCGACAGGAGTTGCTGACGCCTATCGGGCGGAAGTCCAACTCCTGTCCGTTGTTTATGAACTGGAGCGCTGGGCCTTTCTCGCTCAACATCCCATGTCAAAACGAGACACTTTTCTCGATTCAATCCGTGATCAGAATTCCCCCGCCCACTCGGTGGAAAACCTGGCCCAACAATTCGGCATGAGTCGGACCCACTTTTCCCATCATTTCCGCCGGATGACAGGCGAAAGCCCCGCCGCCCACCTGAGAAAAGAACGCCTCAAACAGGCTGAAAACCTGCTTGCCACGACCACCTTGTCGGTGAAAGAAATCGCGGACAAGGCCGGGTTTGCCAGCTCCAACCAATTCTGCAAATCGTTTCGGGCTCACTATCAAACCTCGCCCGGAAACTATCGGCGCATGTTTCCCTCGTCTTCCATGATTGAGCGTCTGAGGCAAAATGCCGGCGACTCCAAGGGTGCCAAGTTTTCGCGAGAAGATCTTCATCGCTACTGATAGATCATGGCCCGTCGAAGCTTTCTCGATACAAACGTCCTGATTTATTCCGTTGATCAAGCCGACCCTGCAAAACAAGAACGGGCACTGGATATTATTGCTCTGCACGCCAAGGCGAGAACCGGTGTTATTTCGACACAGGTCCTGCAAGAGTTCTTCTCCGCCGCAACCAGAAAACTCGGGATCCCCGCACTGCAAGCCCGCCAACACCTCAGAGAGTTCCGAGTTTTCGACATCGTGCAAATCACTCCTGAGATCATTGAAGAAGGAGTCGATTGCTTCATCCTCAACAAAATTTCATTCTGGGATGGCCTCATCATTGCTAGCGCTGTTGCAGCGAAGTGCGTCGAAGTTATCTCCGAAGATCTTAGTGATGGTCAAAGCATCCAAGGAGTGGCAGTGACAAATCCCTTCAGAATATAAGTGAATAAGTTGGTAAAAAGCGGTTCCATCAATAATTTTCCTCTAAATAAAAAGTTGGATTCAAAAAATTGAGCCCACCGGAAACTTAACATTCCTGAAGGTTTTTTTTGAATGAAGGTTTTTTGAAGGGGAAGTTCGGGTTTCTGTGATACAGTCTTGGATTGCACCTATGGTGAATTCTGAGACTGGCAACCAATCCATGATCCGCATCAAGGGGGCGCGGCAACACAACCTGCGCAATATTGATGTGGAAATTCCGCGCAATAAATTTGTGGTGGTGACCGGCATGAGTGGATCGGGGAAATCCTCGCTGGCCTTCGACACGTTGTATGCTGAAGGGCAGCGGAAATATGTGGAGAGCCTGTCGGCGTATGCCCGTCAGTTTCTGGACAAAATGCAAAAGCCGGATGTTGACTACATCGAAGGCCTCTCGCCGGCGATTGCCATCGAGCAGCGCACCTCGACCGCCAGCCCGCGATCCACGATTGCGACCACCACGGAGATTTTTGATTACCTGCGATTATTGTATGCCGCGGTGGGGAAACCCCATGACCCGGTGACGGGTGAGCCCGTGATGCGTCAGAGCCCCCAACAGATCTGCGAGACCGTGCTATCCTGGCCAGAAGGCACGCGATTTTTGGTGCTTGGTCCGCTGGTGGACCGACAGAAAGGTGAGTTCCGGGACGTGATGGAAAAGGCGCGGCGTGAGGGATTTGTGAGGCTGAGGGTTGATGGGCGGTTGGAAGAAATCTCAGAGACCGTGCTGCCGAAACTCGACAAGAACAAGGCCCATGTGATTGAGGCCGTGGTGGACCGTTTGGCGATTCGGGACGGGATCCGGAGTCGGTTGGTGGATTCTGTTGAAACGGCCTTGCGATGGGGCAATGGCCGGGTGGTGGTGTGTCGGTTGGCGGAGGGAAGTGACCGCGGAACAGACGAAAAATTTTCAACCGATTACTCGAATCCCTCCACGGGGTTCACGATGCCAAAGCTCACACCCAAACATTTTTCGTTTAACAGTCATTATGGCGCATGCCCGGCTTGTCATGGCATTGGCACGGAGCTGTTTTTTGATCCTGACTTGCTTGTTGATGAGGAGCTCACTCTGAGTGGAGGATGCGTCCTTCCTTGGAAAACCAGCAACAAGCGGATGAAGGTTTTTTATGGGTATCAAATGGAAGCGCTACTTGCGGATTGTCCGGTTCCGTTGGACCGACCCTTCAGGGATCTGGCGGATGACTTTAAAAAGTTGCTCTTCGAGGGCAGCGGGGACCGTCCGCTCACCACGAAAATTTCTGCAGACCGGGTTGTCAACAAACCGTATGAGGGTCTGCTGGCTCAAGTGGAGCGGCTTTACGAATCCAGCGAAAGCGAGTTCACCAAAAAGCGACTGCGCACCTTTCAGGGGAAGCGGCTCTGCAAAGTCTGCGGCGGCAAGCGATTGAAGCCGGAGATTCTCGCCGTGACACTTTCCGATGGGTCGGCTCGCGGGATCAACGTCAATGACTTCTGCGCGATGCCAATTGCCGAAGCGCTCGGGTTGGTGGACCGGCTCGTTTTCTCGTCATCCGAAAAAGAGATCATTCATGATGTGCTGCGGGAGATCCGTCAGCGCCTGACCTTTTTGGATCAGGTCGGTCTCAGCTACCTGAACCTTAATCGCGAGAGCGGCACATTGAGTGGTGGCGAGGCCCAACGCATTCGTCTTGCCACGCAAATTGGGTCCGGCTTGGCAGGCGTGCTTTACGTGCTCGATGAACCCAGCATTGGCCTGCATCAGAGGGACAATGACCGCCTGATCGGGACCCTGCGTTCTCTGCGCGACTTGGGGAATTCAGTGGTGGTCGTCGAGCATGACGAGGACACGATCCGTGCGGCGGACCACATCCTTGACTTGGGACCTGGAGCCGGTCCACGCGGCGGCCAAATCATGGCGCAAGGCACGCTGGAGGAAGTGCTTGCCACTGAAAATTCCCTCACGGCCCAATATCTCTGCGGACGCCAAAAAATCCCTGTCCCCAAAAAGCGGGTGGCTCCCCGCAAAGCGCGCGATGATGCCGGAGAAGTTGGTGACGGCTGGCTGGTCGTGCGGGGCGCATGTGAAAACAATCTTCAAAATCTTGATGCGGCCTTTCCTGTTGGCTGTTTGACCTGTGTGACGGGGGTTTCGGGGAGCGGAAAAAGCACGTTGGTGAATGACATCCTCCGGGCGGCGTTGGCCCGCGACCTCAATCGCGCCAAAGAAAAACCAGGGGCTCATGATGAAATCATCGGAACCGCCCAATTCGACAAAGTCGTGGTGATTGATCAATCTCCCGTGGGTCGAACGCCGCGATCCAATCCCGCAACCTACACGGGGGCCATGGGTGCAATCCGGGATCTTTTTAGCGAGTTGCCATCCTCGCGAGTGCGGGGCTACGAGGCCGGCCGGTTTTCACTCAACACCAAGGGCGGACGCTGTGAGCACTGCGAAGGCAATGGCGTCATCAAAATCGAGATGCACTTTCTCGCGGATGTTTATGTGGAGTGTGAATTTTGCCGGGGCAAACGCTACAATCGGGAAACGATGGAGGTCACCTACAAAGGCAAAAATATTGCGGATGTGCTCGAAATGAGTGTGGACGAGGCCTCTCGGTTTTTCCGGAACATCCCCTCGCTCTCCGGCAAACTGGAAACCATGCAGGATGTCGGATTGGGATACTTGCGCATGGGCCAATCCGCGACGACACTTTCCGGTGGGGAGGCCCAGCGATTGAAGCTCTCAGCCGAGTTGGCCAAACGCGCCACAGGAAGAACGATTTACCTCCTCGACGAACCAACGACTGGACTCCACTTCGCAGATATTCATAAACTGTTGGAAGTGCTTATGAAACTCCGCGACGCACGCAATACCCTCATCGTGATTGAACACAACCTTGATGTGATCAAATGCGCGGACTGGATTCTGGATCTCGGACCGTTGGGAGGATCAGGCGGAGGTCAACTCGTCGCCGAGGGGACCCCGGAAGCCATTGCGGCCAATCCTGCAGGATTCACAGGGCGATACCTGTCCCGGGTTTTATGAACAAGATTTTTCTCACAGCACTCATGGGAATTTTATGCGGATCGGTCATGGAGGCGAATTCCTTGACCGAGAGCCAGGCCGCCTTGGAGGAGGGGTTGCCGAGTGTCGCCTTGGGAAAGTTATCTGCAATAGAACCTGCTGACCTTGATTCCCAACAAAAAGAACAACGGAGCATCCTCCTTGCGAGAGCTTTGCTGGCCACAAAAGAAACCGAGGCCGCAATAAAAATTCTGGAGGACCTCCCCTCCCCAAAATCGATCGAAGCCCAATTCTGGCTTGCCGAGAGTTTTGCTGATGCGGGTCAACACGAGAAGGCCCTCACCCTGTATCAGACCACCACTTCGAACTATGCGGAGGATGCCACGATCGGGCAGGCCCGGATGCTCGCTGCCCTTGGTCGACAACCCGAGGCTATCGCCCTTTTGGAAAACACCTCGCGCACAACAACCGCCCGCCTGGATCTCGCTGCGCTCTACCTTGATGCCGGTCAACCGGACAAAGCGGCCACTGAGCTGTCCCAGGTGGAAACAACCTCCTCCTCAGCGTCCGCCTTGCGGGATTATTTGTTGGCGTGGACTCTGATCAAAAGCGGTCACCTTGAGAAATCCCAGGAAGTCCTTGCCAGAGACTCCAAGCCGGATGCCGCAATGGCTGTCAAGTTGGAGCTCCTGAAATCCAAGAGTTTGGTCGCCACCGGGGAGGAAGACCAAGCGGAAGCTCACTTGGAAAAATTTATTGAGGATCATGGGCGTCACCAAAACCTGGCAGACGTTTTTCGTGAGCTTGATTTGATTTATAATCGCCAAACGTCCCCGTCGAACTCCGAACTCCGTCGGTGGGCGGAGGACTCCAGCAGCAACAACAGGCAACAGCTGGCCACCTACTATCTCGCTCGCAATGAACTTCGACTTGGCCGACTGGATCGCGCGCAATCTGCGTTTAAGACCTTTCTTGAGAACAATTCGGAGCATGCCCTTGCCGAATCAGCCCGGATAGAATGGGCCTCCGCAGTTTTGGCATCCAACAAACCTGCCGAAGCTTTGGAAATTCTTGCCGATGTCCCCGGTCCCGGAATGGATTTTCAACGCGGCTTGGCCCATGCCGCCGCCGGAAATTACACGGAGGCAGCGGCAGCATTTCATCAGTCAGCCGACGAAAGCGGTTGGGAGGCAGCAAAGTTTAATGCCGCCCTGGCTTCCATCCTTGCCGGGGGCAGGGATGACGCCCCGCAATCCAACAAAGAAGAATCGATCCAACTTCAACTCGCGGCCGCCATGGCAGCCGCAGCCAAGAGAGACCCTGAAACAGCCAGCCTTCTCGAAAACGTGGCAGCCCAAAATGTCCCGCCATGGTCCAACTCAGCAAGACTCGCTTTGGCGGAGTGGAAATACCTCCAACTGGATCGCGAAGGCGCTCGCGCCGAACTCCGCCAAGTGGTTTCAACCGATGACGAAACAAACTCCCGGGCAAATGCTCTGTCTGTGTTTCTTCTGGATGATGGAACTCCGGATTCTGAACCCCAAATTCTGGCAGCCGCCAAAGACTTTCTTTCCAATCATCCGGATGTCCCCTTGCGGGCCGATGTCTTTTTAAAGCTCGGCGAGGTTCATTTCCGAAGAGGCGATTACCTCTCGGCTCAATCTCACTTGGAGCAGGCCGCCGGGGCTCGTCCCGGCTCGCCCTTGGCCGAGAAAGCCCAATTCTTGGCCGCCCAAGCCGCCTCCCGATTGTTGTCAGAGGCAGGCACCGAGCAGGCGCTTGAACACTACAATGATGTGGCCCGAGCCGGCGGACCACTGGCCTCCAGAGCCCGATTGGCTCAAGCGCTTCTGCTCAATGCCTTAAACCGACCCCAAGAAGCCATTCCGGTCTTGGATAGCATTCTTTCTTCTGACGTCGATGAATCCCTACGGTTTGAAGCCCTCATCGAAAAGGGAGACACTTACATTTTGCTCGGTAACGCTGAACCCGCTTCCTACAAAGAGGCCATCGCCGCGTGGCGACTCGCCGCGGAACCCGCGGTGCCCCCGCGTTGGAGAAATCGGGCCCTTGTCAAAATTGGTGCCGCCTCGGAAAAACTTGGGGAACTCCCGGCAGCCCTTGCCAGCTACCACAGCGTTCTATCCGCCAAAAATGAGGCTGAGCCAGAATACTTTTGGTTTTACAAGGCGGGGTTTGATGCCGCCAGAATCCTCGAAGACGAAAACAAAGCCGCCGAGGCCATTGCCATTTATGAACGTCTGGCTGCAACCGACGGCCCGCGCGCTGAAGAAGCGCGTCAGCGAATCAACAACCTGCGCCTCGAAAATTTTCTTTGGGAAGAGTGATCGCCTTGACGAACCTGTTGGTAAAACGTAGTTTTATATCATGGTCCGAACACTCACAAAAGTTGGCAATTCGTGTGGCTTAATCTTTGATCGCACGCTTCTAGATCTCACACAGTTAAAGTTGGGTGATGAGGTCAGTATTAAGGTTCATGAGGGAGGTTCGGTGACTATTGAGCCCATTCGTGAGAAGCTTTCTTCGGAAGCTTTTTCCTCTGTGGTGAAGGAGGTTCTGAACGACTATTCCTCCACCTTGAAAAAGCTCTCCTGAAAGTGAGGGAATGGATTCATTTGTACACGGATCAGGTTTTGGAGATCCATGAACAGGTCTTGCACCAACACGGTGGGTTGCCCGGAATCCGTGAAAAGAATCTCTTGGAATCGGCTCTCGCGGCTCCTCGGGCCAGCATGTTTGGCAAACCCATTTTTGAAGATCCCATTGAGATTGCTGCAGCCTATTTGTTTTACCTTTGCAAGAATCACCCATTCCTCGATGGCAACAAACGAGTTGCTCTGGCCTCGGCTTTGGTCTTTCTCCGCATGAATGGTTTGAGTCCCATGCCTGACGCTCCGGAGTGGGAAGCCCTTGTTCTCGATTTGGCAGCGGGGAAAATCACCCGCGAGGCAACAACAGAGCGTCTAAGATCTCTGGTGGAAGCCGTTTAAAAATATGATAAAAAAACTTCTCCTCCTTCCCGTGCTGGTGCTGATCGGAGGTGGCGCCCTTTTTGTGGCGTCATCGCGTGCCGCTTATGAATCGGCACAGTATGATGTGCTTTCCAAGCAAGATGATATCGAATTGCGCCGATACGCCCCCATGATTCTGGCGACAACGGCTCTTGAATCCGGGAAGCGGGATAATGGTTTTGGACGCCTGTTCCGCTTCATCTCGGGGGAAAATGCGTCAAAGCAAAAAATTGCCATGACGACTCCCGTATTCATGCCATCTAACGCGGAGGGCAAACCGGTGACTATGCAGTTTGTGTTACCCGCAGAAGTCGCAAAGGCAGGGTCTCCGAAGCCAACCGGGTCCAATGTCACGCTGGAGACCCGGCCGGGCGGGGTTTTTGCGGCTCTCCGGTTTCGCGGCTATGGATCCCGGGAAAAGCAGCAAAAGGCCTTGGAAACCCTTCTCGCATGGATCAAGAGCACGGGCCGCTCCACAAAAGGTGACCCTATTTTTGCGTATTATGATCCGCCATGGACGCCCGAGTTTATGCGCCGGAATGAGGTGCTGGTCGAGATTGCGGAGTAATTTCCAGCAAATTAGAAAAGCCATGCGCCAGATCCTCGGCCAATAGCTACACCATTCGCTGCCGGCCATCGTAGCCATGCGATCTGAGCCCGGCAAAACGTCGGCATCCATCTTTCCCATTACGACGGGAACCAGGCCGTGTCGCGCCGTAGGCTCTGCGAAGGCGGAAAATCCACGTCAAATAACCCAGTAAAAAATGCACTGCCCTTCCGCATCGTACGCCTACAGCACCTGAGCCTGGGATGGCTCGGGGCAGACTGCCAAAGCAGCCCGAAGGGCAAGACGAGCGGGAGCGATCGCGTCAACAGATATCAGAGCGCGGTTATTTGGAAACAAAGTGTGATCCCATCGCTGCCATTTTTAACAAATCCCTACGACCTCAATTTGAGCAAAAGTACGATCAGAAAAAAGTTCGCAACACATAACGTTTGCTTTGCTGTATCAGTTTTCTTGGTACGTCAGGTGGTGGATTGTCTGATTTTGTCGACAACTTGCTCTAACCATGCACGCATCGAAATGCCCCGATGTCGTTGAGGACTGAAGTAGCAGCCAAGTTCGAATGCGGCATCTTCCATTTCATTGTCTCCAGTTTCAGCAAGCAATTTATGCAGTTCATAGACTACAGCTTTTCGAGTCTCCGTGTTCGTGTCATCAATAAATTGTTGAACAGCATCTTCCGGCTCCTCGAATTCGACGGAAAAGTCTTGATGAAAGTAGCTAGCAAGGAATTGGAATAGATTCTCATATTTCTCTTTTCGCATAAAGAATCTCCTCAATAGGGGAATCCAGTCAGGATGTAATAGCCCGTTGGCGAGTTGGCGTTTCGAATTAGCACAAAGCGAGATGACGAAGACATAATCGAAACCTCACAGAATTTTGCTTACCTTGAAATACTCTTCGATGAGATCACTTCTTGGTGAGCAGCGTTCGGGGTCAAAGCCTATCCACTCGGGAAGCCCGACTTTAAGTTTCTCCCAGATTTCCTCAAATCTTTGGTCTGGTTCCCCAATAATAATGCTGGTTCTGTATCGAAAAATTGCTCTCAGGCAACCCATCTCGTATTTTTCCAACCCTTTTATCTTCTCGTCACTCCAGACGAACCCACCACTCATGGTGTCAAAAAATGGTTCTGCCAATTCATTTTTGGATAATAACTTCAGATGGGGAATCAGGCAATCTAGATGATCAATCAGATCCATGGGATTTTCCCAGTGAGTTCTCGAAGTTGGAGAACATCGAGAATTGTATCAGAGACCTCGCCAAGCAGATGTCCACCTTAGCGGGGTGAGCTTGAGTGAAACCATAACGGCTGGATCTCACTTTATAGAGACAGACTTCACCTTTTTACTAGCCAATAAATCATCGCGAATTTGGGAAACTGTTGCTACTACATCCTTAGATAATGAAGGCGTTATCCACTGAACAAGGTGAATTGTGATAACTTTATCCTCCCTTTTCGAATAAATGGTACATCTTGCGGTTAGTTGGCGACCATTGTCGGCTACGGTCATTTTTTCAAAAACATTCACGAAATATTTGCCTTGGTTGGATTTGTCAACTGTCACAGGTTTAAAACCCTGCTGACCTATAAAATTATCAATCTTTACCAATACTTCCGGCTCGTATGAAGTGTTGAAAAGTTCTATTTCTACAAAACGAGAGGATGCTGGATCGCATGCTGTTAAGGATAAGCAAAATAATCCAATCACCAGGAAACTCAATATATTGCGAATCACCATGGTGTGGGCGGATTAGACTGTGGACCACGTTCGTTCCAGTTTAACGGACCATGTGTATCCCCATTTATGAGCTGAGCAAGAGCCAAGCCAAGTGCATTTGATGGCAAATACAGAAGCCCTAACGTTTGTCCCTGATATGTGTGTTGCCGTTCGTGGTCGCCAATGATATCCGCACCAAAGCCAGGCGCATAACTAATTGTGTTTCCCAGAGTAATAGCGCCTGACATTAACGGGTGATTCTCAAATTGTATAGCGTTGTTTCCAAAAGAAATTGTTGCTCCCCCGAGTAGGCCAACACTACCGAACCCAAGACCAATGACTGTATTTGGCAGATTCCAAGCTTTCCCAATGAGATCAAGGCTAGCATTAAAAACACTTCTAAAACCTTGTAAAACTACATGAGTAGGCCCAAGCCCAAAGGGATCCATAAAATTAACCGGGTCTCCTCCGGTGTAGGCGAAAAGATTAATTCCACCGGAGAACCCCGCCGGATCCTCGGAGAGGAATCGGCGGAAGATGGGGCTGTAGAACCTAGCCTGCATGGAGTAGAGGCCATTGGATTCGGTCATCACGCCGAATTGGCCGTTAAAAAGGAACGGGGTATTTGGTGTTCCGCTGACGATGGTGACTTCCCCGTAGGGGCTATAACTCAGGCGGGCGGTGATGGCACCCGCTTGGTCGCTGAGCGCCATGGTGCTGCCTTGCCAATTGTAGTGGTAGTATTGGGTCGAGACGGGGCCTCCTCCCGCTGGCTCGGTTTCTTCGTAAATGAGGCCGAGGCCGTGGATGTAACGTGTCACGCTGCCATCGGGGTTTTCTTTTACGAGGAGACGGTCGAGTGGGGCCTCACGGCTCCATGTGTAGCGGGTGGTGCCTGCGGGGCTCGTTGAGGTCACTCTCCTGTTTTCGGCATCATAGCTGAAAGAAATTATGGATGTTGAATTTTGAATGCTGGATTCTGTTCCAACCAAGCGATTTCGGGCGTCCCAATTTAGAGTGCCGAGAAGGGTTCCGTTGAGGGGGGCGGCTCGGAGGTTGCCGTCGAGGTCGCTTAGGACGGTCTGGCCGTTATAGGTTTCGAGGCGATTATCGTCATCGTAGGTCATGGATGCCGGTGGGGGCGCATAGGTGCGCGTGGGGGGGGTCGGGGTGTAGGTTTGGAGGCGATAGGCGTCATCGAAAAGGTAGTTGGCTTTCCAGAGACTGGCTGTTCTATCGATGCTGTCTGAACGATCATTATGAGCAAAAAAAGGCCATTTTTGCGACCAGAATTTGGCAAGAATTACGACCACAAAAAAGCAGTATCAAGTTCACAATAAGTAATCAATCGGCAATTACCGTCAAATCTTTGCCTTGCGATAAGGCTTCTTGTGCCAACTGAGTCAAACTATTGACAATAGCTGCATCTTCATTTTGTTGTAGTCGTTCTAGGAGCAGACCAAGTTCCTGCTTAAGACCCACTAATTCTGAAAGCGAAAAATCAGCATCTTTATAATAATCCGACAAACGGGCGAGGAGTGGAAAAATGGCCCGATCCAACGTGCCAAATAGCTTGAAATGTTGATCAGGTTTCAGCGATATACTCTGCAGTGGGCGACCATCATCTGACAAAATTGCAATATCTAGGCTCATGGTGCTCCAGGTGCAAGTTAGCAAGCGATTGTAAGTAAAATCAGTAGGGCGCGTTCATCAATATGCATCAGTGATTCGGCGTTGATGCTTCATGTTTCTGTATTAGAAAAAATGCCAGGCAATTTTGCAAGTCGTGCCGCAATATGCTCAGTCATTTGCCGATTTCCAGTTAGGCCCATGTGCTCAGTTTCCACCCACCAGAGGTAGTCGAAAATCTCGTGCTTCGCTTTTCGATCGATCAGCAGTTTGTAAATAGCGCCCACATACGAATTATACTCATCTTGCGCTTCCTCGATTTCATTCACTCCAATTGGATCCCACTCCTTGAGCAGAATTCGACGAATGGCATCATGATAAATCCGTGCTCGCTCTTGAGGGTTTTTTGTCATGGCGCTCCCTGAATTACAGTAATGACCCGACCTGACGCGCTGTTAGTTATAACGCGAATGTTGTTCACGGGGTCATAAAAGCCCGTTGTCCCGGCCCGTGTTGGAAACGGCAGTCCTTGCCTGATTGTATTTTCTATTACTGATGGCATAAATCCTCGATTTTGCATTTGATCAAGCGCATGTCCAGTAAATTGGCGGCCGCCGATTGTCGTAGCCTGATTGCGAATAGGCTGAATCGCGGCATTCACCAAAGGCTCACCGCTTCGTCCAAGCACACCAGTACCGTTGTTGGCCGTCCTTGCGGCAAAGTTACTCACCGATCCAAAAACACTTGAGAAAGTTCTTGAAATAACGCTACCAACCCCTGCAAGCACTCCTCCCGCAGCAACATCTCTTGGGATGGAAGCAAATGAGCGGCTCAAGTCATGTTCCCAGCCGGTATTGGCCGAGGAATTCGACCAGCCGATGTGGTCATAAAAGCCAAATGTGACCGTATTGTTGAAGTTATCCAACCCTTGCCGCAAACCAGATCCAAACCCTTCCACCACGCTTCCCAAGCCGGTTTGCCAAAAGCTTGTTTGCGGTCCCAAGCCAAAAGGATCCATCAAGTTCACAGGATCGCCGCCTGTGTAAGCGAACAGATTGATTCCACCAGAGAATCCTGCCGGATCCTCGGAGAGGAATCGGCGGAAAATCGGCGAGTAGAACCTGGCTTGCAGACAATACAACCCGTTCGGTTCGGTCATCACGCCGAACTGGCCGTTGAATAGGAACGGGGTATTTGGTGTTCCTGAATCGACTGTCACCTCGCCATAAGGGCTATAACTCAGGCGGGCGGTGACGGTGCCAGCTTGGTTGCTGAGTGCCATGGTGCTGCCTTGCCAGTTGTAATGGTAGTATTGGGTGGTAACGGGGCCTCCGCCAGCTGGCTCGGTTTCTTCGTAAATGAGGCCGAGTCCGTGGATGTAACGTGTCACGCTGCCATCGGGGTTTTCTTTGACGAGGAGGCGGTCTAGTGGGGCCTCGCGGCTCCATGTGTAGCGGGTCGTGCCTGCGGGGCTTGTTGAGGTCACTCTCCTGTTTTCCGCATCGTAGCTGTAGGAAATTGTTGATTGCTGGTTGTTGATTTCCGATTCCGCTGAGGTTAGTCGGTTTCTTGCATCCCAGTTCAATGTGCCGAGAAGGGTGCCGTTGAGAGGAGTGTCACGGAGATTGCCATCGAGATCACTTGGGACGGTCTGTCCGTTATAGGTTTCGAGACGGTATCGGTTGACTCGCTCGCCCCCGCTCGTCTCGCCTTTCAGGCTGCCTCCGGCAGTCTCCCCCGAGCCGTCCCCGGCTCCGGTGGTATCGTCATCGTAGGTCATTGATGCGGGTGGGGGCGCATAGGTCACATCTCCTCCAATTGAAATTCATTTTGGTTGTCTGGAATCTGAATCAGTTTCCCAAAGTCTGTCTTCCAAATGTCCAATTCGAAGAGATCTCCATGCTGATCAAGATTTAGCGACGCAATAACATCGACTCCATCCTTGTCCTTAAACTGACAGGCACTAGTACGTTTCCCAAACTTTGCATTTGAGAGCTCCGAGCCTTGCGGGAACAATCGCAAGCTCCCCATGCCTCCATCATCAAGGTCAGCTACCTTGATCTTAGCGGTCAGTTTATGCGATAGCTCATTGCGTTCCGTTCCGCCGCAGAGGAATTCCAGAAGAAGCAACTCGGTTGGCAATGGACTACGGAGCACCATGAATTCTTCCTACGTTGATGGATCCATCTTGGAGTTCAAAAGCTGTGTATTGGATTCTTTGACCTCCGATCTCAATGACCTGATTAAGTGACTTACCTGGAGTGATTTGTGAAGCGACTACGCAAAAACCGCCTGCTTCTATCCTTGTGTGAGTGCAATGGTGGAAAACGCAGCTCGCCTCAAATCCAGAGTTACTTGGCAAGATTTTTAGCGTCAACAGCGATACGAACTCCATAGGCATAAAATCATTTCATTCTTTCGCTCAATCTAAGTAGGCTGCCACAGCAACCAGCACTTCTTCTCCTTCCATTTTTCGTTGCTCTCCCCTCACGATAGTTCCTGGTGTGAACTCCCAATGCTCATCTTCGGGATCGTAGTTGGGCGTAGGCTGTAACCTGTAGAAACCACTTTCCAGCAACTCTGCTTCAGCTGGACGAAAAGCGTCAGTCCCCTCATCTATTAGGCGAATATATATGGTTGTCATATTAGTATTTGAAGCCAGGGCCCCCGAAGTGAATAATTTCCCTTGTGATTGTATCCTGAACTATCGACTGCCCAGTCTGCGGGTGAACGTAGCGGATAGCAGGGTTACCCTTATTCACCAAATTTGTGGCGGGGAACTGCTGACCAGTCCTTACGGCCTCCGTTACCTGCCGAGGAAACCATCCTCGCTGATCCATTTGGCGAATCGATTTTGCGACGCCTTTATTATGCCCCCAAATCCACATGGCAGCATCATCTGCTGCTCCTACTCCCGTACGTGTGGCAGCCAATGCTGCTGCCTCAGCTGCAGCCTGCCTTATGGCAATAATCTGTGGACCAACAACAAGCATCCCGGTTAGCGCATAATCCAAACTCGACAGGTCACCAATGGCTGCCATGTTTGGATGGTCGCGGTAGGCTTGGGCAGTTTGAGCTTCAGTGTTTAGGCGATTAATAAATAGGCTCTGTTCCCACGACGAAATGCCACTAAAAATTTGGGCGATGCCTTGCAAAAACCAGTTGCTATTGGTTCGCCCCAGCCCAAAGGGATCCATAAAATTAACAGGGTCACCTCCCGTGTATGCGAACAGATTAATTCCACCAGAGAACCCCGCCGGATCCTCGGAGAGGAATCGGCGGAAAATCGGCGAGTAGAACCTGGCTTGCAGACAATACAGCCCGTTCTGTTCGGTCATCACGCCAAACTGGCCATTGAACAGGAACGGGGTGTTTGGCGTGCCGCTGACAACTGTCACCTCACCGTATGGACTGTAGCTCAGGCGGGCGGTGATGGCACCTGCTTGGTCGCTGAGCGCCATGGTGCTGCCTTGCCAATTGTAGTGGTAGTATTGGGTCGAGACCGGCCCTCCACCAGCGGGTTCAGTTTCCTCGTAAATGAGGCCAAGGCCGTGGATGTAGCGTGTTACGCTGCCATCGGGGTTTTCTTTAACGAGGAGGCGGTCGAGTGGGGCCTCGCGGCTCCATGTGTAACGGGTGGTGCCTGCGGGGCTCGTTGAGGTCACTCGTCTGTTTTCCGCATCATAGCTGTAGGAAATTATGGATTGCTGATTGTTGATTTCTGATTCCGCCGAGGTTAGTCGGTTTCTGGCGTCCCAGTTTAAGGTGCCAAGGAGGGTTCCGTTGAGGGGGGCGGCGCGGAGGTTGCCGTCGAGGTCGCTTGGGACGGTTTGGCCATTGTAGGTTTCGAGGCGGTTATCGTCATCGTAGGTCATCGATGCGGGTGGGGGCGCATAGGTGCGTGTCGGGGGCGTGGGGGTGTAGGTTTGGAGGCGATAGGCATCGTCGAACAGGTAGTTGGCTTTCCAGAGACTGGTTGACCCCAGTTCTTCGAACGTGTCTTGAAGACGATTGGCATCATCGTATTCGATGCGCTGTTGGGTGCCATTGGGGCGTTCGATGCGGCGGAGACGCCCGGCGTCGTCATAGAAGTAGGAGGTAAGCCGTTGTGCCCAATCGGTGACAGTTTTGAGGCGGTTGGATCCGTCGTAGGTGTAGGTCACGGTTTTGTTGCCGGGGTAGGTGATCGTTTCGATGTTACCCTCATTGTCATAGGTGTAGCCAACCGTTTTATTGAGGGTGTCGGTGCAGGTTTCCACGCGGTTGAGTTCGTCAAAGGTTCGTCCGATGATGGCGCTCCCTTCCGTGACAAACTCGGGATTCCCTTCGTCATCGTAATCCCAGACAATATGGCCAACTTGATCGGTCTGGGTCTTGAGGCGACCCATGGCGTCATGATGGAGCACGGTTTGCTGGCCGCTGGGTTCCTGAAGGGTTTTGGGGCGTCCTACCGGGTCGCGGTCGAGGATCGCGCTTTGGCGTCCGCTGGGATAACTGAAGGTGGAGGCCAAACCGTCGGGGGCATGGTCGTAAATGAAGGTTTTTCCTCGGCGATTCTTGAGGGTTTTCTCGCGTCCGGCGTCATCATAAGTTTTGTCGATGCGGCGATTGAGAGGGTCCAGGCTATAGTCAAAACGTCCGACCGGGTCGTAAAAAACGCGGGTGGTTTGGTCGAGGGCGTTTTTTTCTGTCAGAGGGCGATTTGCGCCATCGTAGGTGGTGCGGGAAATAATGAGGTCCAGAGCGTCTGTGATGGATTCTGGTCGGCGGGCGTCATCGTAGCCCGTGGTGGTCGTGTGGGTGAGGCCATCCGTGATGGTGGTTTGCAAATCCCGGAAGTCATAACCGAAGTTCAGCGTGCCAGTGTCGGGCGCGGTCAGGGTTTGGATTTTGCCGAAGTTGTCAAAAAGGGTTTCCGTGGTTTTGTTGTTGCGGTCGATGACGTTGTCAAGGTGGCCATTGGAGTCATAATTCCACGTCGTGGTTTTGAGAAGGGCGTCTGTGCGGGTTTTGAGGAGACGGCGTTTGTCGTACGTGAATCCGGTGGTGTGTCCACGCCCGTTCGTGTAGCTGGTGCGATCCCCACGGGCATTGAACACAGCGGATGTCGTGGTGTTGTCAGCTCGGATGATGGTTGTGGGGTTAGCCCACTGATCGTAGGCAGTGAACTGGGTGGTTTTGCCGTCATTGTCCGTGATTTTCTCCAAGCGTCCATCGGGGCGGTAATCATACGTGGTGACTCGGAGGCCTGGATCTTTGATGGTCTTCAGGTGATTTTCGCTATCGTATGTGAACTCAGTGACGCGATTTGTCGCATCGGTAATTTTCCACAGGCGCAGGGATGTATCGTAGTCGAAGAGCGTGATTTTCCCTGCGTTGTCGGTTTTGGTTCGGAGGTTCTGATTGCTGTCGTAAAAAAACGAGGTCGAGCGTCCGCTACCGTCCGTGGCTTCAGTGACGTGGTTTTGCCCGCTGTATTCAAAACCCGATCTATTCCCGAGGGGGTCAATGATGGCCGTGCGACGCTTCAGAGTGTCGAAGAGGTGCGTCGTGGCGTTGTTGAAGGGATCAACTTCAAGCGTGCTGCCAGGGGCATACAGGAATTTCCAGAGACGGTTGGCGTCGCCTTGGCTGTATTGCTCGTAAACGCGATCTTGGGTGTCATAAAAGTTGCGAACAAGAAAGTCGCCGGCATGGTCTTTCCACTCCGTGAGGCGGTTTCGGGAATCATACACCAGCGTGGTATTAAAGTTTTCCACATCTCTGATGCCAGTGAGATTGTTCCCCGTGTAAAAGTATTTGACCGTCCGCCCCGTGCCATCGGTGACATTATCAATAAGAGGGCTTGAGGCCGAGAGGTAGTTGAAGGTTAATGTGCGGTTCTGCGAGTCGGTCACCGTCGAAAGCCGACCCAGAGCATCGTAGAGGTAGGTCTGGGTGTTGTTATCAACATCCTTCCACTGGCTCACGCGATTCTGCGCATCAAATAAGACGCTGCCGCCAAAGCGGGGAAGCAGGGAAAAGGAACCGCTCGCTCCTGATAAATTGGTGGTGCAGCCTGGAGGCGGATTCCATGAACCATCGGGCTGTGAAAGATAAGTCAGCCTTTGTTCGCCCATTTGTACAACCGCAGAGTTATTGGTGATGCGGTTGACGAGCCAGTTTGCCGTGAGTGCTCCAACGAGCAGATCTTTGGCGGGAAGGCTGGCGTCCGTAAAATCTGGAATCGCCAAGGCGGCAACGATGGTCTGAACCGCATCTGTTGGTTGGCGAAAGCCGAAGGCAGAATCAAGATCACTGGCAAGAAAAACCTTTCCATCGCAGGAATGTCTCCAACCATTCCCCAGTGCCGATTTCTGAAAAATTCTACCGCTATCGTAGGAGCGACTCAGAACAAGCCCTCGCGGGGTGTTAGCTTCTCCAAGAGAAAGATCGTTGGCCTCCATGGTGTAGGCGCCGGTTGCGAGATCAACCGGCTCAAGGCTCCTTGCTCTCATAACACCAAAGGGATAAATGGAATCTTCAGGGCTTCGGCCGAGCAGGATATCGAGAAACGATCCACCGAAAAGCCCCAGAAACGAATGAAAACCACCACTGTAACCACCCCAAATCATCATATCCACGCGGGTGGGGCGAATCGCGGCAAAACCGAAACCATTCCACTGATTTAACTGGGTAGCTCCATTCTGGTGAAGCAGAACTGTGCAATCAGCCAGATTGATGAAGCTTTCGAGAAAATTTTTCCTCTCATTATTGTTTTGATTGTAGTTGATGAGTTGCGAGCTAATCGAAGGGTAAGTTGATGAATCGACACGGTAGATTCTTTGCCCACCATCATTCCCGAGAGCCAGACACTTGATAGTCGAGCTGGCCGCACTGCCGCCTGTCTGCTCGATAACCCCGTGCTCCATCGCACTCAGAATGAACATCGCGGCATTGAACACCTTCGGATCACCCCCATTTTCATTAAATTGGGTAATGATCACCCCGGGCATATCCACGAAATATGCGCCCTCTTGGCCTGTTCGTCCCAAGACCTGCACAATTCGCGTGAAGAAATTTGAAGTCCTGCCAGTGATCCACGTGCCAAGCGCGACTCTTCTGATCCATCGCACACCAAGATTGTGGAGTGATTCCGAGAGGAGATTGGGGGAAGTGTCGGCAAGACCGGAGTGGACGTAATTTTGAACCCTTCTGTCGCTTGCTTCAATTTGACCACTTGAAAACGGATTGGGGTAAAAAGCGTAGCTCAAATCGTAGGTTGAGTCTCTTCTGTAGTTTGTGGCTGGCAGGGTGCGCGAAAGTGATGCGCGTGGGTTGGTCAAAGAAAGAGTGACAGACGCGTTGGTGCCATTGCCATTGGTTTCCGAGGCTTTCATGCTTTCTCCCAGCCAAACTTGAGCGTTTGATCCCTGAAACCGGAGACTCAGGCGTTGAGACTGCATGCCGTCAGCATAAAACGTGGCGTCAATCTGGCTGCCAACTTTCACGCCAACGGCAGCCCGATAAATTGTGGGGATCGTTGTGGAAGTGGTCTGACTGAAATTCGGGTCAGTATCGATGAAGGGCAAAAAGCTTGATGCTGCACTGGCAAGATCGGTGAAGCCTTCCTCAAGGATAGAATTGCCCCCTAAAATATCCTCGGTCGTTGAGTTTGGCAGATTTGTCCTGATGTGGTTCCGTAGATTGGAGGCATATGTGGCAAGCCGACTCTCAAGTGAAGAACGGGCAACGTTTTGCACAAAGTGCGTTCCGGTTGTTCCTCCCGCATCAGTTAGCAACTGGGTCCGGCTATATCCTGAGATCGTCTTGACATCAATGGCATTGGAAAAATTCGTGAATTTGAGACTGGGATTGAGATCATACGTAGCTCCACCAATCTCCACCCTAACCCACACGCTGTCGAATCTCCACTGAACCGAACCTCCAGCCTGATTGGTGCCAAGAAGATTGGTGTAACCTGCGGCAAAGAGCACCCTCGAAACCTGATTGGCTGGGCAACCAAATAGATGAGAAAGATCTTGGGAATCAGGCGAGGTGTTCAGTACTTTGATTCTGCCAAAAACATAGGATGTGTTTCCATACCCGGCGGCGTTGAGAAGGGAAATGAGCAAACTTGCTTGATCAAAATCGTTTCCTGCAGAATCCAAAAGGGTCGTGTGTGCGCCCTTGCAGCTTCCGAGATATGGCTGAAAAGCGATTTTGTTGCGGACATAGTTAGAAATGGCAACCGGATCATTCTGAAGGCCGACTGCAATAGCCTGAATTTCATGGGTTACTGCTGTGGCAATTGGTCCATCCACAACACTCTGTTGCTGAAACTCAGGCTCCAAGAATATTTGAGCTGGGGAAAACAGGGGCTCCGCATTTGAGGCGGTTGGAGAGGCGTCTCCATAGTCGGAAAGTTCCCACCCCCACCCAGATGCGGAGTCTGCTCTTGCAGGCACGATGGCAGCAAATCCAAAACACAGCAGCGCGACCGTACGGGCGAGGTTTCTACCGGAAATCTTGAGGAACCTTGATGCCAGAAGAGGCAATGCAGCAATCAATGCCACAAATGCCCACCAAGGCATCGATGGAACCCCTGTGCCGGAGGAGAGGTTGTTGTAGGCAACAAGAGAGGGGCTGCCGCCGTCAGTGACTAAACGAAACGAGAGGCCATTTGCGGCAGGGATGGGAGTCAGGTTGCGGAAGGTGACTCGCTCAGTTCCATTGCCAAGATCTTCCGCTTGGCCAACCTGCACAAAGAAGCCGCCTCCGCCAGTCCATGTGGTTCCATTGCTGGATTGTTCCAAAAATACCGCGGGTGCGGTGCCTTTGGCTCGCGTGAAGGTGAAAAAGTTGTAGATCTGCCCATCCGAGTGTTCCTCTTGGCTGATGCCTACCAGCGGGCCGGAGATGGCAGAAAGTGGGTTCAGGCCAACGGCGTATTTTGTGAGGTTGCTGACGCCATCGCCTGCGGCAGAGGAGAGAGCGTTGATTCCAGTTGTCGCAAAATAAAAGTTTTCCCACCAATCCGAGATGCCATTCGGCTCGGAATCAACCCCGCTTGAGGCGGCAGAATCAATGTTGGCTTCGGCGTCCAAGCCGTAGGCGTGGGAAAGACCATTGCTCTGTTCTGCGGTCTGCAGCCGCCCGGAGTCATCATAGAAATACGTATCCGCCAAAGCACTTCCAACCAGCAGGAATGTCATGACCAGATATATTTGGCAGAGAACTCTCACGGATCGCCTTCTATCAAGTGCCTTAGAGCGCACAAGGAAATTATCTTAATATGACAATATTGTCACAAAGTAAGGCTAATCGAGATCTAATATTTTGAAAAAGTCTGGGAGAGGGATAAACAATAACGGCCCGGCGGTCGCGGGGCCAGCGGTCCAAGGGTGAGGATCAGCTTCATTTAATCACACATGTGTTATCATCGCCACCTGGGACAAATCAAAGAGATGGATTGGTGATTTTATCAATATTGCGAAGGCAGACAAGCACCCAAATGGCAATCGGTGCAGCAATGCTGAAATGGGTAACGACATTTACGATCGTTGTTTCCATTATTGTCTTCCACTCAGGTTTGATATTGACCAAGCCAATTTGTGCGGATTCGTTCCAAATCGCTAAAGCCAAAAACCCCATTACAACTAATTGCAGGAGCAACAACCCTAAAAGCAGAGACACGATTCGTTTGCCCATGGGGAGTGGGGTTGCGAGAACAAGCGCGATTAGGAGAATTGTTGGCAGTATGGCAAAGCCATGAACATCGAGATCCAAGTGTCGAACGGGGCCCGATCCATCGGCGCTTAGCCATCTTCGATTGGCGATTTCGATCCTCACCATGGAGGGAAGCTTCACATGTTCCGGATGGGCTAAAAACACAACATCCCGTGGCCCATGATCGCTCGAAAACAGCATTGTTCCGGTTCCTCGAAAGAACGAGGTATATGCTTTCTGAAGCCCTGGCCAGGGCAATGAGAGGAGGACAAAAATAAAAATAAATACGCCGATCCCTTTCAAAAGCGAAGGAGGCAATCTTATGTCTTGGTGCATCTCAAGCGGGGAAGAAGAATAATCCACGAAGCCATAACGAGAATGGTGATCAAAAGCGAGAACGCCGGCCAGTAGGTTTCGTGAACAGAAGAAAACAAGCCCGGAAAGAAGCAACCAATTAGGAATAAGCAAACAATTCGCATGATATTGGCTGCAAGAAGAATGAAGGAGCCGCAAAGGATTCCAATAAGTCGAGATATCCACGGTGCCGGGTATGCAATAATGGCAGCGGTGAGCAAACAGACATAGTGAAGCGCTGAACAATTGGATTTTACCTCCAAAATGGCTATGGAACCTCGATACAGGGTTGCCTCAGACACAGTTGAGAAATCCAAGGCAAATAGTGAAAGAATCCAATGGGCTATGTGGGCACTCCATATGGCCTCGGTACCCTGGAGTGCACCATAGGCAGGAAAAAGCGAGAGGAGAGAGAAAGCAAAGACCAGCCCTAAAAACTTTAAGCAGAAAGCCAGAAAAAGATTATTTTTAACGGAATTCGGTTGACCGCTCGGGGGCTGCAGGGGGGCTCTCTGGCGTTTGTGGATTGATTTTTGCATGCCAGACTGCTTTCCGATATCGAATCACAAAATAGACGTCAACCGCATTCTGGACAAGACGTGTGCAAGGTTCTGTGATGTTGGGGTGTTGATAAGCGGGTTGAATCGGCAGCTTTTGATTTTTTCCTCGCGGTGGACTGTTGTTTTTCTCCACACTCTGCCGCTTATGTCAGTTCTTATTGTTGGTTCGATTGCGTTGGATGATATCAAAACTCCCCTTGCGGAGGAAAAAAACCTGCTTGGGGGATCCGCGGCCTATGGGGCCGTGGCTGCGAGCTTTTTTAGTCCGGTAAATTTGGTGGGAATTGTCGGCAAGGACTTTCCGCAAGAACACATGGACCTTTTAAAATCCCGGAACATTGATTTGACGGGCTTGAAATTGGAGGAGGGCAAGACCTTCCGTTGGTCGGGAGAATATCTTTGGGATTTGAACACCCGGGAGACACGTTCGATTGAATTGAATGTGTTTGAGCACTTCCGGCCCGAGTTGCCCGAGTCCTACAAAGACACTCCGATTGTGTTGCTTGCCAATATCGCGCCGGAACTTCAACACTTGGTTCTGGATCAAGTGCGGCTCCCGAGGTTTGTGATTGCTGATACCATGGATCTCTGGATCAATATTGCGAAGGAGCGCCTCATCGAATTGTTGGCCCGTGTTCACCTCCTGATTCTGAACGATGGCGAGGCCCGTCAACTCACCGGTGAAACGAGCCTCATTCGCGCTGGAAAAAAATTGCAGGACCTCGGCCCCCGGTTTGTTGCGGTCAAAAAAGGCGAGCATGGGTGCTTGCTTTTTGGGGAGAGCGGCGAATTTTTCTCCTGCCCGGCCTATCCACTGGAAGATATCCATGATCCCACCGGCGCTGGGGATTCCTTCGCCGGCGGTCTGGCGGGATACCTGGCTGGCACCGAGGCGAAGGAAATCACGTTCGATCATCTGCGCGGTGGGGTCCTTCGGGGCAGCGTGCTCGCGAGCTTTAATGTGGAAGCCTTCAGCTTGGAACGTCTGAAAACGGTCACCCCCGCTGAGATCGAGACCCGGCTGGAAGACTTTCGCAAAATTGCGCGACTGGCCTGACAACAAGACTCCCCGCTTGCGGCAGAGCCCTGCCCGAGGATAGATTTCCGGGTTGATGGCAAAAACCAAAAGTCAAAAATCGTCAGCCTGCTATTTTGTGGCCGGCTCGGATGAGGCGGGCGTCAAACGTGCCGCGAAAGCCCTTTCCGAAAAGTTGGCACCCGGGGCTGATGCTTTTGGCATGGAGATTATTGATGGGGCCGTGGATGGGGCTGATGCCGCTGCGAGCAAGGTGGAGGCCGCACTGGGGGCGGTGATGACATTGCCATTTCTTGGAGGAAAAAAGCTGGTGTGGTTGAAGAGTGCGGCGTTTTTGGCGGATACTGTCACGGGACGTTCCGAAGCCGTGCTTACGTCCTTGGAAAAACTCGCGGACGCCTTGGAAAATGGCCTGCCCGAAGGGGTGGAATTTTTGATGAGTGCGCCCGGGGCCGACAAACGCCGCTCGGCCTACAAACGTTTTGTGAAGGTCTGTGAAACCGAGGTGGTGGATATGCCGGACTTCGGTTTTCGGGGAGGGGAAGAAGCGCTCATTGAGTGGACCGGCGGGTTGGCCAGGGAGCGCGGGCTGAAGCTCAGCCCCGATGCCGTGGAGACACTGGCCGCGCGGGTGGGATTGGAAACAGCCCAGATGGCCAGCGAACTCGACAAGCTGGAAACGGCCTTTGGAAAATCGGCTCCTGTGGATGCGGATTCGGTCCGAGACTTGGTACCTCAAACACGCGAAGGCGGCATTTTTGATCTGAGCGGGGCGATCCTGAGGCGAGACCTCCCTCTGGCCCTTGACACCTTGGCCCAGCTGTTTCGTCAGGGCGAAAAAGGGGTTGGCATCCTCCTTGCCGCGATTGTCCCCACGGTTCGAAATCTTGTGGTGATGAAGGATTTGATGCAGCGGCACCGCATTTCCCCGGGAGGCTATGCCAATCAGTTTGCCGCCACCCTTGGGCGGTTGCCAGCCGAGGAAACGTCCCATCTTCCCCGCAAAAAAGATGGTGGACTGAATGCCTACCCACTGAGCCTTGCCGCCTCCCACACTTCCAATTTTACGCTCATTGAGCTCATCGATGGCTTCCGGGGTTGTGCCACGGCCGCACAGCAGCTTTTTTCGGGGACCATGGGAGATGACGTGATTTTGGCGAGACTGTTACTGGGCATGTTGGCGAGGGGGGAAGAACCGCCTCCGAGCCGGTGAAAATTTGTGATCTGACCCAATTCTACTCCCCGGTGAGTGGAGGTGTTCGCCGTTACATCGAGCAGAAGGCCGCTCATGTGAAACGTCAGGGCGGCAAAGCCAAGCATGTGCTGGTCGTTCCCGGGGAGAAGACCGGCTGGGAGGGTGATGACATCACCAAGATTTATACCATCGCCTCACCGCTGGTCTCCCGCACCTCGCGCTATCGGATGTTGCTCAAGCTTCATCTCGTCGAGGAGGTGCTTGAGCGGGAGCGCCCGGATATCATCGAATCAGGCGACCCCTACCAACTCGCGTGGAAAGCGATCGCGTCAGGCCGGGCTTTGGGCATTCCCGTGGTGGGGTTTTATCATTCCCATTTTCCTGAAGCCCTCCTTCGCACCGTGGCCAAATTCACCGGCGGCATCGCACCGGCCATTGCGTCCGACGCCGCACGCCGCTACGTCAAGACCCTCTACAACCGTTTCGAAACAACGTTTGTGCCCAGCCCAGCGTTGGCTTCCTTGCTGACATCTTGGGGCGTGGATGAGGTTGACAGTATTGACCTCGGCGTCGATACCCACATTTTTCAACCCGGCCAAGAGTCAGTAGCTACTTTGCGCAAGGACCTTGGTCTCCCTCAGGATAAACGAATTCTGCTTTATGTCGGCAGGCTGGCACCGGAAAAAAATGTTCAAACCCTGTTTTCTGCGTTTTCTCTGCTTCGAAATCAAGCGGCGTGCCACCTGGTTGTGGTGGGAGATGGCACCCAACGCTCGTCAGTCGAGCGCCTCAAAAAGCGCACGGGCTCCCTCACATGGATCCCCTACTGTGGAGACCCCCGCCAGCTCGCAAAAATTTATCAGGCTGCCGATTTGTTTGTGCATCCCGGCATCCAGGAAACGTTTGGCCTGGTCACGCTCGAAAGCCAGGCCTGCGGGACGCCGGTGGTTGGAATTCGTGGCAGCTACATGGACCGCATCATTTTTTCTGATCAGATTTCCTGGGCACACGAAAACACACCGGAATCGCTCGCTGAAGCCATCGAATCCAAGTTGAGCCGGGATCTGGTCGCGCTGGGGCGGACAGCTGGAGAAGCCGTTCGCAGCAACTATTCCTGGGAAAAAGTCTTTGATCACATCTTCGGCGTTTACTCCCGGGTTGTGGACAACTACTGCGATTGATCAAAAATTGTGTTGCCATGGGTGGGGATCGGGGGCTGATGATAGGTCTCTTGAAGACCGCCCACTTGGAAACGACTGTCCGCCACTACGAACCCCGTGACCGGGAAGCCGTCCGCAGGCTTTGCTGTGAAACCGGATTTCTTGGCAAACCCATCGATCCGGTGTTTGAAGACAGGGAGTTGTTTTCGGATTATCTCACCAGTTACTACACGGATGTGGAGCCCGAATCCTGCTTTGTCCTAGAACATGAGGGCATCGTTAAAGGCTACCTGCTCGGCTCACGGAAACCCTTCCATCAGCAACTACATAGCATCGTTCTCAATGGGAGCCTGTTTCTGAGAGCTCTCGTCCGGTATCCGCGCTACAATGCCGCCACTCGAGAATTTATTGCGTGGATTCTCAAAAATTCGTGGAAAGAAGTGCCCGCCGCGCCGCGTCGAACCGCTCACTTTCATTTTAACGTCCTGCCCGAAGCCCAAGGCGTGGCCGGCACACGGACCCTCATGAACGCCTACTTCGCCTACCTGGAATCCAAAGGGGAAAAATCAGTCTTTGGCCAAATGGTAACCTTTGAATCCCGGCGCGGCGCAAAAGTTTTGGAGCGTTATGGTTTCCGTGTCCTCGAACGCCGTGAACTCACCAAGTGGAAAGACAAACATCCCGAGCCTGTTTATCTGACAACGGTCATCAAACAGCTATCACCCGCAAAGTAGTGTCCACGGCAATTGGGCACCTACCGCCCCTTTTTGCAGAAATGGATCTCTGGGTCGATGACACACCCCGACCCGGCGATGTCCAAATGGCGATCGACGAATGCCTTCTTCTCAGCGGCCTCAAACGCCCGCTCCTCCGTCATTATTCCTGGCTGGGCTCTTGGGCCAGTTTTGGTTATTCCCAGTCCTTGGCAGCCGCGCAGTTGGAGGCTCCCGGCTCTCATTTGGTGAGACGGTGGACGGGAGGAGGAGTGGTCCGGCACGACGCCGATTGGACGTTTTCCCTCCTGGTGCCAGCGGAGGAGCATTTCTGCAAACTCCGCCCAAGAGATTCCTACCGAGCGCTTCATGAGCGGGTTGTTTCAGCGTTATCCTGCAGAGAAAACTCCATTAAAATCCGTCTGGCCGGGATGGGGGATTGTCAGCAGTCTCTCTCCTGCTTTGCCGGACCTACTTTGTTTGACGTGATGGAGGTTGCCGGCGGAAAAATCTGTGGCGGAGCCCAACGCCGAACACGAAAGGGGTTGCTGCATCAAGGCAGCATCCAACGTTCAACGCGCCAACTCGCGGGAACTTTTGGACAAGAACTTGGCGGGCTGTTCGCAGAAAAGCTCTGCGATTTTGCACCGCCGCACTTCCTCGGGGAGCATTCAGAACACCTCGCAAAAACCCATTACGGAAATCCGGGGTGGACCGAACGCATCCCCTGAGGGAGCGGGAGGGGGAATCAGATTGCTTTGACGTGAGCGGAGACGTGCTTCGTCAACTCAAACATGGTCACTTGTTTCTTGCCGCCGAAAATCACTTTGAGAGTCTCGTCAGCATTGATGAGAGTTTTCTTTTTCTCGTCTTGGAGTTTGTTCTTTTTGATGTACTCCCAGATTTTTTTGGTGATTTCGCTGCGGGGGATCGGTTTCGAGCCAACAACCGCTGCGAGAGCTTCATCCGGTTGGACGGGCTTCATGAATGCGGCGTTGGGTTTGCGGGTAGCTGGTTTTTTAGTAGGCATAGAAGATTGCTTTTATGCCTCTCCCTCAGGGGATGCGAGGCTTTTTTTAGTGGTGTTCACCAATAAAATCACTCAACTCATAGAGTTGGGGGTCACGTGAAGGCTTGCGCTTTTTCAAAACGGCCTTGATGGACGACGAAAAATCGGCTGATTCCGGGTCCCCTCCGAAGCTTTCATCACCAAGTCCATCAAGGGATTCCCCGAACTCTTCTTCCAGTTTTTCGGGATCTTCTCCGCTCTCCAACCGCCGCAACATTTGCTCCATTTCGGCTGGCACTTTCTGACCCGTGGCCTCGGTCATTTTTCTCATCAAACGCCCAAGCTGCCTGGGGTCAGGATTCTTGTCATCGATGGATGACATCTCCCTCTCCATCTCCGCCATCATTTTTTCCATGCGAGGATCCGTGGGGTTTTCTTCCGTTTTTTCCTTGGCCCGTCCCGTCACTGCAAAACGGGAAAGCACTCGTTCCATCCGAGCCTTGGGGTCATCAGGACAACGAGGAATCGTGGCCGCCGCTGACAGGCTCCTCGCAAAGAAGCTGTAAATCTTGTTCGTATCTGGAGAAAAATATTCGTAAATGGGCATCGTGAGAATGGTTCTTAAGCAGAAACAGTGTGTTCAGGGCGCTCGCCTTTTTCAAGTCACAGGTTTAGAGGGCTCTATCTTGGGTAGGGGGAACTCCATCTTGCCTGCCAACTTATCCTCTCATGTAAAGGACGGCGCGGGACCGCCATTTGCTTCGCTTCGCTCACCGCTGCGCGGCTGCCTTCGGCAGGCTGTCTCCCTCCAGTCGGCTCTACCGCCAAAAACCACCTCGTGCGTGCGCAAGCTCGTTGTTTCTTGGGTAGGGCGCTTCAGTCCCTTGACCGCCGACTTATCCTCCCCATGACCATCCTCGAAACACTGGCCCCCCTTGTTCTCCTCATCGGAATGGGAGCCTTGCTGGCCCACCTTAAGTTCTTGGGCGATGCTTTTGTTGCCGACCTCAACAAGCTGGCCTTTTGGATCGCCCTGCCCGCGCTGTTGTTTCGTTCAGCCGCCGCCGCCGGCCACCCGGGTGCCCGAACGTTTCACCTTCTAGGTATTCTTGTGGCAGCCACCCTGCTCGCCTGTCTGGCCTCCTATTTCTTATGTCAGTTGCTCCGCGTGCCATCAAATTCTTGGGGCACGCTTGCGCAATCAGCGTTCCGTGGAAATCTGGCCTATATCGGCATCCCCCTTCTCACACTTGGGCTGCCTGCCATTGGTGGAGGTCCCGAGGCGTTTCCCACCGCGGTGGTGGTCATGACGCTCATGATGGTGATTTTTAATTTTTTGGCCGTCCTTGTTTTGCAGCGAGGCCAGTGGAAACCCCGCGACGCCGCTTGGTCGATTGTAACCAACCCACTTTTGGTTGCGGGTTTGCTCGGTCTGGCATGGTCCACCACAGGCCTCGGGCTGACTCCCATCGCTGACAAATCCCTCCAGATTCTTGGCGGCGCTGCCGTGCCCATCGCCCTCCTCTGCATTGGAGGAACACTTGTGGCCGCTTCTCCGGGGGGACGACTCAAAGAGCTTGTGATCGCTGTGGGGTTAAAAATTGTTTTTCTCCCTCTGGTGGTTTGGGGGCTTGGCCTGGCCATTGGGCTGGATATGGTGGATCTGCGAATCGCCGTTGTACTCGCCGCCTGCCCCACAGCCGCCGCGTCATATGTGATGGCTGCCCGTATGGGCGGGGACCCCCAACTGGCCTCTGCAGCCATTGCCATCAGCACCATCTGCTCTGCACCAGCCCTAGTCTGGGCTCTTTGGGTGACGGGATAGGGAAGGCCTCGCAAACGATGCGCTTCCAGTTGAAAAATCCTTAGCTCCGTATACATTGCCATCCCATATGAACATAACCATGTTACTTTTGTTGATCGTTCCGATGATCATTGGCCTCTGGGCTCAATCTCGTGTGAAGAGCGCGTTTGGCAAGTGGAGCAAAATTGCTGCCACCTCCGGCGTGACCGGCGCTCAAGCAGCCCGCAAAATTTTGAGCGCTGCCAACATCTCTGATGTGGAAGTCGTAGAAATCAACGACATGCTCGGCGACCACTACGACCCCACACATAAGAGGCTTTGCCTTTCTTCTCCGGTGTATGGAACTCCTTCCGTGGCCTCACTCGGGATCGCTGCTCACGAATGCGGGCACGCGATTCAACACGCTCGCAGCTACGGCCCACTCAAGTGGCGCATGGCGGTTGTGCCGATGACGCAATTTGCTTCTCAGATTCTTCCGTTTGTTGTGATGGGCGGTATCTTTTTTCACATGGTGCATCTCATCACGTTGGGGGTGATCTGCTACTTGGTGCTCACCCTCTTCCAACTGATCACTCTGCCGGTGGAGTTTGATGCCTCGCGCCGGGCAAAAGTCATTCTCCAACAAATGGGGCTCGTTCAAGCAGGTGAGGAAGCCGGCGGGGTAAACAAGGTTCTCAATGCGGCAGCATTAACCTATGTGGCTGCTTTTGTCGCCGCCCTCGCCAACTTGGTTTACCTCCTTATGATTCGTAACCAAAGCCGGTGATTGCCGGACCTTTGGCGTGAATAAAAAGGAGGGTCCAAGGGCAATAATCAACCCATCCCAAAAAAATCCCACGCTGACAGTCGCCGGCTCTGATAACAGCGCCGGGGCGGGAATCCAAGCGGACTTGAAAACCTTCAGCGCCCACGGATGTTACGGATTAACCGCAGTCACCTGCGTGGTCTCCGAAGTCCCGGACCTCGTCTCCGGGCTTCAGCCGGTGCGGGCCCATTTGGTTCAAAGTCAGATCGAACTTTGCTTGTCAGCGTTTCCTGTGCGGGCGGCAAAAACTGGCATGCTCTATTCCGCCGAGATCGTTCGCGCAACTTCAAACGCCCTTTATGGGAAGGGTTTTCCCATCGTCGTGGATCCTGTCATGATGGCCAGCAGCGGGGATCCTCTCCTCAAACCGTCTGCCATTAGCGCCTATCGAAAACTCCTATTTCCTTTGGCAACGCTGGTGACCCCAAATCTTGATGAGTTAAGCCTGCTGGCTGGTCGCGCAATCCCCAACCTCAAGGCCATGCGAGAAGCAGGGAAAGAACTCTCTCAAACGTTTGGATGCAGCTTCTTGCTGAAAGGAGGACATCTCAAAGGGCGGCGGGCCGTCGATGTTCTCATCAGCCCGGAGGGGGTCGAAGAATTCACTGAGGATTTTGTCCAAGGCGTCTCAACCCATGGCACCGGCTGCACCTACTCCGCAGCCATCACCGCCAACCTCGCCAATGGCAAATCCCTCAGCGAAAGCGTCGCCGCCGCTAAAACCTACATCACGGAAGCCATCCGGCAGCATTTGCGCTGGCCATCCACCCAGGCCCTCAATCACTGGCCCAAACGAAGCGGGTAATATTCGTTTTCTTAAAACATTTTTGGAAAAAGATCTCCCACTCCAATTCCGAGGCCATCTGCCAATTTTTCCAACGTAGAGAGCCTTGGATTAGAACGTCTTCCAGACTCAATGTGCTGGTAAACTTTGTAGGGCATGCCGATTTTTTCAGCAAACTCCTCTTGAGTCATTCCTGCTTCAACCCTCCGTTTCCGCAATTCATTTACCAGACTCTTTGAAGCGGATTCCACTCCGTAAGCCTGAAGAGTTGGAGTCTTTTCAACACCTCCACATGTGTGGTGTTGACAAGAACAATGAAGGCTGTTTGTCTAGTTACCAGCTTGAAGGACATCCCCTCCAAATCCACTCAAAGAAAATGTCCGCATGGGGCAAAACGGTGGTTCGTTCTTGGAGTAACTATTTCTCTCGCATTCCAACCCGTAATTGGTGAAACACTCACGGGGCAACACCCCCTTCAGTTCCGCCTGATCGAAAGTCTAGAAGTTGATCTTGGGCCACGATCAATCATTTACAACAGGGTGGAAAAACCTATTCTCCAACCCCAGCCGCCCCCCATAAACCGACCCTCAGAATCAACCCAAGCAGTAGCCCCAACATTCGAAGAATTGGAGGAACTACGGCGGTGGGAATCAATGACCTATGTCAGCATGTCCCTCTCTTGCACTGTGTATGACGGACAATTCACAGAGGTCCGATTGCACCAAGACGGCCACAATATCATCTTCTGGAGTACCATAAATTTCCACTATTTGAGCCACTTGTTCGACTTTTTGGCTGGAAATACCTGTTACTCAATTTTCCTTGGTCTTGGCGACGCTTCTCTTGGTGAACTCCCCGTGGACCTACAGAACAAGCCGCCCACGATCTGGACGGCTGAGTTCCTCGCCGCAAATGCTGGAAAATCGGCATGGATGATCACTTCGAATGTTGCGATTTCTCCGGAAACTATCCGTGCCATTGAGGACTTGCACAGCTACTTCGACACAAACAAGGAGGCTCTCATCGCACAGCACAATGAACGGGAGGCGATTCGCATTGCACAAGAACAACACCTCAAGGCCAATCCCCCACAGCCAAAGGATACTGTTGTTAATTATTTCCCCATCCAAAGCGGCCAACCAAGCGGAAGGGGTGCAAAATGAAATTATGGCGTGGTATGATGATTGGTGTCATGCTTCTGCCACTGCATTTCGGGACTTCAGCAGCGCAGCAGGCTGAGCAGGAGAACGAGGGCTCTTTGCTTGAGATTGATGAAGTGAATCAGATCTATCGGCTGAAGTGGTGGGCCACATCTGGTCGCGCCTACTACATTTTACACTCTGAAGATCTGCAGGAGTGGAATTGGTTGCCAGTCATTGAAGCCGGAGACGACGCGGTGAAGGAGTGGGGCTTTACATCGACAGGAGATCGTTTTTTCGCTCGTTTACGGCATGTTCCGTTCACTGGCAGTGATGTCAGCACCCTCGACAGCGATGCCAATGGCCTATTCGACCTCTGGGAATTGACGCATTACGGCACCCTTGGTCTGGACCGTGAGTCCCTGGCCCCCGGAAAAGGCGGGCTGACCTACGGCCAGGTGCACGATCTGGGACTCGACCCAAAAGCTCCCTCCACCAATGACATTGGGATCCCCGACGAATGGTTGGTCGGAAACGGTCTTGACCCACATACAGCCGACCCATGGTCCGATGACGACGAAGGTATCGGGGATGGTCTTCCCTTGATACAGGAATACGAGTATGGCACCAATCCGAATCTGCGTGACACTGATGGGGATGGTACCATTGATGGAGAAGATGGTGCTGCACTCGATCCTGAAATCAGTCCTATGCGCTTGGGTGAGACTTCATATGCGGTTATCGAAATTGGCGGGATCTCAGCGGGGACACTCAGGCTAAACAATAACTCACAGGCACTCATTGAAGGCAGTCAATTGAAGCTATGGAGCAATGGAAACATTATACTTGAATCTATCACACTGCCGCCTAATCACACTCGGGTGTCAAGTCCCGCTTTTGATGACAATGGGAATATTTATTCACATTATCAGAAAACCATTATTACTTATGATGAAGACGGGGATGAAGTTTACAACTCAGAAGATGGACATGTTCGGTGGAACTCCTCTGGGGAGCATTCATTTATTCCGCAATACGTACCAGCAGGGTGCCATTTCGATATAGAATACCCCATGCCCTTTCCGACGAGCGTGAGTCCGAATGGAACTCTGGCCTTCTGCGCACAATGGGGCAGGACCTACGCTTCCGAAACTTCCCCGGCA
The DNA here is from genome assembly GCA_041744075.1 of Terrimicrobiaceae bacterium. Classification (GTDB taxonomy): domain Bacteria; phylum Verrucomicrobiota; class Verrucomicrobiia; order Chthoniobacterales; family Terrimicrobiaceae; genus JAJTZA01. The sequence continues at coordinate 38,453 of JBGTLQ010000014.1, forward strand.
AAGAGTTATGGTGGTGGAGTAAGATTTTCCAACAACACCTACACAGTTATCGGCGGACCAGCACCGTATGGCGAAGGCAACGATCAAAGCCCATTTACCGGGAATTGGGTGTATCCATCTGCGATTAATAACTCAAATGTTGCTGTTGGAGATTCGTTTAGTTTCAATGTGACTACCAGCAGTCAATACACAGGAAAAAAGATTTATTATCCAGACAACTCATCGGAAGAACTCACGATGGAAAGATGGTGGGGCCTTACTTCGCTCAATAATGTCTCGCCCCCTCAAGTCGTTGGTTATTCTGCGGCCGGCGCCTCCAGTGACAAAAAGGCAGGGATGTGGGTCAAGCTCAACGGGACCTGGAAATTCAAGCACTTGGGCGCATACAATCCATCAAGTGGTCAGAACGCTGAGGTGCTGGGCATTCCTCGCAAAATAAATAATCGATTTGAGATTGCGGGAACTTTTGGTCTGTGGAGGAATGGCAGAATTCGTTTACCCTCCGAGGTATTGGATACTGACACTTGGATTCTAAATTCCGTGCATGATATCAATGACCACGGAGTCATCGCGGGATACGCCACGAAAAAATCAACTCAGATTTCGCGCCCAGTTCTCCTCCTGCCAATAGAGATTAAGGTTGTTGACCGCGACGACCAAACTAAAACTTGGAGCGACGCTAAATACCTTTCGCCAGATCGCCCTGTCTATGCCGGATACATCGCAGGAGACATGGTTAGCTGGAAGATCATGGCTCCTGATAGCTGGACTAGCGTTCATTATAAGTGGACTGCCGAAGGGCCGAATGGAGAAACCATCAATGGCCCGGATAACAATGGAGCCAATGAGTGGAAATTCGCTGACAGCGACGAGGATACGAACAATGACTGGCTGAAAGATGAAGATTGGAAGCCTGGAAAATGGAAGATCAAATGCAAGATCACGTTCCAAGAAGGAGGCTCATCAGAGGTAGAGCTAGAACAGGAAATCGGCACTCGAACCGAGCAATACGTTATATTTGGTTCTATTCAGTCACAGCAATTTTCAAGCAGTGGAGTTCAGCAATCGGTCATAACTCAGTGGGGTTGTCCAGAAATCGGCTTTAGTTCGTTTGCTGCAGTAGGTGGTGGTGTTAACGATCAAAGCGGTATTTACTTTGTTCCATTTAACGAGACGAACAGAGTTTACATCAACCAGCGATTGCTGAATGCCACGTCAAATCAAGACCCTGAGACCGCGATTGATCCTGAGGTTCCTGTTGACCGAGCGTGCGGATTGGATCCGGTGAAGCATTTCCGTGCATTTAGTGCCGGTCAATTTCGGTTCAATGTTGATGACGATGGAAAGCTGTCTGGAGATCCATTTCTAATTAAAGAAAACAGCGCGAACATTGTTGGAACCACCCCCATTCCATGCACTGGGGCAAATAGATACGGAACCAAGGGTCAATTGCATGCGGACAGTGGCAAGGTAGAGGTAAATCCGGGAAATGAATATTTTTCATATCTTTTGAAATTTAGGGTTGGTGCAGAAGGGCAAACAGGCTTTGCCAATATGAATGGCCGAAATATACCGTGGGTATTTTTCCGCTATCGTTTTGAAGCCAAGGACGGGCTTATTGACACCCAATTTGATGCCGGACCGAGCAGCGATCCAAACGGATCGGATAGCAGTCATGATTACTCGTCAGTCCCGACGTTCTACGTTTACGTCCGCTACTACGATATTTATGAAACGAAGTGGAAACTATGGTTGCAAACAAAACTTGATGAGGATCGCAGGCCATTCCTGTCAATTGGAGAGGAAGTGTCAAGTGCTCCATTCGTAATGCCTTAAAATCATGAAACTCATTATATCTGTCCTTCTTTTGTGTTCTGGTTCATATTCGGTCATAGCTGGCCCGATTCGAGATATGGCTATCAATAATCCTGAGCAGGTCAATCAGTTGATCCAAGGCGCGACGTATGCCGAATTGTTAACATTCGTGAATGATGCCTATGCAGAGAGCCAGGGCGAAACTGACGGAGTATGTGAGTATGCCTATTTGCTGGCTTTGAGCCATGCACCGCCTGATCAGCAAGTGCCGCTAGCAGTAGACTTTTCGCTTGCAAAGCCCCATCTTGATCTCAAGCGAGGCGGGGCCGCCTCGATCTCAAGTGCTGTGGTCAATGGCACATCCATAACGCAAACCGTCAAGAATCAGGCCATCGCGAAGCTAAAATCGGAGTTGCAGTTGCTGCAGCAGCACGGCCAAGAAGCTTTTAATTTTGCACAGAATGCGGCGAACGCTCTTGTCCTTTTGGGAGATGACGCAGGGTTGGACATGTTTTTGACTGACTCTCAAATCGTCAGAAATTATCAATTGAAAGACCAGTGGGATGCCACAACTCCCGCAGGTCATTTTGCAGACCTTCGCGACGAATACGCACAACGGGCAGCCGATCCGGCCACGGGAAATCCAGAATGGGAAAAAACAATTTCCGATGTTTATGAGCTATGCCGTGCACGGCGCGCTGAAAACATCGAAGTCAAACCGCTCAATCCCTTGGTAAATCTTGTTCAGGTGCGGCAGCAGTGAACTACCATCGAAAAATAACATGGGTCCTCGTAATAATCGCGGGCCTTCTGGTTGCCCTTATGATCGCGAGTTGGTTTTACTCATTGGGGAGTGGAGCAGCGTATTGACCGAAAAGTCCACCTTGAAAACCACACCCTCGCGATGCCCCGCGTCGTCACAGTTCGTGCCAATGCCCCAATAGCCGCACGATCCGCGCCGACGCTCCCGGCGGTGAACGTTCGTGGCCGCGATCTGCCGTCATCGTCTCCCCTGCAAATATGTGCCTGTCATGGGACCTGCTGGCTTGTAAACCAAACTTAACCACCATGACAAACGACAGAAGCTGCTTCATCAGCATGGAAGGCTATCATTTGGCAAATGGTTGGATAAAATGTAAAATGAAACTAAATTCATAAATGATCTGCATCGGCAAATTTTGTGTTTCTGTCCTTTTTCTTCTCATATTCTCGGCGGCGTTTCTCAACGCACAAACTCCACCTACATTGGAAGACCAATTGACGTCCTTGTGGCTTCAAAAAAACTACAGTGGGTTAAATTCCCTATTTGAGTCGGAAATGAGCACCACGTCACCTGACGTGGCGGCGCTTTATTCCGCAAAGTTTTTTTATGTTTTTGTTCAGCCGAATAAAATTAAAGCGGTATCAGCAGCTACAAAACTCAAACAAGCCGCAGATGGCACAAACAACGAAGATTTCATTGCGTTTGCTGATGAGGAATTGGCTGAGGTCCAAGCTATTCCAGATATTGAGTTCACCGCTCCAACGCAGGAGATTTTGGACGCTTTCCATGGTGAGTTCCCCGAGCAGTATCCCAATGTCACAGTGGCATTGCGAATCAAGAGGTACATAGCACCATAAACCTGCCAAACTGACATTTGAGGCGACTCCCATCGATCTAGCAATCCTGCTTGAAGGTTGAAGTTCTCATCATTGTGATTAGAATTTTGATTTCTGGTAGGACCGCATCCTCCCACCGGTCCCCCGCTCATCTCGTCTCGGCCTTCAGAATTTGCTGGCCGGTTTTCCTTGCAAAATGAGCCCACCCCCATTAATCAATTGTTTGATGTTTTCATGGGGGCATGAGCACTGCCTCTGACATAACCGAGCTATCAAAAAATGATTTCCCTCCCCAAAATATTTCCCCTTGGCCTCGTTGCCACCGCGGCTTGTATCCCCCTGATTTCGGGACCTGCCAATGCGGAAGAAACCTCCCCGGCACCGTATGTGGATTCCAAGGCGATCAAGGAGCGGTTTGATCAGATCACGCCTGAGGATATGGAACTCTTGCGCAGCAAGAAGATTCTGTTTGCGAGCCGCTCCTTTGGTTTGAATCTCCTGAAAGGCCTGAACGCTTTGGCAAAAAAGGACGGCAAGTATGATTTGGTGTCATCCTACGAGAGGTACAATGTTTTCAAAGAGGGTGGGAACTTGGGCATCATGCCTGCCGATGCGTTTGAGAAATCAAATTTTGTGCATTTTTTGGCGACCTATCATCCCCACACCAAGCGGTTGGAGGAAATGAATACTTTGCTGGGTGAGGGTCCGCATGGATTCGGGAAGTCTGCGGATATTGTTGTGGTGTTTTACCACACCGCAACCCCGGCCCTATTTGAAACCTACAAAAACACGCTGGAACGTTGGCAGGCTGAATATCCTGACGTGACATTCATTGCGGTCACGTCTGGATTTATGGGTCCAAAATTCACGGAAGAAAATGAAGCCTCCCAGGCCTTTGGGGAATTGGTGCGGGATCAACTCAAAGGAAAGGTGCCTGTTTATGACATGGGGGCCATCCTGAGTGACGACTTTCGGGTGGGCCATCAGTTCTGTCCCGAATACAGCGCGGACCCCGCAGAAGTTCATCCCAACCTTCCGGCCGGGGAGGAAATGATGGCTAAGGGATTCCTCCTAATTCTGAAAGAAGCGCTCACCCCACAAACGGCACAACACTAACCAGGTTCTCAACAATGAAAGCCCCTCTTCTATTCTGCACACTCATCGGCTTTTGTGGATTTTTGTCTCCGGTCATGGCCGAGTTGCGATTGGCAACAATTTTTAATGACCACTTGGTCTTGCAGCGCGAAAAACCGGTTCCGGTTTGGGGGTGGGCTGAGCCCGATCAATCTGTGACTGTCAGTTTTGGAGGACAAGAAAAGTCTGCAAACGCGAACGCTCAGGGGCGGTGGCAGGTTGATCTTGATGCCATGGATGCCTCCACAGAAGGGCGCTCCTTGACTGTTCAGGCGGGTTCAGAATCCAAAGAGCTGAAGGATGTTTTGGTGGGAGAGGTCTGGATATGTGCGGGCCAGTCCAATATGGCCCGCCCCTTGCACAATGACTCGATTGATTATCCTTTTTTCAAAAAATATTCAGAGGATGCCGAGTATCCACAGATCCGATTTTTTGATGTCCCCACGTTTGCGTCCGCCACACCACTGACCGATCTTGACCCTCAGATTCAGGGCAACACTTCCTGGAAAATTCTGAATAAGGCCACCTCAGTGCGGGTGATGAGCATCGCCTTCTTTTTTGCCAAGGACCTCAACAAAACCTTGGGAGTTCCTGTTGGATTGGTTCAAGTCGCCGTGAGTGGAACCCCGCTCACGTCCTGGATGGCGAAAGAAACCTTTGAAGCCACTGCGGCAGAATTCCCGGATCTTCCAAACTTCAGCAAGGCGTTCTCAGAGGCTGAACAGAAGCTGGCAAAAGCCAACTTGAGCTACACAGACTGGGCGGGACTCGAAGCTGAGATGACATCTTGGCGGCAAGATCCCAAGGGACGCTGGCCGGGTAACAACGGCATCATTCCAGACTTTCCGGCGGTGCTCTACAATGCCCTCATCCACCCCTTGGCCCCTCTGGCCATTCGTGGTGTCTTATGGCATCAAGGAGAAAGTGGCCCCGGCAACAAACACAAGGAGTTGTTGATGGCAAACATTGCCCAATGGCAAAAACTTTTTGGTCAGGACTTTTATTTTATCTGGGGCTCGATGACGCGAAAAACCTCGGCATCTCCCCCTCTTCAGCCCACTGTGGAAATCGGCAGAAGCGTGGATGAGGAATTTCTACTCGCCTCCCAATCCTTCGGCCCCGAAGGCCGGGGAATCCTTGTTAATTTCTACGATCTTGGAAATTCCACGACCCATTGGGCTATGAAGGAAGAAGCCGGCCAAAGAATGGCCTCCGCCGCATTGGCACGGATCTTTGGAAAACCTGAGACGGTGTTTACCGGCCCTGAATTTGTCGAGGCATCCATTGACGGTGACAAAATAAGAGCGAAGTTCAGGAATACCGGCGGCGGGCTCGTTTATGAACCGTCAGTGAATGGAATTTCCGGCTTTGTGTTGGAAGGAAAATCCGGGGAACTGGTCTGGGCGAATGTGGCAGTGGAAGGTGATTCCTTGATTTTCTCGCACCCTGACATCAAAACGCCAGTTAACGTGAGTTATGGGTGGCATGCCAACCCTCACGAAACACTGTTCAACAAGGAAGGATTTCCGGCTTTCAATTTTCGCACCGTTCCCCGCACACGGATTACCAAAGGAACGCAAGGCACTCCCTTGGTGGAGATGGTCTCTCCTGGTCCCCATGTGGAGCTCAGTGTCAATCATGTCCGACGTGATGGATACCTTTTTAATGTTGTCCACCGGAAAGGTCCCACAGGCACAGTCACTGTCAGGGCGCAAATTCCGTCTGAGTGGAAAGAAGCCAAGGTGACTTCCAAAGGTACGCCTGTGGAAACCGGCCCCATCCAAACCGTTGCCGATGGAATCCGGTTTCTAGAGATCCCCACCGAAATCAATGGCCCCGACATCCAAGTGTCAAATGCCGCGAACGTGCCCGACTTTTCCAAGATCCACCGATTTTAAAGTTCACAGACCCAGCCATGTCCTTTCCTCTCCCCCTCATGCCCCGCTCCATACTGATCAAAACCACAATCCTTGCCGTGATGGTGTCTTCGCTATCTGCCATGGCGGAGGAAGCCGTTCCCGGTTATGTGGATTCCAAGGCAATAAAAGAACGCTTTGATCAGATCCCCCCTGCAAACTTTGACCTCCTGCGGGAAAAAAAGATTCTTTTCACAAGCCGTTCGTTTGGACTGAACATGGTGAAAGGTCTGCGGGCCTTGGCCAAAAAAGACCCGAATTACGACCTCGTCTCCTCATACGAGTTGTACAATGTGTTCAAGCAGGGCGGCGATTTGGGGATCATCCCCGCAGATGCTTTTGAAAAAACCAAGGTGGTGCATGTGCTGATTGCCGCGTGGCCACCCACAGAACGATTGACGGAGATCGATCAACTCCTGAATGAGGCACCTCATGAATTCGGAAAAACCGTCGATTTTGTTTTCACCGACTATTCCACGGTCCGTGCCGAGGATGCAGAACCTTATCTTAATGCCATGGCCGGTTGGCAGGCCAAGTTTCCCAATGCCAAGTTCATCTACACAACGGGCGGCATGAAAGGCCCGAAACATGCGGAGAAGAATGAGGAAGCTCATGCCTTCGGGGAAAAAATTCGTGAGACCATCAAAGGCAAAGCTCCGCTCTATGACATGGAAGCGATCCTCAGCGGCGACTGGAAGAATGGGAACCTCGTTCTGCCTGAATACTCCAAGGATCCTTCTGAGGTTCACCCCAACACGCCCATTGGCGAGGAGGCACTGGCCAAGGGGTTTTTGCTTGTGCTCAACGAAGCTCTGACTTCAACCCCGCAAATAAAACCCACGTCTGCTGCGGCAACATCAGCGATCCCCAACGTGGCCACGGCATTGCCAGCCAATCATCCGGAAGCAAAAGCCGTGCGGGCGATTCTCGATGCAAACAATCTCAAAGCCAAAACTGTGGAGGGCGTTTCCGTCGTGGAGAATGGGCGGATCGTGGAATTGTTTTTCCAAGAAACCGGAATCACAAACCTCACGGATGAAATTGGAGAGCTCACGGCACTTCGCAAGCTCCACCTGTACGGTGATAGGGACCTCGGCGAACCACTCCTCCAAACGATATCTCCTGCTATTGGCAAATGCACAGCCATCGAAGAGTTGTTATTGAACCAAAATGAGCTCACGAACCTACCTGTCGAAATCGCAAATTTACAAAACCTCCGCCTCCTCTCCATTGCTGACAATCACCTCACCAATCTCCCACCAAGCGTGACCGCATGGGCAGAGAAAAATGACCCCAAAGGTCTCGCCGACCAAAAACCAAAAGGGAGTCAGGAATAACAATGGAAGCTCAAAAAAAAGTGGGGCCACGTAAAGTCATCGTGGGAACCACCCTCTTCTCATTGTTTGAGGACCGCCCCTACTTGAGTTTGGAAAAACGATTGGAGGAGATCGCTGACCGCATGAATGCCATGGCGGCTGATGCCACCCAAACTTACGGCCGCGGTCTTGATCTCGCCGTTTTCCCGGAGAATTCCCTCAACTCCCGTGTTGGCATAACACCTGCCGATCGGGCCGTACGTCTGGATGATGCCACCCGTGAAGCCCTTGGCAACATGGCCCTTCAACATAACACCTATCTGGTGATCAGCTTCAACCTCCTCGAAGACGATGGCCGGGTGTTTAATGTGGCCATCCTGTTAGACCGTCAGGGCGAAATTGCAGGCATCTATCGCAAAGTCTTCTGCGTGCCTGACCCTGATGGCGAAACCGTGGAACGAGGAAAAATTCCTGGATCGGAATTTCCGGTTTTTGACACCGACTTTGGCCGCGTCGCCATGGCGATATGTTATGACATGGGTTTTGATGAATTGCTGGAATCCTACGCGGCAAGCGGGGTGGAAATCATTGCCTGGCCCTCCATGTCTCCGCAAACCGTGGTGCCTCGGCTTTACGCCAGAAGATTCGGTTTTTATATCATCTCCTCGACTCCTCGCAATAACGCCTCGATTTTTGATCCCCTTGGCGAGGTTTCGGCCCAAGTCACCCATGAGGGATTTGTCACCCACGAAATCGACCTCGATTACCGATTAATCCATTGGCAACCCGCACTGGGCGATGGAACTAATCTGGAGGAAAAGGTAGGACCCCACATGGGCATAAGATACAATCCCCGCGAGGATTATGGGATGGTTTGGTCAAATATCCCCGGCACGTCGATTGATCTTTTGCTGGAAAATGCAGGCCTTCAAACCGACCAGGATGCCCGCCAATTGGCTCGTTCAGCTTGCAAAAAAGTCCTGGCCAGTTCTCAGCCTTATTCGGATTCCCAAAAATAGTTTTTTCCCGATATCGACGCGGGACCACGGCTGGGAGTATGACAAGGCAGGTATCCGCCTTGGACTGGGTGATTCAGAAACGCAGCCGCTTTCTCTTTACCCCCCCCTCCACGGCTTCCTCCTCGACACGAGAAACCATGAAAAAAATTCGTATCACCCACGAGACGCAATACAACTACAACCAACCTGTCACCTTTGGGCTCCACCGCGCCTTGATGCGACCGCGTGAGGGGCACGACGTGCATATTGACCGCGGGCGTTTGGTCATCGAACCCAAGGCCTCGGTCCGGTGGGTGCGTGACCTCGATGCCAATTCCGTGGCAAAAATCACCTTCACCGAGCCAGCCGAGAAACTGCGCATCCTCAGCGAGGTCGATGTGGATCTTTATGATGAGCAGTTGGTGGAGTGCCATGTGGATGAGCGAGCTCGCTTATTCCCTTTCCAATACCCATTCAACGAGCACCTCGCGTTGGTTCCCTACCGGCTGCCGAGTTTTCCCCAGGATGGACCCGCTCTTTGGCATTGGCTTCGTGACCTCTACCAACCAGGTCAACTCATCGATACGCTGGAACTTTTGAGAAATCTGAACACCCGCATTTTTGAGGCCTTTCAATATTCACGTCGTGAAGATCCCGGCGTACAGACTCCCAGCGAAACGATTTCACTCGGAAGTGGATCCTGCCGCGATTATGCGGTTCTGATGATGGAGGCGGCACGGCATTGGGGGCTCGCTGCACAATTTGTGACCGGCTACGTGCAAATGGGAGAGGGTCAACATGGGGCGACACACGCATGGACAGAAATTTACATCCCCGGAGCCGGTTGGAAGGGATATGACCCCACAAACAACAAACTTGCCGGAGATGAACATATTTCGGTGGGGGTGGCACCCCATCACGCCCAAGCTTCTCCTCTCTCCGGTTCTTGGTCGGGACCAGCGGATGCTTTCGAAAGCATGAACGTCTCAGTGCAAGTTGTCGCCCTTGACTCTGGGAAATAATTTGCAAAACCGAACCACTCACGGCATGAAATTTTCTATTCTCCTTTGCCTTGTTGCCATCAGCCTTTCGGCCTGCTCAACCGTTCAAACCCGCATTACTCCGACGGACCGTGCATCTCAGAAGGCGCTGGCCAAAATCCAAAAAACTCAGCCCACATCAGCCTCCGAATGGTTTGAGCGCGGACGCCAAAAGGCGATGGATGAATCTCTCCGATTGGCCGCGTTTGTGGAAGCCGCCCGGCTGGCTCTGCCCGGGGCTCTGAAGGGAGTTCCTTCGGATGTCACTGTCTATGATGCCGCCGTGCGAGAGGTCGTAGAGCTTTTGCAGAAAAAACAATTCGCCTCCCAACGCCTGAATGAGGTCCCCGGCTTGACGTCCCTCAGCGTGAAAAAGTCAGGAACCGGGCTTTTTGATCCCGTCACCGCAGAGGAATTGATCCCATCCTCACAGATTCAAATACGCGGGTTCCTGGAGCGGACCACGCGAGCTGGCTTCGGCGTTCCATACACCGCATGGATGAGCAAGGATGCTCCAGCGCTTTCGTCACAACCGGGAATTCCACCATCCGGGATGGGGTGGGCCATCACCGCGCTGCTGACGTTTTCCGGCTCTGAAGCTCATCTGCAATTTGTCCAAGCCATTGATCACGAAACTTGGACGGTCGAAAGGCGCAAGGTTCCCATTGCTGCTGATTTTTCCGCGCCGCTGGCCGTCGTGCTAAGCCGCGGGAAAAACCGTGCCATCGATATCAGAGCCATGTTTCACTCAGACAGACTTGTTGACTCCGCCGCCCTCCTTCAATTTCAACCTTATGATCCCCAAAAGATTCCGGTGGTCTTTGTGCATGGGCTGCTCTCGCGACCCGAAGCCTGGGCTCAAGCCCTCAACCTACTTCTGGCCGACCCACAGATCCGCCATCACTACCAATTCTGGTTCTTTCTCTATCCCACTGGTCTTCCCGTCTGGAAATCCACGGCACTTCTCCGCAACGAGCTTATGCGGTATGATGCGGCCCTGAACCGAACTGCGAGCAGCCGCCTCTTGACGGAAAAAGTGCTTGTGGGTCACAGCATGGGGGGATTGATCTCCAGCCTGCTAGTACGGCAGGCCGGGGAGAAATGGTGGAACCAATTTTTCGAACGTTCCATCGACGATTTGGAACTCGAACCTGAGGCTTTGGCTGCTGTCAAAGATATGGTTTTTTTCACGCCCCGGGGAGATGTGAATCGTGTGGTGTTCATGGCGACCCCCCACCGTGGCAGCCCGCTGGCTCTCAGATCGTTTGCCAGCTTCTTCGCAAACCTGATCCGCCTGCCAATCTCTCCCCTAAGAGATAACAGTTCCAAGATACTGAGTGCCTTAAGGGAAGATGCACGCGAAGCCTTCCGGCTCCCATCAAACAGCGTCCGTATCCTTCGTGCAGATTCGCCGCTCCTGCTCTCCATCCTACACCTTCCCCTCGCCCATCCCATCCCACTGCACACCGTCATTGGCGACCGCGGACTTCCAGGACCCATCGAACTCAGCTCCGACGGGATCGTGCCCTACTGGAGTTCACACCTGCCAGATGCCGTTTCCGAAAAAGTGGTCCCCTCTGGTCACGGAGTGAATGAAAACCCCGAAGGCATTAAGGAACTCGGCCGAATCCTCAGACAAAACCTAAAGCAAAGAAAAGGGCGAGCCTTGCTCAATTAGCCACCACACCCAACAGGCACCTGGACACGTGTGCAATCACGACTCCACCAGCTTCTGCCGTCGGATTGCCCCCACGCAGTAGGCAACTGCAAAGAAATCTGCGGCCACGTCTTTATTAAATCAGCTCGGAGTGCCCCTCCCGCGCTTTGAGTTCTACCGTTTACGCGCAACAGCTGTACCGTACAAACGGGTATAGGAGTGGCACCTTTTTTAGTGTTCTTTCGATCATGGGGTGTCGATGAAGGCGCGGTGCCAGAGTTCGAGGATGACGAGGGACATCACTTGCTTGAGGTGGATAAACTCGCGGTTTTCCATTTTTTCGAGGAGGTTCCGAATATAGGCAGGTTCGAAGTATCCTCGTTTTCGGATTTGGTCCTCGTTGAGGGTTTCGTGGATGAGGGCTCGGATGGGGGGGTGGTTGAAGAAAAATTCCATGGGCAGGAAGAAAGGAATTTTTTTACGGTTGGTGACCTGCGGGGGGAGCAATTTTTTGGCGAGGCGGCGTTCGATGATTTTGTCGTGGAAGCCATTATTTTTGAGGTGGGGGGGAATCCGAAACGCGTGTTCAATGAGGCGGTGATCCAGAAAGGGGAGGCGCACTTCTAGGGAATGGGCCATTGCATTTTTGTCCTGACGGATCAGACACCAATCTTGCAGCCATTCGTCCCATTGGAGTTTCAGGAGTCGGTCAAGGAATGGCCCATCCTGATCGCGAACGGAAGGAATCCATGATTCGGTCGCGAGGTGCTTGAAGGCGGGTGTGTAGAGAGCACTCCGGGCTTCACGGGGCCACAGCGTTTTTAGGGCGATGTAGTTGGCGAAGAGGTTTCTCTCACGATAGGAGCCCATAAAATCAACCAGTCTCGCCTTGCCCTCATTCCCCAGTTTTGCAGGAAAGACAAAAAAGCGGTTAAGGAAATCCACAGGCAGCGCACGCAAAGCCGGCATGGCGGCAGACTTGTGGAGGAATCCTGGCACCAGTTGGTGATAGGTCTCGGCGAGTTGGATGACATTATGAAACGAATAACCTCCAAAAATTTCGTCAGCTCCCTCCCCGCTGATGATAACCTTAAGGTCTTTGGAGGCGGCCTCGGCAAGTTTGTAGAATGCGATGATGAGGGCATCTCCGACAGGTCGATCCATTTGCCGGATCACTTTGGGAAGGAGGTCGAAGTCGGCGGGGGCGCACTGAACCTCCTGATGCTTGGTGCCGAGGAGTTTGGCTGTCTGCGCGGCGGCGTGGGTTTCGTCGCCCGGAGAATTGAAGCCAATCGAGTAAGTGTTCACTTGGCTGGAGTGGTCGGTCATTAACGCGACAAGAAGTGAGGAATCCACTCCAGAGCTGAGATATCCACCGACTGGAACATCGCTCCGCATGGTGAGTTTCACCGCATCACGGAGCAGAGATTCGGTTTGTTCAAAAATCTCCTCCTCGCTGACATAGGGGCCCTCATGGAGGGCTATGTCCCAATATCGCCATTGCCGAAACTGCCCGTCTGGAGTGAGTTCTGCCGCATGACCCGCAGGAAGAGTAGAAATTCCCTCAAACATGGTTTGCGGCTCCGGCACATACCGGAGCGCGAGGTAGGGATCAATGGCAGCGAGGTTGCAGGCCCGCGGCACTCGGCGGCATTGGAGGATGGCTTTGACCTCTGACGCAAAAACAAAAACGCCATTCCGATGGAAAAAATAAAACGGCTTCTGTCCGCAGCGGTCCCTCACAAAAAACGTCGTCCCTCGCCGGAGGTCATGCAGGGCAAAGGCAAACATGCCATTCAGGTGAGAAACACAATCTTTTCCCCATTCCTCAAACCCATGCACGATCACCTCCGTGTCGGAGTTGGTGATGAAGGTGTGGCCCTTTTCGATGAGCTCCGCCCGAAGCTCCTGATAATTATAGATCTCCCCATTAAAACAAACCGCCAGAGAACGGTCTTCATTGTAAATGGGCTGTGCTCCGCCGGAGAGGTCGATGATCGACAAACGCCGCATCCCCATAAAAAACCGATGATCAGGATCCTGGAGGAATCCTTCGCCGTCAGGACCCCGATGAACCAACGAATGTCCCATCTTTGGAAGCAGGTCCTGCTCAGCGAACCCCGCAAATCCAAAGATGCCGCACATTCAGCTTTTGGGCTTTCCGTAGAATTGGATGGCGATTCCCAAACAGATCATGAGGGACCCAAACCATTTGAGCAGCCAACCCGGATCGTACAGAACTTGCAGGGTCGTTTGTGTCAGGTCTCTCGGATTCCACTCAGCCTGGGAAAACTTGTAATTGATGCCCGTAAAATTCGCGGCAAGCGTGCCGGGAAAACTCGCCGGACTGTTCATCTGGGCGACACCGGTTTTGGTTTCCCCGGTCTTGGAATCCCGAAACTCCACGGTCGCCAGAAAGTTGGATGGCGTGTCGGTGCCCTCATCACGTGGCACGTCGAATCTCACCAATCGGATGGAAAACGGCAGCGGACGAGTTTCCAGTCCGTAACCAATACGGACCACGCTTTTCCCGTCTGTAAGGGACGTGATTTCGCCGGATTCCACCCAGCGCTCGGGACCGCGCTGACCGTCAGGGCCTTCCAGCCTGGCGAGGAAGCCGGGAGTCGGCTCAGAATCGCCCGAAACGACTTCACCCGGCTTGACTTCGTTGGCGATTACCGAGGCTGAAGAAACGCCCAGGACTTCGACCTCCCAATCCGCCCAGCCCAATGAAAAACGATCTCCAGTTTTGAACGATCCTGACGCATACGGAATTCCCGCACGTACCAAGCGGTAGTTAGCAGAGTCACCGGCCACCTCGGCCTCAAAGGAAGGCTTGGGGTCAGCATCCACTGGTTGTGTGGCGATGCGAACAAGCGCGGCCGGGTTGTTGGGGTTTTGCGAAAGTGTGGAAGGCCGACCGTCCACCATGGCGAAGTCCGGCCAATAGTCTTCAACGGTGACCGTGGCCCCAGCCTCGGCCACAGATTTTTTCATAATTTCCTCCCGCGAATACGTCGCGCCATTTCCTTCCGCATTAAAAATGCTCAGCCGTGAACCATCCTCGCTCAATCGCAGGGTGACCGCAGATTTTTCACGACCACCATCCGAGACAGGCTCAAATTTTGCAAACACCATTCGAGTTTCCAGAGGCCCTTGTGGGGAAGCGGGGGGCAATTCTTTGAGGAGCTTGAGTGACGCCATGCCAAAAAAGTCGTGGGTGGGGGTCGTGGACAAATGAAGCGGCACGTCAAGCGTCTGGGAGGCCATCTTGCTCGATAGCCGAAGCAAAACCCCCTGTGCCGCATCGGCTGTGGTCGATGGCACAAGCAAGGGCACTTTGATGAGGCTTGGCGAATAGTCGTCAGCCACAATTTTGAGGTCCATGCCCGGCACGGGAAAAACACGTGGACGTTTGGCCGAGGGTTTGGCGAGGTCCGCATCAAAAGGTTTGATGTAAAGGAAACTGTCGGCGGGGCTTTCGAGTTGGATGATGCTGCGGCTTGTGGTGACGCGGGTTGTTGGTGGCGCATCCATCCTGAGTGTGACATTGCCTTCAAATCCTGTGTGAAGGCCAATCATGGCACCAATAAGTAGAGTGATAATTCCGTAATGGGTGACAATAAACCCAAGGTGCTTGCGCTCCCACGGCCATCGGGTGATTGTTACCGCGAGCAGGTTCACGCAGAGGACAATTAACCAAACGATAAACCACGGGGCTTTGTAAATATAAGCTTGAGCCACTTTTGCGCTGAAGCCGGATTCGGCAAATGTGGCAATCGCGCAGGCAATCGCAATCGTGGCGAGGAGAAAGAGCGCCAACTGAAGCGATCCCAGCCAGTGAATGATTTGCCAAACGGGTGATCTCCGGCAGCGCTCCTCGACCATGCGGCGACGTTCGGCACCGGTCATGGTTTTGGCAGCGGGCTTGGGATCAGGTGGGGCTGTGGTTGTACTCATTCAGAAGGTTTACGTATCAGACGGCAGGCAAGGATCATTCCAAGCATCATCCCAAAAAGCATGGCCCCATATCCCGCAAAAAAATTCATCTGCGGGTTGGTGGTTGGGAGATTGGCAGCGAGGAGCATCGCGGCCTCCATGCCAAGCAGCATTCCCAGAAGTCCAGCCCCCCAGCAGATCCAACGACGGCTGCCAACACCAAGGGCCACCATCGGCATTGAAGCGGCGATCATCGAAACATCCATCCAGTTCAGTTTAGCAAAGAGACCAAAACCCATCGTCGAGTCCGGACAATTACAAAGGCAAACCCCATCACGCACGACTTGGTCAAAACCCGCATCTGCCCACCAGCCCACCAACATCAACAACCCACCCACCGAAAGCATCAGTGCCAAATTTCCCGCTTCCAAGGTCAGCGGGCGCAAGGAAATCAGAGCAAAAAGCCCCAGCCCTGCCGCAGCAAAAAGCAGGATGATCCCTGTCGAAATGGACCCCGAAAAATTTCCCAGCCAAGACAAGGCCACACCTTGAAGGAGCATCGCAACGGCCACACTGGGAGCCAACCAGCCAGTGTTTTGAAAACGTGGCAGGACCGACTTGAGTGGGGCTTGCTTTTGGGTTTCGGGTTTTGCTTCACGCAGGGCGCGCCATGTGACCGTGAAACTTGAAGCCAACATAATCAGAGCAGCAGCCACCGGATGCAAAAAGCCCAGAGCCGCAAGCGTGATGCCCACCGAATTGTAAGCAGCTGCAAAAAGCAGATTCCCACGAATGGTGAGAACCGCCCGCCGGGCGTCAGCGATGGCCACAGGCAAAATACTGAGATGAGAACCCGCCAACTCGGCGTCAGCAGATTCACGAGCCATGAGAGTGCCCCCTTGAATGGCCACCGCGGCATGGGCCTCGTGCATGGCAGCGGAGTCATTGATCCCATCACCCACAAAAAGTACCCGCCTGCCCGCTGTCTCGATCTCGCGAACCAGTCCCGCCTTGGCCTCCGGGGACATTCCGGCGTCAACACCAGAAAGCCCGTGTTGCATGGCTGCTTCCGCCGAGTCTCCTGTCATAACCCGGCAGGTCAGGCCCATCTCTTCAAGTTGCTGCATGGCCTCCATGGCCCCGGACCGAAGCGTTTCCCTCAATGTCGCCACCGCGGCAGGAATGCCATCCACGGTAAGATACAAACGGTGTGTGGAAGGAAGAACGCCGGCCAAAGCGAAAAACGCCCGCTCGGCATCCTTGCGATTTTCGCGTCCCACAACAGAAAGATTGCCAATGCGCAGGCACTGATCCCCCACCCACCCTTCGATCCCGGCTCCGGGCAGGATGCGGACATTTCTGACTGACCCAGATGCCTTCGAAAAGGCTCGAAAGGCATGGGCCACGGGGTGATCACTTGACGCTTCCAAGGAAGCCGCCATGGCCTTCAGTTCGGAACGCTCAAACCCGGTGGCCGCCACAAAATCCACCACCTCCATGGCCTCCTCGCCCAAGGTGCCGGTTTTATCAAAAACCACGGTGTCAATTTTCGCCAATTTTTCGACGAGATCCGAATTTCGTGAAACGAGCCCCTTCTTGGCGAATGCCGCCAGTGCGGACCAAATGGCCACGGGCGTTGCAATGCCCATCGCGCAGGGACAGGCCACCAAGATCACAGCAAGCGCATGAAAAAGCCCCTCCAACCAAGAAACTTGCCAAGTCCAAAACGCAAAGGTCAAAGCCGCAATCACAATCACCACAGGAAGGAACCATGACGCCAACCGATCCGCTTCCCGTTGAAGGCGGGAGGGACGCGACCGTGCCTCGTCCAAAGCCGCCAAGAGACGATCCAACCCGCGCCCCGCTCCACTGCTTTGAACCTCGATCTGAAGAGCACCATCCATGGCATGACTGCCAGCCTTAACCTCATCCCCCACCCGCTTCACCACTGGAAATGGCTCGCCCGTGAGAGCGGATTCCCGGACAAAGGCTGCTCCTTCCGTGACAATCCCATCCACGGTGATCGCCCCCCCAACTGACACATTCACAATGTCGCCATTGGTCACCGAGGTCACGGGCACGGATTCAAAATCTCCGTCAGCACCAACCCGTTCACACATCGAAAATTCGCGCCCCAAATTGCCCGCCGCATCCAACGCTTCGCGTCGGCGATTGTCGGTGAGCAACCCGCCAAAAGTGTGGATGGCGAGCAAGATCGCCACGATTTCGTAATACACATGACCCACACCCGTCAGCGTGCAATGCAACGACGCTCCGAAGGCGGCAACAATCCCGAGCAAAAAGAGCTGATCAAAAACAATCCGCCCCTGCCTGAGGGCATTCCATGAACTCCGAACGATGGGGCCGCCTGCCAGGAAGAACACAACCAACGCCGAGACCGCCAAGGCCCCATGGAGAATCCATCGCGCCGTCCCGGAAGGAGGCGAAATATTGATCGCCAGCCCAAAAATCATCGACTGGGCTGCCACGACCGAGGCAATGCCAAGTTTCGCCCATGCCCCCGCAGGCACGGCGTCCTCAACACTTTCACATGAACAACAAGATCCCATCGAAACATCCACTGTGACATGACGCCACCAATTCTCAAAAGAGAATCCTGCGGAAATGCAGATCCGCGAGGCCTTTCCAACCTCCAGCAAATCCTTGATATTTGGGTTGACAAATCTAGAAATCAAACATTTGATTATTGGATGAGAATATGTTGCCCCCCTTGTTTTTCTGTCATTGGATTCTCGGTTGCGTTGTGTGTGCTGACGGGTGAGTTGAGAGCAGCAGACACGACAGCGACAATCGCGGAGGTTTCGGAATCAACCCCGAAAGCGAGGCCCTTTGATCGGGCTGCTGCGCCGGAGATCAAGAGTCTGAGCGAGGGTGGGTTCCAAGAAACGCCGGAGTTTGAGGACGATTTTGCGCCGGGGTGGGAGGAGAGTCAGAGCACTTGGCGGGTGGCGACGTGGAAGCAAAATGGAACACAGATGTCGCCAGAAAGAAGTCGTACGGACGACAAGGGCCACCTTGTTCAGACGGTTCTTGCGGGGGAACCGTTTCTGGGAGGATCGGTGCAAACCAATCGGGAGTTTGGTTATGGGCGTTGGATTGCTCGGGTGAAGCCGTCATCAGTTCCGGGCGTGCTCAACAGCATCTTCACCAAGGATTGGGATAATCTGAAGACGCCCGGCGACGAACACGACGGCAAAAAAGCGGAGGTCGATTTTGAATTTGTCACACACACCTTTGGCGAAGGCCGTGGGGAAGTGCATTTGGCGATTCATTTGAAGGATCACACGCCCTTGTGGCATTTGGATATTCCTCTCGATTTTGATCCCTCGCAGGACTTTCACGAATGGGGCTTCGACATTCTGCCGGACCGCGTCGTGTGGCATGTGGACGGCAAGGTTGTTCACACATGGGAATACACCGATGAGCATTTTGTGGATCCCGATTACGAATTCTTTTTTAACTCTTGGACCAGAGCCAAATGGTTGAAAGGCCCTCCCACTGAGGATGCCGACTATCTGATCGATTGGGTCAAATTTTACCCCTACAAGGGCGAACTGGCTGGCCCCGCCTCGACCATGGAATGACATCTCATGATCCCATCGTCATCACAGGAGCAGGGGGATTTCTTGGTCGGAGCTTGGTGGACGTGATGTCCCAAGTTTGCCCCGTGAGAGCGACTGATCGGTGTCCCCTGACCGACGATGGCATGCAGGGAGATGTCTCTGATCCCGCGTTTGCCGACCGTCTCTTGGCTGGTGCCGGGGGGCTTCTTATTAGTCACATGCTCTCGCGAGCTCCGGGAGCTTATGACCACCCCAAAGCCCCACTTGAGGTCAACAGCACCGCCACAGCCACGCTCCTTGAAGCAGCCGTCCGCGCGGGTTGCCGGAAGGTGGTCCTCATTTCAAGCACGTCCGTGGTGGGCACCCACCTCCGCAATGGCACCTTCCTTGAGAGCGCCCTGCCCTTTGCTCCCATCGACCTTTATGGCCTGAGCAAGACGATGCAGGAACAGATTGCCGCCTATTATCATCACCGCCACGGCATTGCTGTGGCGATTCTCCGACCCGCCTATGTCACTGATGAGGACTCAATGACTGACAAATATGGGCGGCAGAAGGAGTCTGTGAATTGGCAGTTTATCGACCGACGGGATATTGGGACGGCGGCGTTGGCGGCCTTTGCACTTCCTGATCTTGGGCTGGAGACATTTTTTATTTCCAGTCACCCCAATAGCGCGGCCCACATGGACATCGCCTCTGCAAAGGCCCGTCTTCACTGGGAGCCGCGCCACACCTTCGCGTCATTTCCCACGGATCCTTAAAAAATTCTCCACTGCGAGAAGAAGGCCAATCCAATGATGACAAGGATGGGAAGCAGGATGGGAATCGCAAAGCGGAAGATATACCCAAAGAAACTCGGAGTATTAACTTTGGCATGCTCGGCAATGGCTTTCACCATGAGGTTTGGGCCATTGCCGATGTAGGACATTGCGCCAAAAAAGACAGCTCCGGCCGAGATCGCGACCAGATCGAGCCGGTATTCGACGGAGTCACGGAGGACATCCCCCGGCGAATCAATATTCAGGCTGTGAAGTCCCATCTCTGCCGAGAGAAACGTCAGATACGTGGGGGCATTGTCCAAAAATGCCGAGAGCGACCCCGTGGCCCAATAAAACTGATGAGCGGTTTGGATGCCAAGAGCTGCCGCATGGGACCCGAGATAATCCAACGCTGGGATCATTGTCGCAAAGATTCCTGCAAACAGCCATGCCACCTCCTTGATAGGTTCAAAATCAAAGCTGTTGGCCGCGTGAATCTCCGCAGAGGTGCTTCGGTAAGATCCATAAGCCGCCATTAACATCACCAGCTCGGGAATCAATGAGGGAAGGAGCTTGTTGTAAAGCACCGCCGCGAGGATCACGGCAATAAAAAACAAATTGTGCAGACCCTGGAATGTCCATGCGTTGGCCGCCGTGGCTGCCTCGGTGACCGCTTGGGGAGGACGGCGGAAGTTCAGCGAATCAAACACATAAAAAACACCCAACAGCAGAGCCACCCCCACAAGCCACAAGGGCCAAAGATTTTGCAGCACCCACCAGAAGGGAACGCCCCGCAGGTATCCCAGAAAAAGCGGGGGATCGCCGATGGGCGTCAGCGCTCCGCCAACATTGCTGACAATAAAAATAAAAAACACGATATGAAACGCGGTGATCCGGTATTTGTTCATTCGGATCCACGGGCGAATGAGCAGCATGGAAGCGCCCGTGGTGCCAATGACATTTGCAAGCACCGCCCCAATGAAAAGGAACACCACATTGGTGAGGGGACGGGACTCGCCTTTGATCACAATGTGGATGCCACCGGCCGTCACGAAGAGCGACCCAATCAAAGCCACAAAACTCAAATACTCATGCCCGACATGCACCAACCGATCGCCGGCATGGAGCACAAAAAAATAATATGCCGCCGTGATGCAGCCGAGAACCAACGCCACCTTGGGGTAATGATGGTGCCACCACCTCGGTGCAAGCAGCGGTCCAAGCGCAATGGAGAGCAGAAGCCCGGCAAATGGCAAAATCATCCAGAGACTCACCGAGGCCGGATTCGAAGATGCCAAGATTGTCATGAAGTGACTTTTTCATGGACATCTGGCCTCTCTCCTTCAAGAACATTTGTTGCCGACCCATGATTTTCTTAATTTCCCGCATCTCGCTGTGCCTATTTTTCCTCGTGTTCTTTGTCTCCTGTTCCTCGATCAGCGTCAAAAGATCCGAGACCGTTGCTAAAACCCCACCACGCTCGAAACCCGAAAAAATCTTTGTGAAACCGTTCACTTTCCACGAGCCCGGCCTGCGAGTGGATCGCTCAGGTGAGGCGCTGGAGGGTTTCAAATTTGATGCAAGGGAACGAATGACCCGCGTGTTGGTGCGACGCCTCAGCGAGAAGGTGGCCCCCGCAAAAGCCGTCTCCGAACACGCGCCTCTCCCCAAGGGCAATTATTGGCTGATCACTGGCCGCATCGATCGGGTCTATCAAGGCAGTCGCCTCCTGCGCTCGGTGGTTGGCCTGGGATTTGGTGCCACCAAATTTGAATCCACCGCCATTATCCACGACCTCTCGGTCCGCCCGCCGAAACCATTTCTCGTCATCGAAACCACCGGCGGCTCAAACGTCTCCCCCGGAGCCCTCGGGACTGCCGGGTTTTTTGTCAGCGGTGTCACGGCCCTCACGTCCCTCGGAAACCTGCTTGAGGGAACCCGCACAGGAGTCACCTTTGACACCATCCGAACCAGCAAGGAAATCTCTGCCACCCTTTCCGAGTATCTCTACACCCAACGAGCCATCCCCCACGAAGAAGCCCTTTCCCCCAAACGCCCCGGCAAATGGCAACCCGACTTCTGGCCCTTTCGAAACAAACCAGAGCGGCTCCCCGAAGGCAGCTTGACGGTTGTGCCGGTGGAATAGAGCTCCCGCGAAGAGTGACTTCCAAGAATAGCTTGGATCTTCTGGTCCTCAATTGGGAAGTCGGCAAGCAGGGCGAAGGGTTGGGGATTCCGTCCAATACAATCCCCAATTATACGGGGGCGTCGTTGTGTGAGGGGTGGATGAGGTTCTTTCCCAGAGCGAAATCTTGGTAGTCGTCCGGATTTCGCGTCAGCAAATGCCAACCGCGCACTTCGGCGTGGGCACCGATCCAAAAATCGCCGAGGACATGTTCCCGCTTTCCTCCACGCCTGCGGTAAACCGCATGCGCCTGGGCCGCGCGCCAGCAGACGTCGGTATCAAAGGGGTCAAAATGCCAACCTCTGAACCTCCCGTCGAGGTCATTTTTCCGTGTGTGCCCAACTCCGGTCTCCGCATAGATCACCGGGTTATAGACCAAGGTGTCCAGCGAACCGAAGTGTGTTATCTGCCGCAGCGACCAGTCGAACCAGACCGGGTCGCCAGTGGAAAGATCCAGCAGAACACAGGCATCAACGAGAATCACTTGCGACCCCGGATCTCGAGCAGAATTTTGTCTGTCGAGCCCTGTTCTTTGAGGCACCCGATCCAGCGAGCAGCCATCTCAGCCCCCTTCCCCGTGCTTGTCGCCGGCGCAATCCCGATAACCAGACGACCGCCGTGGTCAATCACAAAGGTCTCCACCTCCTGCCGAGGCTTAATCCCAACGGCCTCACGCAACTTCTGCGGGAGTGTCACCTGGCATTTGCTTGTGGTCTTCATAGATTCTTACGGTACTCAAAGAAAAGTCTTACAGCAAGCACGTTGTCCCGAAGCCCGAAAACCTAAAACCCGCGCCGCATATTACTCGGCAAAATCCCGAGCTGCTCGCGGTACTTGGCAATTGTCCGCCGCGCGATGGGAATTCCCTGGCCCGCCAACGCTTCTGCCAAACCTTGATCGCTAAGTGGTTTCTTCGGGTTTTCGCCTTTCACAAGGTCCATGATCGCCTGACGCACACTCTCATTGCTCATCGATTCCCCTCCCTCAGTGACATACCCCGAAGTAAAAAAGTATTTCAGCTCAAACACTCCATGCGGCGTGGCCATAAATTTTCCTGACACCGCCCGACTGACGGTTGTTTCATGCACCCCCACGGCGTCAGCCACTTGGCTCATTGTCATGGGTCGCAAATGCGCCGCCCCACTTTCGAAAAAGCCTCGTTGCCGAACCAAGATCTCCCGCGAGATAGCCAGAATCGTTTGCTGTCGTTGTTGCAGACACTTAATAAAAAATCGGCCGCCCCGAATTTTTTCGCGCAGGAACTCCCGCACATTGCGACCCTCACCGCCCAACCCCACCATGTCCTTGTATTCGTCAGCCACTCGAAGTTTTGGCAGATCCTCATCATTTAATACCACATGAAAGTCCCCTCCTTCCTCGAAGACCACAACATCAGGGTTGATCACCTGGTTCTCATCGGCCGCAAAGGCGCTCCCAGGCCGGGGGTCCAATTTTTTGATGTTTTCAGCTGCTCGTTGAACGTCAGCAGGCGAAACTTTCAGAGCCCGCGCAATTTCGGGAATCTTACGCCGGGCAAGATCTTCAATATGATTTTGGATAATCCGAATCTCGAGGGAATTTGGCTGATCCTGCCGCCTTAACTGGATTAGCAAGCACTCGGCCAAATTGCGCGCTGCCACACCGGGAGGATCGAATTGTTGCACCCGCTCAAGCACCTCCTCGGCCTCCATCACCGTGCATCCCACCGGATAAGCCGCCTCTTCGATTTTTCCTCGGAAGTAACCCGAATCATCCAGATTCCCAATAATCACGCGTGCAGCCGCCTCCTTGCGTTCATCAAAACGCTCGAACTCGAGCTGCTCGCTCATAAATTCATGCAGTGTCGGCCCCCGCGTCTGGGAATCCAAAAAATGCTGACGCCGCTCGAGGGCCTCCGCCGTCCATGGTTCCGCCGTGGATCGCTGCGCATAATATTCCCTCCACTCATCATCCAGCGTGTCCGCATTGCTGCTTGCCCGCTCCGGAGCCTCCTCAGGTCTTTCCTCACGCGGCACCTCTTCCAAAACCGGGTTCTCCGCAAGCTCTGTGCTCACCAACTGACGCAACTCGGTCACCGGTGCCTGCAAGATGTGCAGACTCTGCTGCATCTGGGGCGAAAGCGTCTGCTGCTGCGAGAGTCCCTGATATTGTTCCAAACCGGCCATGACGGCTCCCAACATCAGGCACTAAAAATGCTTACGCAAGCAGGAATCACGCCAAATGTGGAATACTTGGAGCGACAACGTGTTCCATCCTTGTGTAGGGCATGTCAGTCTCCGCCTTCGCTGAGCCTACGGCGAGACATACCTTGACCGCTGACTTCTCCTCATGCGACGGACGGTGAGGGACCGCCATCCCTACCACTGGTAGGATGCTTCTGATGACGCGATGCGAGCAGAAACCCAACGCCCATAACGACTAGGAATATCGAAAGGAACTGCCCCCGCGTCAGGGCCCCGGTGAGCGCCGCATCTGGCTGACGAAACAACTCACAAAAACTCCGGGTGATGGCATATCCGATAAAAAACAGCCCGGTCAAAACGCCATTGCGCAGCCGAAACCGGGTCCGTAGAAACCACAGCACCCCAAAAAGGAGTGCTCCCTCCAAAGCCGCCTCATAAATTTGGGAGGGATGGCGCGGTGAAAGCGTGACCGCCAGCTGTTCCCTCAACTCTGGCGACTGACCCACATTTTCGACGATTGCTGCCACGGAATTCCACGATGGATTTATGGCCGAGGCTTCATCGATGGCCAACTGGGCCATTTCGGGGGGACCATCATAGAGCTCCTTCGGAAATTGCACCGCCCATGGCACGGTCGCCACGCGGCCATAAAGCTCGCCATTGATAAAGTTGGCGATGCGCCCGAAGAACAGGCCGAGGGGTGTCACAACAACAATATTATCACCAAGGTTCAGCCATGAGACCTTATGACGCCGCGCAAACCACAACGAATACAAGGCCACGCCGAAGATCCCCCCATGCGCAGACATCCCGCCCTCATTGAGTCGAAAAAACATCAGCGGGTCTGCGAGGAAAGCCGACAGATTGTAGAACAGCATGTATCCCAACCGTCCGCCAATGATCACCCCAAAAAATGCCGTTCCAAAAATAAAATCTCCGACCTGATCCGGGCGCAGGTCGCTGAACCCCTGACGCGCCAGCCGCCGGTATAGCAGGAACCCCAGAAAAAAGGCCGCCAGATACGCCATGCCATACCAGCGAATTCCCCATGTTTCAGAAAACTGAATCAGGAAGGGATTCAGGTCATGGACATAATACGCGAACATGCCGGAGCTCTTGGCAATCAACCCAAACTCGGAATCGGTCGGATCGGGTCCGTCTCGGCGTTATAATCAACTCCCTCCAGCCCAAACCCGAACAACCGATAAAATTCCTGCTGATAGCCCGCAAAATCGGTGTCCTGATCAATGGTTTCCGTGGTGACCGTATTCCATGCTTTGGCCACCTCGGCCTGCACCTCGGGACGCATTTCCCAGTCATCAATACGAATCCGGCCTTTGTCATCCAACAACTCGGCATGACCCAACCGCTCGGAGAACAGCCGGTAAATTTGCTCGATGCAGCCCTCATGGAGGCCCTTGGCTTTCATGACCTTGTAAAGAATCGAAATATAAAGGGGAACGACCGGGATGGCCGAGCTGGCCTGGGTCACAAGGGCCTTGTTGACAGAAACAACGGCCGTGCCAGCGCCGAAGCGGCTGTTCAGCCCTTTCGCCGTTTCTTCAAGATGCACCTTCGCGCGACCGATGGTGCCATCCGTATAAATCGCCCATGTGATTTCAGGTCCAATATACGAGTAGGCCACGGTCTGAAATCCCTCGGCTAGGACTCCCGCCTCGGACATCGCATCAATCCAGAGCTTCCAATCCTCACCTCCCATGACTTTCACCGTGTGAAAAACCTCCTCCTCCGTCGCCGGCTCAATCGTAACGCTTTCCACCTCCTTCTTGTCCGTGTTCAGGTTTTTGTTCGTGAACGTGGAGGCCGTGGGCTTGAGGACGGACTTATAAATTTCCCCTGTCCCAGGGTCCACCCGCCGGGGAGAAGCCAGACTGTAAACCACGGCATCGACCTGACCGAGGTCCGCTTTGATTGTTTCAATGACCTGCTGCTTCATCTCCTTCGAAAACGCATCCCCATTAAAGCTCTTCGCGTAAAGCCCTTCCACCTGCGCAGCCTTTTCAAACGCCACC
The DNA here is from genome assembly GCA_041744075.1 of Terrimicrobiaceae bacterium. Taxonomy (GTDB): domain Bacteria; phylum Verrucomicrobiota; class Verrucomicrobiia; order Chthoniobacterales; family Terrimicrobiaceae; genus JAJTZA01. Next base: position 64,610 of record JBGTLQ010000014.1, read on the forward strand.
GAATTATACCAACCCGCCGAGGCCGTCTTTTTCTCGACCCCCTCCTTTTCAAAAAACACCCCAATCGTCGAGGCTCCCCCGCCAAAAGCCGGTACAATCCGTGAGGCCAACCCGTAACCCGTCGAAGCCCCCACCACCAAAACCCGCTTCGGCACCCCCTCCAAGCGTGGCTGCGCCTTCACAAAATCGATCTGATGCTGGACATGCGCCGCGCATCCTTCTGGATGCGACGTCGTGCAAATAAAACCACGGATTTTTGGGGCAATAATCATGACCAAAATCTTTGACGCCTTTTCCCTCGCGATGCAAGACATGCTTGGCAACCCGCCCTCAGCATTTGTGCTCTAAAAGAGCGCCCAGATTTGAATCAAAAGGAAACAAAGGAGATACATCTGCGAGATTTTCCACTTTCCTCATTTCGAACGGCCGTGGACTCAATTCCCACCGCGTCAACGTTTATCGTGCGGCATAAAAAACTTGACACATCGCAACACTGTCCATGATCCTGTCCATATGACCGCAATAACTTATACCGCTGCCCGCGAAACTCTCGCATCAACGATGGACCGCGTCTGCCAAGACCACGATCCTGTTATCATTACGCGAAACCGAGATCAGGCTGTCGTGATGCTTTCTTTAGAGGATTATGAATCGCTCCAAGAGACAGCCTACCTTGTCCGCTCTCCTGCTAATGCAAAGCGCCTTATTGCTGCGATCGAAGACTTAAATCAGGGGAGAGGAATCCAGAAGACCATAACGGATCTGGTTGATTCATGAAGTTGCTATTCTCGAACCAAGCGTGGGCGGACTATCTCTACTGGCAGGAAATCGACAAGAAAACAGTGAAAAAGATCAATGAACTCATCAAGGATGTCTCACGTAACGCATATCAAGGGATTGGCAAGCCAGAACCGTTGAAACATACTTTTAGCGGATTTTGGTCGCGCAGAATATCTGAGGAGCATCGTATGGTTTACAGAGTCGAGGGCGGCATTATTGAGATTGCGCAACTACGATACCATTATTAGGACGCCGAATGCGAGAATGCTCTCCTATTCGCAGAGATGTCAACAATCGGAAAACAGTTTCACCATGAAGGACATGAAGAGCGTGAAGGCCAATCACTTAGTGGACTTTCTGCGCAGAGGAGATTGGAACAATTTTCTTTGGATTCAGGGCTGTTTAGAATGAAGAGGACGAACCATAAATACGACCGGATTACCAGGACGCGTGAAGCCGATTCTTGTGGAAAACTGCAACACGTTCTCGCATCAACCTTTTTCGTGACCTAAGTGTCCTTGGAATTCAAAGTCACATAATGCAACACCATCACCCCAGTCTGACATTTGCACCGCATTTGTGGGAGCTATACAATACGCTGTATTTGTAGATAAGATGCAGCGTATTGCTCAATAAATACTTTTCGGAAATATATGGCAGCTCCTGGTCCAAAGTATTGGTGTAGCGGATCCCTGCGGATCATGGACGCGCCTCATCTTCATGAGGACATTTCATTCATCCTTGGAGAGCCAAGCGAAAGTCACGTGATTGGAGAAGAAGACCCAGACAGACCGGGCAAGTTATGGCGAAATAGTATTTGGATCTTAAAGACCCCAATTTCAGAGAGAAATGAAATTCATGAGCACCTACGCTGGTTGTGCGAGTTTCTGCAACCATACGAAAGTGATCTTCATGGATGGATTTCAGCGGGAGCTCGGATTGATCTCTACTTTTCTTATGCCTGCAACGATGACCATAGAGGATTTGGAGTTCCTGGTGATTTGCTAGGCATATTCTCTAGGCTTCGTATCCCACTGGAGGTGTCAATAATGACGTGATTGAATCAAAGAAAAAAATAATCCAAACCAAGCGATCCAGCGAAACACTACCTGATGTCATACCGGATGCTAATCCCCGCTTCGCAGGGGCATCAGCCACGCCAGCGTGCAGTGACCGCTGATCGCGGACGCCATGAACACCTATCCATTCAAACCTAAAAGGTCTGTATGCTGGTATGACAGAGCCCAAGTGAATATATGCACGCGATGGCAATTGAACACAGCAAAGCCAGTATTTTTTACAATACGATGAGTCAAATTTTTCCAGTCACTTACTCCACCCCCTCCGCGGAAGCTCTGAAAAGCGTCGTGCAGGGAGATTATCAAATCGGTTTGGTTACCGATTGTCGATTCCTCCACCGTGGTTTGAATGACACTTTCTTGGTCGCCACCGAAACAGCGAAGTTCATTTTTCGTGTTTACCGGATCGGATGGCGTCAGCTTTCCGATATTTTATACGAATTAGAAGTTCTCCTGCACTTAAGTGCTCAAGATGTTTCTGTGTCAACACCTGTGATGAGAAAGGATGGAGGCTTTGCGGGTATCCTCGAAGCACCCGAAGGCTTACGCCACGGTGTGCTTTTCTTGTATGTTCCAGGCAAGGAACCCGCCTTGGATATCGAGCCGCAATCTGAGCTCTACGGCAGGGCGGTTGCCAAGGTGCATGCAAAGAGTGAGACATTTAGTAGCTCTCACAAGCGTTTCCAGCTCGACCTGGACCACTTACTGAACATGCCCGTTCGGACCATTAAACCTTTTTTGTCTCACCGCAAGGACGACTGGGAATATGTGAAGCGTCTTGCCGACAAACTAGGCAGACGGCTTGAAAAGCTTCCCCTCGAAAAACTTGAGCAGGGCTTTTGACACGGAGATTTCCATGGTGCAAACGGTCATCTGGATGATGGCCATGTGACATTTTTTGATTTCGACTGCTGCGGATTCGGCTGGCGGGCGTATGACATCGCCGTCTTTCGCTGGGGTGCTCGTCTGAATGGGAAAGAGATGGAGCGCTGGTATGCATTTCTTCGCGGATATCAGAACGAACGCCCGTTGAACGATCTGGACGTTGAGGCAACGGATATCTTTGTCGCGATGCGTCATCTTTGGCTTATGGACCTGCATATCCGAATGGGGCGTGATGCCGGATATGGTTTTCTGAATGATCGGTATTTCGATCGTGGTCTTGAGTTTCTACGTAAGTGGGAGGAAGAATACTTGGTTGAAGGAGTTGAGAGAGCGGGAGACCAATGAATTCAGAAAAACTCAGCGTTATCATTTCTCCATGGGGTAGCGATAAGCCCGACACGCCGAAGTTCATCCGGCTTATCGAGCTGACCCAATGACCCATTGGATATGGTGGCTACAATTTTTGGGCTGTTTCTGGATGATTTTTTGAAAAATACGAGAAATGCAACTAAATGACGCAGAGCAGGACTTTTCTGCTGGTTCCTACCAGCAAGTTGAATCTTCATACTCGGAAGGGAAGCATGACGTTTTTAGCTGAACCTCACATTGATTTGCAGGACGCCTTTCTTAAGATGTATCAAACTTATCAGGACCTTGCCGAAGTGGAGTGGTGCGCCTCCTATGCTGATGCCCTGGCTGACTTTCCTCGATTTATCCGACGCCTTCAGGATGATTCCAAGGGTGTTGGAATCCCCTCTGACTGGGTTCCGACTTCCCATTTTTGGCTGGTTCATGAAGATCGCCTCGGAGGGACTTTCCGGCTTCGTCACTGGCTGACGCCGGTTGTAGCAGAGCGAGCTGGGCATATCGGATACGATATTGCTCCACCGCTCCGTGGTCGGGGCCTAGGGCATGAAATTCTTCGTCTGGGGCTCATGGAAGCAAGGAAACTTGGAATTCACCAGGTCATGGCTATCTGCAGCGAAACAAATGTTCCGTCACGGAAGGTTCTGATTCGACAAGCAAGAATGGAAGGTATTAGAGAGAATGGTGAGGTGGTCTATTGGCTCACAACTGAAATGCTCCGCAGTGTCACACTTCAACCGCAAACATGAATAAAAACGCACCTTTCTTCAGCGGTGGATGCCTGTGCTCTGTGGGGTGCGAGTATAACCTCACCAAAATATCTGACCCTTTATGTCGGCACTCTCGACGATACTTCCGAGTTGTACCCAGTCGGACACATCTGGACCTCGGACGCTCAACCGTGGATAGCAATCCCAAAGGAAGGTTTGATTTTCAAGGAAAGCCCGCCAAACATGGAGATCTTCGAGGAAGCGTGGGCATTGCTCACTCAGCGTGGTAAGCGCTAAACGATACAGGTGTAGCTGATTCACTAACGCGCAATATTCGCTCATTTAGATGAAAATAAGACAATATCAGAAGGGCGAGGAAGAAGAGATCTGGGAAGTCTTCTTCCGCGCGACTCATGAATCAAATGCAAGGGACTATCATTCTGACTTGCTCCACAGGTGGGCACCTGCAGACAAGGACATGAATGAGTGGCGGAATCGATTGGCTGAAAAGAAGCCGCTGATCGCCATTGTTGATAACAAGATTGCCGGAATGGCTGAACTCGAGGAGAGCGGCTTTATTGACCACTTCTATGTCCATCCGGTATTCCAGAACCGGGGCATTGGCTCTGCCCTACTTGAGAAGATAGAGTTAGATGCAGCCGACTTCGGATTGAGCTGTCTTTTTTCGGACGTCAGCATTACTGCCAAACCTTTCTTCGAAAAACGCGGATTTGTTGTCACCGAAGCACGATCAAACGTGATCCTTGGGCACCATGCGCCCAATTTCTCCATGTCAAAGCCACTAAAAGCCAGCCATGCTGTTCAAAATCCAGCAAACTCACCGCTCTGAGATCCGAAGACATTCCTACGATCATGATATTAGACGGAAAATCCCTGGCGTCGGGAATGCAAGATCAGCAACGCAAGCGCGTTGCCGATCTCAAAGAACGATATGGCACCGTGCCAGCTTTGGCCACGATCCTCGTAGGCGACGATCCCGCCTCGGAGACTTACGTGCGAATGA
>JBGTLQ010000015.1:0-2928 GCA_041744075.1 Terrimicrobiaceae bacterium
GAGTCGTCCGCAGATGGCTTGAAGTGTGAGACCGCTGTCCAAAATATCGTCCAGCACCAGCACATGACGCCCTCTGACATCAGGAGGATGCAGGGAATGAAAAGTCACTTTTCCGCTGGTTTCCGAGCCTCCGTGGTAACTGGCCACCCGCAGGGAATCGAGCCGCAGTGGCAGGGGAATCCTGCGCAGAAGATCGGCCATAAAAATGATGCTGCCGTTCAGCACAGCAACCACAGTGAGATCTTTGTCGTGGTAATCTTTGGTGATTTCAGCGGCCAACACGTCGAGTCGGCTGAGGATGGTGCTTTCGTGGAGTAAAATCCGGTCAAGATCGTCATACATGCTCGCATCAAAGCAGTTGCGTGGGGGAATGACCAGTGCGGAGCACCGACAAAAAAGGTAGGGACGGCGCTTTGCTGGCGTCTTCGCGCCATCCTGTCTGGAGCGGGGGTCAGTCCACAATTCTTGACAAAGGGGGCTGTGGAACCGGGGGAAAGTCGACAGCTTGTGCCAGTTTTACCCACTTGCGTTTCTGTTTGGTGACCCCTTGGACGAAAAAGGAATGATGGTCCGACCAGAAAGCACGACGAAGCCAGAATTTGTTCCTGACATACGCCTGAGGACACGCCAGAGTTTGAAGCCATGAGTCAGACAGACGGCACCTTGAGAAATGCGTGTCTTGGTCCCGCAACCCTTGCAAGCCGGTCAGATCCGATGATTTCGCGAATTTACAACCTCAACTCTGTGATTGACGCCTGCTCCCGCTGGTAAGGCTTCATTCGTTCGACTTTCGTTCCAGAAGCATATGCCACGAGCCTACATCGAATCATCAGTTCCGAGTTTCTACGTGGCGCATCCGTCACGGCAACTCGCTCTTGTTGCAAAACAGCAAGCGACCAAGGATTGGTGGGACAGTGGCTGCTCCGGACTTGAAATCGTCACTTCTCTCGAAACTCTCGACGAAATTGCCAAGGGCGACCCTGAAAAGGCCAAGGAGCGGCTGGATCTGGTATCGAAATTGCCCATCCTCGAGGTGATTGACGAAGTTGCCGACATTGCTGATGAACTGGTCGGTTCAGGGATTGTACCGGAGAGGGTCGCTTCCGACGCGATTCACATTGCTGTTGCATCGGTGCACGCGGTGGAGTTCCTTGTGACATGGAATTTTCGGCATATAGCCAACCCTTTCCTTCGTAATCGAATCCGGAATTTGGTGACTGAGAAAGGGTTTCGCATGCCCACAATGTGCAGCCCGGAAGAGCTACTTGAATACGATGAAGACGATTGAAGAATCCGAAACGATCCGCGATGAAATCCTTGCCGAGCTTCGTCGGCACAAGCAGGAAATTGCAGCGAAGCATGGCTATTGTGTGCGAATGCTGGCAAAAGACCTCCAGCGACGCCAGCAAGGCCATCCCCGGCTGGTAGCAGCGCCGATAAACCGGGGTTGAACAGGCTTAAGTCCTAAACTGAGTGACGCAGACCTTGCGCTGGCACGAACGAGTCAGAGAAGTCTGGGGGTTCCGAGTATTGACATATCCGCTGACTCAACTTGACGTTCTGCACGATCGTCTTCAGCGGTTTCTATTGGAGAATGGATCTCCCGCCTGCAATGACGTCCCAAATGTTGCTGGCCAATTTTCATTCGGCGTGGAACGCTTTGGCCCGCTTCAGTAACCAAACTATCTTATGAGCGAGCCTGTTTTTATGTTCAATCAATCCGACCCGGCGATGCACGAGGCTTCCATTGCCGCCCAGCGATCGTTTAAATATTTTTGGAGAGAGTTGTCGTGGGAACAACGCCGAATCATTCCCGGCTTGGAGATGTCTGCAGTGAAATTACCTTTCAGCGACGGACCCGCCACCGATGAGCGACCCGAACATGAAATGATGTGGGTCAGCGATGTGGACTTTGACGGAGAGACTCTTTCAGGACGTCTCCTCAACAACCCGAACTGGATAACCTCGGTGCATCAAGGGGATGAGGTCAAAGCGCCATTCACCCATCTTGCCGATTGGATGATGGCTGCAAACGGTCAGGCCTATGGGGCATACACGGTCAATCTCATGAGGTCCAAAATGAGCAACCGCGAGCGCAGGCAACACGATGAAGCCTGGGGTCTTGATTTTGGGGATCCTGGCACCGTTCGAGTGGAAATTGAACATGAGAAAAAACCCAAGCCCGGCCTGATTTCCAGCCTCTTCAACCGTCAACCAAAGAGCCCAACTTCCTCAGACGTCTTTGCGGACCATCCCATGTGCCTCAATATGCTGGAAAAGATTGAAGAGCAACTGAAGTCAAATCCTTCTCTCGCGAATTCAGCCCATGACAGGGGTTGCACCCTGATGCATCTGGAAGCACTGGCGGGTAACTTTGCTGTGGTTAAGCTTCTGGTCAGGCATGGAGCCGATGTCACGATGAGAACTCTATCCGGGCGCACAGCCTCAGAGTTGGCAAAGAACATCGGCTGGTCGGAAATTTCTGAGTTTCTGGACAGTCATTCACCGGCCTGAGTTCTCATACAAAGCTACACGTCGTCTTTCCTGTTTGCGAACAGCGGAGGAGCGTGGAAGAAGCACGGACTATTGACCCAACCTCCACAGCCATAAAATCCTCCAAGTAAATGGCGAAGCTTCCCGACATTTCCATACACTTTCCGACTGAGCAGGGTTTTTGTCACCCCGATTGGGAGGCCATCTCTGAAGTGATTGAAACGAATCTTCAGGAATCGGAGTGGAATGCCGCATGGCTCCTGGTGTCACGGCATTGGCTGGGACAGATCAGGAACACACTCGGTGGTGATTATCAGATCCATGAAACGCCCAATTTTATGATTCTGTCCGAGGCGCCACCGCGTGTTATCAAAGACGCGTGCCAGTCATTTGAAAATTCGCTGAAACGGATTCTTTCCGGTCTCGAAGGTGTCG
>JBGTLQ010000016.1:0-14833 GCA_041744075.1 Terrimicrobiaceae bacterium
CCGAGCTGAAGTGCGGTGCCGAGGCCGTGGCCCTCGCGGGTGGTGACTGCCCGGGACTCATCACCTCAATCCTTGATGAGGTTGAGGCAGCCTCGGCGGAGACCGACTTGGTGATTGTGCCCGCCAAGGATGGTGGATATGTCCTTCTTCTCCTGAAATCTGATCACCCGGAACTGTTTCACGATATTTCCTGGAGTACTGCCAAAGTGTTGCCCCAAACGCTGGCAGCCGCAGCCCGTGCGGGAAGGACCGTTCGCCTACTCGGAGAATTGGCGGATGTGGATGATGCCGGCGACCTCGCATCCCAGACAAAAATCTTCGATGGTTCCTCTTGGGTCAGGCTGGACTCGCTCTGAGTTCCTGATAATAAATTTGGGTTGAGAGTGTTTATGAACGGAACCGAAGAACCCATTATTGAAGTCGAGCATTTGATGCGCACTTTCGGTTCGGTGAAGGCCGTGGATGGAGTCACCTTCTCGGTGGGGCGGGGGAAGGTTGTGGGTTTTATTGGTGCCAACGGGGCCGGCAAAACAACCACGATACGGATGCTGGTGACCCTGGACACTCCGACATCGGGCACCATTCGCATTGGCGGCATTGATGTGAATGATCATCCCGGCGAGGTTCGGCGCAAGGTCGGGTGGATGCCTGACGCCTACGGCACCTACGAAAACATGACCGTTTTTGAATACCTGGATTTTTATGGCCGAGCCTTTGGCTACGAACGATCCGAGCGAAGCCGCAGGATTCACGATGTGATGGAATTTACCGATCTGGCCTCGATTGCGGATCGACCGATGGACAAACTCTCAAAAGGCATGGGCCAACGCCTCTGTTTGGGAAGGACGCTCATCCATGATCCGGAAATTTTGGTGCTTGATGAACCTGCGGCTGGTCTCGATCCCAAGGCCCGAATCGAATTCAAGAATTTGGTGCGGCTTCTGGCGGATCAGGGGAAAACCATTTTTATTAGCTCCCACATTTTGTCCGAACTGGGCGAGATGTGCGATCACCTGCTTTTTATCGATGCAGGCCGACTGGTTCACTCGGGCAGCATGGAAAGCCTGGTCGATCACCATGGGGTTCAGACCTTGCTGGAAATCCGGGTGGCGGGGTCCCCAGAACGTTTGGTGGACTGGATTTCCTCATCCGGGCATTTGGAAATTGCCGACCGCCTGAAGGATGGTGTTCGTATCCGCCTGCCGGAACCCGATCCCGCATACCGTGCTGACCTTCTGAAGAGGCTTGTTCTTGAAGGGCTTGAGGTTTCAGCGTTCTTCAAAATCGAGCGTCGTCTCGAAGATGCTTTTGTGGACGTCCTCCGATTAAAACCACCACCGCTGCCATGACGACGGAAACTCAAGGCCGGGATTTTGCAGATTGGTTGAGCCCGATGCTCGTGAAAGAGCTGCGTCAGGGCATGAGGTCCCGTGTTTTTGTTGCGGCCTTTTATTTGACTCAGGTGCTGATGATTATGTCCGTGGCCTTCAACTTGGCCGCCTCGCTCAGTGAGGATATGCCAGGGGAACTGGGGACGTTTTTGAATGGGGTTTTCTGGTTTTTGATTGCTCTGCCTTTGCTGTTTCTGATGCCTGTGCGCGGGTTCAGTGCCCTGCACGCTGAGATGAAATCTGGAACCCTCGAGTTAGTTTTTTTGACCCACCTCTCGGCCTGGCGAATCGCCGCTGGCAAATGGACGGCCCTCATGGTCCAAACGCTCTTGGTCGTTTGCGCCATTTTGCCCTATGTGCTCCTTCGCTATTATCTGGGCGGCGTGGACATTCTTCAGGATTTGCAGATGTTGTTTTTTCTGCTCATGACAAGTGCCGTTCTGACAGCGGTCACGGTCGCCATGTCGCCCTATGAATCCAAATTGCTGCGGGCGCTTTTTGTGATTGGGATGATCTTTGCCGTACAGTTTTTGGCCGGTATTTTGCTGACTTGGCTGACCGTTGGGCGAATGATGGGGGGCGGCGGATCGGTGTTTCAAACATTTCTTGGCATTGCGATTTTTGTCCCTGCATCGGTGGTCCTAGCCTTGGAACTCGCCGCATCGAAGATTGCCCCCGCTGCTGAAAATCATGCCATTCGTAAACGGTTGTTGGCGCTCGCAGTGTTTTTTATCGGAGCCGGGTTGATGGTGTTTGGGGAGGATTGGATTTGGGGGTATTGGCTTGCCGTGACCTTCCTTGCCCCGGTTATAGTCGATGCGCTCAGTGAACCCGTGCAGGTTGTGCGCACCGTTTATCAGCCATTTCTCCGACGGGGGGGTGTTGGCAAGGTTCTCGGGCTTTTCCTCACGCCGGGTTGGCCATCAGGCGTTTGGTTTACGTTGCTAGCAACAATTCTCTGCGGCATCGCGCTTGTGCTTTCGGGCAAGGCGGATGATTCATCAATGACCCTTTCCGCCATCGCCTTTTTTGGGGCGCTTGTTTTTCCAGCGGCGTTCATCCGACTCCTCATGCCACAAACCAAACACTTCCTTGGTTTCTACATTGGCCTTCAATTCTTTTTTGCTGTGGTGACAGTCATGGTTGGAATCATGTCCGCGATTTCCAGCAATGCGTTTACGACCTGGCTCGCATGGATTCCAAACTGTGCATTTCTGCTGATCTCTTCTGACCAGATTAAAGGCGACCAAGTTGGCATTTTCTCCGTTGTGTCCGTTCTTGCGACGGTTGTCTCCTTTCTGGTTTTGCTGATCCTGACCTCGTGGCCTTTGCGTGACATTCGTCAAGCCCTCGCTAAAGATGATCCAAACTGATGTCCACCTCTGACTTTGATCTTCCGGAAGGCGACAGCCCGGACACGCCCTTCGATGTCTCTCTGCGCCCCCCCCTGTTTGAGGAATTTGCGGGTCAGGAAAAAACGGCCGAACGCCTCAAGCTTTTGGTGGAAGCGGCACGAGCTCGCGGCGAATCCTTGCAACATATTTTGCTAAGTGGCCCACCGGGACTTGGAAAGACCACTCTGGCCTACATCATCGGCAATGCGATGGAGGTGGACGTCAAAAGCACCAGCGGACCGATGATTGAAAAAGCCGGAGACCTTGCCGGCTTGCTCACAAATATTGGCAAGGGCGGCGTGTTGTTCATCGATGAGATTCACCGCCTCCAACCGGCCATCGAAGAGTATCTATACCCGGCGATGGAAGATTTCAAATTGGATATCGTTATTGATCAGGGCCCCAGTGCTCGGAGTGTCAGGCTCAACTTGGCAAAGTTCACACTTATTGGTGCCACGACCCGAGCAGGCATGATCAGCGCCCCCCTACGTTCAAGGTTTGGGATGAACTGCCGTCTTGATTATTACACCGCCGAAGTGCTTAGCGACATTGTGCTTCGCAGCGCGGGATTGCTTGGGGTGCCCATCGAACCCCAAGGGGCCATGGAAATTGCCAAACGCTCACGGGGAACCCCCCGTATCGCCAATAACCTGCTGCGGTGGGTGCGGGATTATGCCGAGGTTCGTAGTGATGGGGTGATCACCGGCCCGGTCGCTTCAGCGGCATTGTCCATGTTGGAAATTGATGATGACGGGTTTGATGAAATGGATAAACGAATCATCGAAAGCATCATCACGCTTTTTGGCGGTGGTCCCGTTGGCCTGTCCTCCTTGGCGGTGGCCATTGGCGAGGAAGCAGGAACGCTGGAGGAAGTTCACGAACCCTACCTCATCATGCAGGGATACATCAAACGAACCCCGCAGGGCCGTGTGGCCATGCCCCGCGCCTATCGCAAAATCGGACTTGAACCACCCAAAGCCGCTCCCCAAGAGGAACTTTTTTAAATGAAATCCTGCGCACCCCGGAATTTTTCAAAATCACATCGGCGTCTCCCAAAAAATCTGCAACAAGCTTTGTTGGGTTTGTGCGGCATTTTTGTCAGTGCATCATCCCAGTCAGCCACTCCAGATCTCACGGCCCAATTGGAGATGGCACGAGCGGACGGCCAGTTGTCCTCCCAGATCGAAATCATCCGCAGAATCCTTGATGTCGACCCGTCAAACGATGGCCTTCGCAGCGAGTTGATCGACCTGTGGTTTTCTGAGGGGGACTATGATATGGCTGAGAAGACCCTGTACGAGTGGAAGTCCGCTCCTGCGGAGAAGGTCACTCTGACCACAGCAAAAATTCTTGCGGAGCGTGATAACAAACCCGAGGCGGGCATCACCCTCCTCGAAGCGTTTCTATTAAATGCTCCAGAGTCCCTGCCTGCCACCGAGGCTCTTTCCGACTTGCTTTGGAGAGAGAGTAAAAACGAGCGTCTCGTGAGCTTTTTGCAGGCCTCGCCACTCACAGCTTCTCAACCCGGGCTCCTCATCCGCAGGGCTCAAGCCAAACGGGATCTGGGAAAATTCGAATCCGCCCTGGCTGATGCCGCCTCGGCAAAAGCGCTTGATCCAAAGAACGAACGGGTTGTCGATACGCTGGCCTCTTTTGACCGGTTGGCTGCGGCGGCTCCCAATCTGAGCGCTGCGGATGCTCTGCTCCAAAAATCGCCAACCGACCTTCCTGCCCTCGTGGCCCGGTCATACTGGAAGCAATATGCCGGTCTTCCCAAGGCGGCAAGCCATCAGGACGCCGAGGTGGCCTTGCTGGCGCACCCGGACTCTGCCGCCGCCAAAATCTCTTTTGCATGGACTTCGGGTTTGGGCCATTCCGAATCTTTGGAGCAATTTTCCGTCAGCTTGGCAGTGCCGGGCCTCGATGACAAGCAACTGTCCTCACTCGCCGCATTGGATTTGGCCGTGGCCGAATCCACAAAATCTGCAGACACATTTTCCAAAAGAGCGGCGTTTCTGAATGGGGTCGCCCTTCAATATCTGCTGGCCCTGACTGATGCCGATTCGGCCCTCCTCATGGAACCAACCTCCCATTCCGCTCTGCACGAACGAATGACGTCACTGATCCGGTTGGGCAGAACAAATCTGGCCGCCTCCGCCCTGAATTCCCTGGAGGCCAGCAAACCCTCCAAAGAAATCATGGCTTCCGCATTAAGCACGTTTGCCAGTGCCGAGTTCGCAAGTGGGGACAACGCGTCGGCACTCTTATCAGTGAACCGCTCCATGGAACTCCAACGCACGCCGGAGGCCCTGAAACTTCGTGCTGCGATTCATCAGCGCCTCGGCTTGCCCAATGAGGCCAGGGCCGACCTGGATTTGGCGGCCACCCTCGAAAAATCCTCCAAACGATGAACCGACTTTTTAGCATCTTCTCAGCTTTTGCCCTCCTTTCCTCAGCCCATGCGCTGGAAGTTCGCAAACCCAAAGACCGCCCTGCAAAAACGGCCCCGGTCTCTTCGGCGCAAATGGCCCTGCCCCCTGACGAACGCCCCTTCGTTGTGGCTCCGGAGGCCCTTGGAATCTCCGTGGAGGGTTTGGAGGAGCCGGTGGCTCCCTTCACATTTTTGAGTGTTCAATTTCCTGACGATATGGTCTCCGGTGATCAAATTGACGTGGAGGGTGCGGTGTCCCCCATTGTTTTCTGGCCGGCGGTGGACCTTGAATTCACCTGGCGCACCCCAAGCCGTGGGGATCTGATGGTTAAAGGGCCGGTGATGCCTGCCCAGACTTACAAACTGCGTTTGCGCGACGGGCTTCAAAACGCGGGGGGGACGAAGCTGGCCTTGGACGAATGGGGCGCTGAGATGGTTTCGCCGGCTCTGCGGGCCATGGATTCCGGTTACGGGGCTCGCGAATCCCTGAACGCCAGGCCCCAAGTCCGGGTCGAGTTCAACTATCCCATTTCGCTTGCCGATGCGGCCGCCGGTGCATGGTTTCAAGATCGCGACTCGCGTGAGCGGTTCCCGGTCGAGGTCTTGCTCAATATCCCTGATGGCAATCTCGAGCCCGCTGTTTTGGACGTTCCGGGCGATTTTCCTGATAAAGTGTATTACGTCAGGTTTCGGCCTTTGAATTCGCTCCCGTTGGGACGATTTTTTGATCTCGTGGTCGAGGGCGTCCGCGATGCTCATGCCCGCCGCAGCTTGCCATATCCGGCGGTCTTTCCTGTTGGCACAACCCGCCCCCTCTCCGTCGATTTTGTGACGGCCAGAAATTTTCCACTCGAGACACCCGAGATTCGCGTGAAGTTCAGTCATTCCCTCGAGGGAGGAACCCTCCCTGATAAACCTCTCATTATCTCCCCCGAGGTTCCCAATCTGCGCTTCCGCAAAGAAGACAGCTTTCTTGTGGCGGAGGGAGATTTCCAAATTCCCTCCAAATACACAGTCACCATTTCCGAAAAGATTCTTGGCTCTAATGGTTACGGCCTCATCCAACCGGAAACGTGGGGAGCCACATTTCAAAACAAACGCCCCGCCGTTGTTTTCCCTGATCGGGTTTTGCGTCAGCGGTCTGCCGCCGGGTTAAAGTTCGCGTTTTACCAGGTCAATACCGGCCCTCTCATATGGAAACTCGCGAAGATCCCTCTTGAGAAACTAGCTTTGGTTGAGGCCAGGCTCCGGGAGTTTGATAAGGTGCCGACTGATCTGTCGGGATATGACAAAATGGATGCCCAAGGTGTCTATCTGCAAACGCCCACGGAGCCTCTCATTGACGCTATTGGTTTGGAGGTCGTGACCAGTGGCGAAGTTCCTGCCTCCGGCAATGACACCCTCCAACTGCGCGAGATAGCGTGGAGTTCTCCACAGCAGCAACTCGCCGGGCCTGTCTTGATCGAGGTCACGGGGCAGGACGGCTCCCAACGCTTGGTGGGAAACCGGGCCATCATTCTTTTTGGGGATGTTGCCATCACGCGCAAAGAATCCAATTTCGAAGAGACGCTCCGCATCGCAGGACTAAGTGATGGTCTGCCAAAAGCTAGTGCCAAAGTGACGCTTTTGGATGAAGAAAATCAGCAGGTCAGTGAAACAGAAGCCAACGGAGAAGGTCTCGCATCATTCCCGGCAGGCACTTTCAAAGGTGTTTTTGCGGTTGCTGCCGAGGTGGACGGCAAGCTGACCATTCAGCCGCTCTCGCTCTCGGATCGTTTTCCTGGCGGTCACTTAAGCTCTCGAACCCAGCCCACGTTTCACGCATTCACTTTCACGGACAGGCCGCTTTACCGCCCGGAACAAACGGTGCACTTCAAAGGCTTTGTGCGGCGGGTCGAGCAGGGCAAAAACATCATCCCCCCAAGACAAACAATCCAATGGAAAATCCAGCAGCCCTACGCCCGCGAAGTGCTCGCATCTGGTGAAGCCAAATTGGATGCCGATGGGGGCTGGAACGCCACATGGACCCCGCCCACAGGGGCCATGCTGGGATATTTTCATGTCATAGCAACTCTTGATGATTTCGAACTCGGTCAGCCCGCACGGTTTCAAATCGAAGAATTTCGCAATCCTCCGTTTTCCGTGGTCTGCACCCCCGAAGATTCAAAATCCCCCGGCGAGGCAATCCTCAAAGTGGATTCTCAATATTTTCATGGGGCCCCCAACGCCGGGGCCCGGGTGCTGTGGAAGGCGGTTTGGTACGGGGACTCGGAGGATGGCTATTACTCGGGTTGGGATGATTCGGAAATGACGCGTGTGGATCTGCACTCGGAGAAAATTCGTCATCCTTCAGGAATGGCCGAGTCTTCTGGCGAGGCGGTTCTTGATGCAAATGGAGTGGTCGTGATCAGGTCCTCCGCTCCATTTGCCGATCCAGGAAACCGTGCCCAATCGCAAGTCTATTGGCGGGTGGATGTCACGGGGCCGGATGGTCAGACGCTCACGGGCGGGGCCAATCAGCGCGTGGCCATGGACAAGATCCTGCTTGGGATCAAGTCCCGTGGTGATCCCGTCAATGGTCTCCTTAGCTTCACGTGGGATGCCCTCACGTCTTTCGATGACACTGCCCCATCTGCCGTGGATGCTTCGCTATACAAAGTTTCAACCAAATCGGTGAAGGAACGGCTCGCGCCGAATGTTTATCGCTATCGGAATTCGGATTTCTTTTCTCAGGTTGCCCAACTGGTCGGCGTGGCCCCTGGCGACTTTGATTTTCAGGTGGCCGATCCCGGACGCTACGTTGCGGTGATCTCGCCGGTCAAAGGTCAGCCCGGTTTTCCGGTCAGCACAGAAATCTACCTTCCCGGCGAAGGGGAATCCGAAATCCCGGTGGAGTCGGACTCAACAGCCCGGGTCCTTCAACTCGGAGGGGCCGAGGCCGAAGGCAG
The DNA here is from genome assembly GCA_041744075.1 of Terrimicrobiaceae bacterium. Classification (GTDB taxonomy): domain Bacteria; phylum Verrucomicrobiota; class Verrucomicrobiia; order Chthoniobacterales; family Terrimicrobiaceae; genus JAJTZA01. Next base: position 8,165 of record JBGTLQ010000016.1, read on the forward strand.
CCGTCCATGGAAAATCGGCGAGACAGCCGTGTTAACCACCCTTGCTCCCACGGAAGGCGTGGCATGGGTTAGCATTGAAACAGATCGGATCATGGAGACGTTCACGGTTCCTCTGAAAGGAAACACCTCACGAATCGAGGTGCCGATCAAACCCGAATACGAACCCAATGTGTTTGTGTCTGTTTACGTTTTGCGTCCAGGCGGTGACACCGGCCTGGCAGGCGAAATGTTTGGGTTCACGAATCTCCGCGTGGAATCCCCGGACCGGCGTTTGGACATCCAAGTCGGACTTGATCAAGAAAACGTCGAACCACGTCAAAAAATCTCAGGCTCAGTCAAAGTGACTGCTGACGGTGCACCCGTGGAAGGGGCCGATCTTGCCATTTATGCAGTGGACGATTCGATTTTGACCCTGGGAAGCTGGAGTCTGCCATCAGCCATGGTCTCCCAATTTTTTCCAAGCCGGGCATATGCTGTCGTGACTTATTCATCGCTCAAGGCCTATGTGGATGGAATCTCTCCTTCATGGCTGACCTCCAAGGGTTTTGTGGTTGGAGGGGGAGGGGAGGACGAATTTGGAAATGTGGCTTTCACCCGCAAGGATTTTAAACCGCTGATCCTCTGGCTGCCATCCGTTCGCACAAACAAAAGTGGCGAAGCGGCGTTCACTTGCGAGGCCCCGGATAATCTGACCCGCTTCCGGTTTATTGCGGTGGGCCAAACGCGGCAAAACCAATTTGGTGCCGGAGATGCCACCGTTGAAGTTTCGAAGTCTTTGAGCATTGAACCGGCTCTTCCAAGATTTTTACGTGTTGGTGATGAGGTCGAACTTCGAGCGGTGGTGCGTCAGAAAGTTGCGGACTCCGCCGAAGTCAACGTCCGTGTGTCCGTCACAGGCAACCTTGTTTTGGAGGGCGAATCCACGCAAAAAATCTCCATCACAAAAGATGCGCCAGCCGTGGTGACATTCCGCGCCAAAGCCGGTGAGGTCGGTGCCGTTGGGGTGAAGTTTGAAGCGGCCATCCCTGACGCATCAGCGGATACGGTCGAGATCTCCCTTCCTGTTGATGAACCGGTGATCCTCGTGAAGGAAGCCGTATCAGGCGATTCTGTCAGCCGCACTATGGATGTGGCCAAAATGGCTCCTGCCGCATGGACAGGTGCACGCGGAACATTTGACTTTGCTGTTTCCACAACCCCCTGGCTGCCAAAACTGCTGGGCATTCCTTACCTCCTTGAATACCCGCACGGTTGCTTCGAACAAAAGTCCTCGCGGCTTTTGGTTTATACGAACCTGGCCCGCCTTCTCGAATATTTGCCTGATGCCGACTCTCGCATCGCCTCCTATTCCCACATCATCGAATCCACCCTTCGGGAGTTTGAAAACGCCCTGCTCCCCAACGGCTTGCTTCCCTACTGGCCCAAGGGCTCAACGCCGGATGTCTATGTGACGCTTCAATCGGCATGGTGTGTGATCAATGCCGAGGCCGCCGGAATGACCGTCCCCGAGCGGCTCTCCGCTGCTCTCCCGGAAGCCATGGAACGAATCTTGGAAGGACGTACCGCTGGCTCGACCCCTTCTCTACAAGCCTTCGCCTTTTTTATGCTCGCAAAGTCAGAAGCCATCGAAACTGACGCTGCCGCATTGGCCGCAGCCGAGTTGTTTCTGATCCGTGATCGAATGACGCCGGAAGCCAAAGCTCTCCTTGCTTTGGCCATGAATGAGCTGGCCTTGACTCCTGCATCGCAAGCCCAGCTTGTTTCCGAATTGCCAACAGAGTTTTCTTCGATTGCCTTCAACCCCACAACCTTCACCTCCGCCACCCGGACCGAGGCGCTGTGCACATGGGCACGGCTGGCCATTAGCCCTGGTCAAGAAGCCGGAGCACTGCGGGCCCGACTGATGAAACTCATGGAGTCCTCGCAAAGCCTCTCCACCCAGGAAAATTTGTGGCTCTTGGTGGCCTTCAATGCCCTCTTGGAATCGACCCCACCCGTCGCGATCCGTGCCTCCTCGCTAAGACCCAAAGCCGATGCCCTCTCCAAGAATGCCACGGCCGCGCAATGGCAGGGGATTGATCTTTCCAAATTGGCAGAATTTGCTGTTGCGGGCTTGCCCGCCGCAAAGGAGGGCTCATCGGTTCTCTCTGCCGCCTACCGGGGCTCAGAAACCCTCACCGGGCTTGTCGCGCAAGGAATGCGGATCGAAAGAGTCATAAAAAATCTGACCGATCCGACGCGTGTCGGCACCACGGAAGCCCCCCTTCAACTCGGCGACGAATTGCTGATTTCCTACCGCTTCTCAAGCGATAAACCCCAAAGCTTTGTGGCACTCGAGGATTTGCTTCCGGCCGGCATCGAAGTTGTGAATCCCAACCTCGCGCTCTTCTCCCAATTTGTCAGCGCTGCCAATGAACCCAACGCTGCGAGCCTCTCCTTCTCAGAGCTAAGGGATCAGCAGACGAATCTGTATTTTAATGATCTGTCATCAGGTGCTTCGTCATATGCCGTCCTCGCCCGAGCCACTGCCATCGGTGACTTTGTCTGGCCTGCCACACAGATGGTCCCCATGTATGACGCCCGCTTCTTTGCCCGCTCCCCCTCAAGCCTCATCCACGTGCGCGCAAAGTGAGGAGCAATCATCTTCACCATGAAGTGCATGAAGGAAATTAGATAGTAGAAAAGGCCTCGCTCAGAGTTGGCCAGGACGACATCGTCTAAATCATCCAGCCATCTGAACCTTCATGCTCTTCGTGCTCTTCATGGTAAAATCTTTCATTCTTTGCATCCTTGCGCCTTTGCGTGAATAAAATACCTCAAGCCCTATCAAATTTGCGTGCTCTCAATGAAGGGGCGCCCTGACAAATAATTCCCGATGTTCTCAACCGTCACTCTGGCAATCTCGCTAAGGGCTTCGTGAGTCAGAAAGGCCTGATGCGCGGTGATCAAAACATTGGGGAAGGTCATCAGACGGGCCAGTTCATCGTCCTGAAGCACCTCTCCGGAAAGATCCTCAAAAAAGACACCTTCCTCTTCTTCATACACATCCAAGGCGACACCTCCGACATGACCGCTCTTCAGCGCCTCGATGAGGGCCTTGGTATGAATCAATCGTCCCCGGCTCACATTCACGATGAACACACCGCGCTTCATCCGGGCTAGGCTCGCCTCGTTGATGAGGTGGGCTGACTCCGGCGTCAGAGGCGCATGCAAAGAAATCACGTCGCTCTCTTGGATCAGGGCATCAAGTTCCACATATTCGATATGATTGGCCTTGGCCCATTCCTCATTGGGGTAGAGGTCATACGCGATGACTCGCATTTTGAAACCCCGCAGAATCTCAGCCAGCAGACGCCCGGTTTTTCCAGTGCCCACAACTCCCGCGGTTCTGCCAACCAGATCAAAACCCACCAAACCTCCCAAAGAAAAATTGAACTCCCGCACCCGATTGTAGGCGCGGTGAATTTTTCGGTTGAGGGTCATCAGCAAAGCTGCGGCATGTTCGGCCACCGCATGAGGCGAATAGCTGGGAACCCGCGTGACCGACATGCCGAACTCCTTCGCGGCTTTGAGATCCACATTGTTAAACCCGGCACACCGCAGGGCCAAATGACCCACCCCCAGCGCAGCCAGACTCTCCAACGTGAGGCGATCTGCCTCATCATTCACAAAAATGCACGCCGCCCTGGCACCTGCGGCGACACTGGCGGTGTCTTGTTCCAATCGGAAATCATAAAAGCGCAGATCAAAACTTGCCGTCCGCGCGGCATCGCTGAGGTAATCACGATCGTACGGTTTCGCGTCAAAGACTGCGATGCTTGGTCTCAATAGGTCCATCCCAGAACTGAGCCATTAACGCCCCCCAAAAGGCAAGGTCAATGCGCCTCGCCCACGTAGATTCGATGGGCGGCCCGTTTGGCCCGCTCGTGGGCTTTGGCCTCATACTCAGTCGCAGAAAAACCCGAGGATGACAACTGCGCCAAAAAAGCTGGTTCTTTTTCAGCTGACCAAAATGCCACCCGTCCGAAGGGGCGCAGCGCGTTATGGATGACCGATAATCCCTTCCGCCGATAAAGCCGCGAATTCTGAGCTTGCACGAATGACGTTGGCCCATTGTCCACATCGAGAAGAATCGCATCAAATTTCCCCGGTGAGGAACTGATCAGGTCATAAACATCTCCCGTGAAAACCTTAACCCGCGGGTCTTCCAAAACATTGCCATTCAGTTCTCGTAAAAACTGACGGTTCCATTCCACCACCTCCGGCAAAAGCTCCGCCACATGGGCCGTCGCCTTCGGACCAGTGAGGTCCAACACTCGCCGTAAACTGAACCCAAGCCCCAACCCGCCGATCAGCACATTCGGCGCTTCGAGTCTATGACGGAAAGCGCAGGCCAGATCCGCTAGCATGATCTCAGAAACCGTGGAGTTTGACCCCATAAGCTGACGCCCATTCAGCTTGAGAAAAAACTCGCCATCATGTTCATGCAGCGAAAATTTCGATCCATCCGGAGTCCGCGTCTCCGCCAAATTTCTAAAGGGAATCATTCCCCCATCAACGCCCCTTCCGCCTTGTCCTGCAAGCTTATTGGGGCCAATCAACTGTCAGCAAAAGACCCAAACCGCGAGGAAACAAGGCATTTTTTACCACGGATTACTCGGATTTTACGGATGAAAAGCCAAGCATTGAAGATCGGCCCGCTGATTTTCCGCTTTTTCTTATTCCCACCACTGGCGTCCCCCCGGCCCGATTTTCCTGAGCATTTTTGAACCACGAATGCCATCACGAATGAACGCGAATTTCTCAGAACTGAGAATCGAAGTAGACGCTAAAATGATAGGCATGATGCCAGACTGTGATAAGTCGTAGCTCTTGAACCTGACTTGACTCCTGCCGCGTTTTGCCTCATCACTACAATAACCGCACGAAATGCACACTCTGCCTTTAAAGTGTCTTCTCCATGGGGATTCAATTCCACTTCCCTCCACCATCAGGCGTGCACACGCCTTTGTGTGATCAACCAGCAAAGCTTTCCCATATATCCCTCAGTTTCCCAATTAACCGTCCGTTCTAATTCTTGAGATCACTTAGCGGCAAATGAATACTCTTGATCCAACTTTTTTCGCTTTCCTCATGCTTGCCGTGGGTTTGTTTACTCTACTTTGGAAAAGAGCAGACAAGCATATCGGGTTGGCGCCGCACAAGTTCTGGTCGCTCGTTCAGTCACAGGACAAGCCGATTGTCCTAATGACGACCAAAGGATATCTAATCAAGAGATCGTGCTACGTTTTTCCATACCAGGGAATCGTCTTCTACACTGATGCCGCCGGGACCAGCGCACCTGATGGAGTGAAGTTGATTGGAACAGTCGATTCCTTCTCAATCTAAAACGTGGAAGCCGAACGAGCGATCAAGGCACGTGAGCCATTTGAGTGCCATCGGCCCGGCGCAAGATCCGATCAACGTTCAAATACCATTCATTGAGGATCATCCGAATTTTCTACTTTCTCTTTCCGCTTTCCAATTTTCCTCAGGCATCCTCAATTTTCTTGAACAGGGGTCTCGGTGCGGCTAAAAAAGCTCAATGAGAAGCCATGGACGAAGTCTGCCCTTCTGTGCCGCATTTGTCGGAGTTATAAAGCGCGAGGCGTATCTCCTACAATTGCCGCGTGCGGCTCAATAATACTGTTCGGCTCAAAAATATGCATCCTGAAAACATACCGTTTCATCTTTCCGCACTTGCATCGATTCTTGCAGATGTGATTGTCGGTTTCATTTCGATTCAGGCGTATCGGGCTACAAAGAATAAAGGCTGGGGTTTTCTGGCTTGGGCGTGCGGATTATTTTTAGTTGGATCAGTCTATGGATACTTAATAGGACTCACAGAGTATGGTATTATAGAGTGGCCGCTTAACGACGTGAACACTTTGCGGGCGTATTACCTGACATCCCTTATATCGATAGCTTCTCAAGCCTGCTTTGTCCTGGGAACTATTTTCTTGGCACAGACAATTACACAAAAAATAGCCGAACAAGGCGCATGCACTCAACCCTCAGTCGCTAAAGCTCCTTCGGGCGAGTGATGCGCAACGTTGAAGAAGAAATTATCCTCTTTTATGAGAACCCTTCTCTTCCTTTTCTGCGTTACTTTCATCGGCTCTCTCTATTCAGCAGATATCCTTCTTCAGACGGTAACGACTCATCCGGGTAAGACGGTGCTCGAATTTCTCATAGGTGAGGAAAGAATCAAGAAGATACCTCAATGGGACGGATTGGCAGAAATGGTTCCATTGTCCATGACTGAAGCAATGGTGGCAGCCAGAAAAACAGCAGAAAAAGAACATACAACCCATGTGGGACTGCTAAAAAACGCTTCATTTCGAACACGAGTATTGCCGGACGGCAGTTTAATGTGGGCCTACTCCATTACCTTCAAAGATAAAAGGGATGAAGAAGCGTCGAAATATTTATATTATTTGGTTCTACTGGATGGTTCCGTCATTTCACCAATAACAAAAAAATAATTCTAACGAGCCAGTCGACCTAATTCCTGTCCCTTCGGGACTTTCGGCATACCTCCTGCTGAATCCGCTTCGCGGGCAGGAGGAATGCCGAAAGCAAGCAGGGATAGGTCACTGGGGACGTTGAGACTGTCGGAAAACCTGATGA
>JBGTLQ010000017.1:0-5761 GCA_041744075.1 Terrimicrobiaceae bacterium
TCCAACCTGATTATTGGAAATTACAATGCCACCCAGAGTGGCACGAGGAATCACAGTATTATCAATGACAGCACAACTGCGACCCTTCGGATCGATGGTAATGTCCAGTTGAATAGCAATCTTACGAATGCATTCAATCAACTTAATATTTCCGGGGCAGGAACAACGGAGCTTCGTGGGAATATTTTGAACTCTAGCGGTGGAGGAGTCATCTATTTTGTTCAAGCGGGTACAGGTACAACCCGAGTTTACGGCAGCGGCAATAGCGCTCCAGGAGGAGTGGTCAGTGTTTCGGGTGGAGGCACTCTCCGTTATGAGACCGGATCGAATCTCATTTCCTCAACGCATTCTGTTTTAAACGGGATTCTGGATTTTAACGGATTGGCCAACACGAGTGGTGGCGGACTAAATAGCGGCCCAACTGGCCAACGAGTCATCTTACTTGGATCTGGTGGTGTCATGACTTTAAACAACAATATGACTGTTAACGCAGCAAATGGGGTTGGAACCGCCTACATTACGGGTGGCGGGGAGATACAGTCTCCAACCGGTCGCCAGCTTTCAGTTGCAAACTCTGACGCTGCCATTGAATTCCAAATCGACTCCAATATCGCTACTAACAGCCTCACGCAAAAAATTGGGGCTGGCGCGGTAGCGATCTCAAACGCCACCAACGCATTTACAAACAACCTTAACATCGATGATGGCCGTGTGGTCGTCAATCAATTGGCAAATGTCGGTGTGGCAAGCACCCTTGGCACTGGTAATGCTTATCTTCTGGGCCGCAGCGGATCGACAGGCACGCTTGCCTACCAGGCACTTACCCCATACAATGGCATTAGCACGGGTGGAGCCGGGCATAGCACGGATCGCAGAGTGCTTTTAGATGGTTCTGCGAGTTCTACCGGGGGCGGAGTGATTGAAGCCAACGGCACTGGAGCACTCATCTTTAATTCGGCGAGCACATCCGGAGCCAACCAGAACACCAGCACCAAAACGCTGACACTGAGCGGATCCAGCGCAGCCGGGATCATAAATCGGTTTGATGGTGCCATCGTCAACAATGCCACTGGATCAGGCAGTGTCGTGAGTCTGGTGAAAGATGGCAGCAACACTTGGCAACTCGGCGGAACCAACATGTATACCGGGACTACCTCGGTCAATGCTGGCACGTTGATCGTTGCCGGTTCGACTTCCGCCTCCAGCGCAGTCTCTGTTGCTTCTGGTGCCAGACTGGGCGGAACAGGAACGGTGGGTGGTGCCACGACGATTAATGGAACGCTTGCTCCCGGTAACAGCATCGGAACGATCAATACCGGGAGCCTTACTTTGGGAAGCACCAGCACGTTCGATATCGAACTGGGCCGCAGCGGCGTAACGCCAACGAGCGACCGCACTAACGTTACTGGCACGGTGGATATCACCAGTGGAGCCAATCTCCAACTTACGCTTTTCTCGGGTCTGAACAATCCGGTCGTAGATGATATCTTTTTTCTTATCAGTAATGATAGCAATGAGGCGATCACTGGCGTATTTACTCAACTCAATGGGGTAGGAACCATTTTGAATGAAGGTAGCCAGTTTTCATGGAATTCTCAGAGCTGGCAAATCACCTATCAAGCTGACTTTGGAACTGGTTCCTTCACGGGAGGCAACGATCTGGCACTTCAAGTTGTGCCAGAACCCTCCACTTGGCTTCTGTTATCAGGATGCCTGGGTGCCTTGTTTATCTTTCGTCGCCGTTCTTCTATAACTGACAGGTAGAAAAATAGTCAAATCCAATTCTGGGGGGAATAAATCACTCTGCCCGCAGTTTCCTAATAGGAAATGCGGGCAGTTTGCATTGTGACACGAGTTGCACAAACACTGCTGAACTGGGACAGGTGTGAATGGCACTAACTTAAAGGCGTATTGTGATACTGCCCTTACAGGGCAGGAACCTATTTTGCCCAAGACCCAGGGCGGCTCTTACGCTTGCCCTGGGCTATGGGAGTCGCTCCGTTGGGGCTTTTAGCGCCATTCGGGACAGGTGTTCCAACGTTGGCATTGTAAAAGAGAGATCCTATTATGTCCAAGTGTAAAATGCAGAGAACAAATCGCTCTCTTCGAGAAGACGATGTGCAAATAGACATTGGACAACGAATGGGGGCATTGAAACGGAATGCAAATCCGATGAGATTGCACTTAGTACAATTCCCAAGGTTGCTTCGCAATCCTGGCGGAAAGAGTTCATCCGTTCGGATTAGTCGGGAAGACAATTGCCAAGCACCTCAATGCAATACCTTCTTTCCCCGTCGACTCTCAGTGGCGCTCTAATCCCTTCCAGAAAAGCCACGGACCATGAATAACTGTCCCGTGGCAGACCAAAAGAAAAGAAATGCAGCAGAGGTATCACACAGTAATCACAATCTAGAGAGTGCCCAAAAATGGACGAATCTTTGACTTCTGCGAGATGGCCCTTATTCGGTAAACTGTTGGTTGAAAAGCGTTTCAACTTGAATTTCATCCAAAGCACCGGAAAAAATAAGGAAGTTCGAAAACTGGAGTTCTGAGTCGTTGGAAGCATTTTGGGTCGGATTGCCACCAATATTTGCGGTTTTCTTTCGATCCAAACCTTGGTCTTTATGACGAGTTGGATCGTAGGTGTCGAGAATCGGGACTTCGTTGACCTCCTGCAAACTGCCATTGCGGAAATATCGGGGGTTATCCCCAACTGGTATGACAATCGTGTAGAATGCCCAGCCACTTTGGTCAATAAAATGATCCGGCGTCTGGGCTATCCCTTGGGATTCAGGATAATTTAGAATTTCTGTCCTTAGACGGAAGGCTCCCGTTTCTGGTGAAACGGCCAGAAGTTCAAAGAACCCCATTCCTGTAACAATATTTCCCCACTCCTTCAACTTTTGAGCGTTCAGCCAAAAGGCAATTGTCATCCCCCCGGCAGAAGCAACATTTTCGGCAGAAAGCTCGCTTGGAACCTGGAAGATAAGAAATGGCCCCCTGCTAGGGGTATTCATGGAAAGGATGGCTCCTTTTGTATAGGTTTTGCCTGTCTCAGCCACCTCAACTCCAGGATTTGGAGTCAGGTGATCACCTTCTGGTAATCCCAGTTTGCTGTCTATTCCCGCTGTTCCACCATTGAGATCTCCTGAAGATGGATCGTGGGCAAATTGAACAAGCGGCTGGGGAATGTCTGCGGCTTGAAGTGGTATGGCAAAAAACAAGGAAACCAAACTGAAAGCTAGAAAGGGGAACTGAGTAAACTGAGAAGCAGTCATAGCTCAAAAGGTATGTTTAAAATGTGATTCTGGCAATGTCTGGAAGTCCGAAATCCATGACTGGACTGTGCGTGATCTTTGGTATCTATGGTAGGGCATTGATGGTGGAATGTTGTTCCAAGAGGAATCTTCAGAACCATGGTCATCAAGCTGGCGACAAATATAGGGAATGTGAAATAACTCACTCTGGGATATGAAATACACAATTTCGGCTATGGTAGCGCAAGGTGCTGAGGGGACATAGTTTATTTCTTATCTGCCGAGGTGATTTCTTGCCGTAGACCTCGGATGTTGAGGACGCATTTTTAATACAATCGAATGAAAACATCACCACTGCGACTTGCAGCCATTGGGCTTGGTCCGCGTTCCTACGGCTATCTCAGCATGGCGGCGACAAACCCCGATCATTATACCGTTGTGGCCGGAGCGGATTATCAACCTGAGCTTGTTCGGCGTATGGCTGCGGCATCGGGAATTCCAGATTTTCGCGGGTTTTCCAGCGACGTCGAAATATTGGCGGAACCCCAACTTGCCGATGTGATGGTGATTGGTACTCAAGATGCCCAACATCGAGATCATGCGATTGCAGCCATGGAAAGAGGATATGATCTTCTTCTCGAAAAACCCATTGCCTCAACTCTTGAAGATGTGCTGGCTGTCGAGGCTGTTGCAACTCGGCTTGGTCGCCGCGTTTTGGTCTGCCATGTCTTGCGTTACACAACGCTTTATTCGAAAATCAAGGAGTTGGTGATTTCCGGCAGGATCGGCAAAGTGATCTCGCTTAATGCCACAGAAGGGGTGGGCGCATTTCATCAGGCGCATAGCTATGTTCGCGGACACTGGAGTCGAACAGAAGAGGCCAGCCCAATGATTATCGCGAAAAGCTGCCACGATTTGGACCTGATCCAGTGGATCATCGATCAACCTTGTTTGAGTGTGAGCAGTCACGGAAGTCTTGAATATTTTACCGAACGTCATGCTCCTGAAGACGCTCCATTGCGCTGCACGGATGGATGCCCAAAAAATGGCATCTGTTTTTACGATGCCCATCATTATGCCACCACCCAAAGAAAGTGGCTGTATGTGAAGCCGGAATTGATGGCGGAGGATACGCCTCCCGAGCGTATTCTGGACTGGATCAAAACCTCACCTTGGAGCCGCTGCGTCTATCGCTGCGACAACACGGCCGTAGATCACCAGGTTGTTTCGATGCAATTTGGAGGCAATGTGACAGCTACATTCACCATGACTGCCTTCACGGAGGGCCGTGGTATGGAGATCTACGGGACTAAAGGGGTCATTCGTGCAGGTGAATTATATCGTCAATTGACGGGAGCGGATATTCTTGTGCAAGAATTGGATTCTGCAGATATCGAACGGGTTGAGATACAATCCCTAACTGGCGGATATGACAGCCACGGCGGTGGCGATCAGGGTCTCGTTGAGGCAATCTACCATGAGATGCGAAAGCCTTCGGCGACAGAGATGAATTCATCCATTCAAACATCAGTGGCCAGTCACATCATTGGGTTTGCTGCGGAGGAATCCAGACTTTCAGGTCAGTCCATTGAGATAGAAGCCTTCCGCAGGGCGGCAATGGCCGTATAGAGGATTGGGTTGTGGTCGTTCTGCTCATGGTTTTGCTGTGGGGGAGTTTTTTTGCTGCAATCAAGGATCTTGTTTTTTGGATAACTATCCAGTATTGAGTTCCTATGACTGTCCTCCCCAAGCAAAACCTAGTACGTATATCCAGTATAGATCGAGTTCATCGAACTGAGCAGGTCTCGGTTGGCGAGGTGATTTACGACGCCGGGGGTCTTTGTGGGCCTCGAATCCAAGATCGGTACGAGTTGGTTTTGCTGCATGCCGGGATTTTAAATATTAAGATAGACGGGCGGACGTTGCAGGTTGCCCCTGGCGAGGTTGCGCTTCTGCGACCAGGCCAGCAGGAGTTGCTTGAATTTTCAAAAATTGAGCCCAGCCATCAATCGTGGTGCATCCTGCGCCCAGAGCTTCTGCCTGCAGGTTTATCCTCTCGTATCGAGACGCTGCCGTTTTCGATCAAGGCCACTGAAAGATTGAAGGTTTTGGTGGAACTTGCGTTGGATCTACCAGTGCCTTTGGGAGCCGCGGGGTCTCTCTTTATGGAACAGTTGGTAATTTGTATCTTTCTCGAGTATTACCGCCATGCGGAAAAGAAGGGGGTGGATCCGAATGTCTACCCGGAAGTACTGAGAAAAGCTGTCGAGCGTATCGAACGCAATTATGGCACAACGATGAGTCTGAGTGACATCGCAAAGTCGGTGAATGTAACTCCCCATCACCTCATCAAAGTGTTCCGCAAACACTGTGCTGACACGCCGATGCACTATTTATGGCGTCTGCGAACTCAAAAAGGTGCGGATTTGTTGCGCACCACGGGACTTAATATCTCCGAAGTCGCCTTCCGAGTTGGATTTCAGTCTCCCTTTCACTTCTCGCGA
>JBGTLQ010000018.1:0-2626 GCA_041744075.1 Terrimicrobiaceae bacterium
AAACAACTCAACGGGACGTCCATTGCAGACCTGAAACAGTCGGTGAAAGGCATTCATCGTCCACGCCTCGGCATTGGTTTTTCCGGAAAACATGTCATAAAAAATCAAGTCCGGGCGGAGGGGAGCTGTTTCCAACACCTCCAAAAAATTACCGGGAATCAGCATCCACTTCAGACCTGCATGAACTTTGGATTGCCAAGTGCCATCCTTCAAGATTCCGGCTGGGCCACCATGACGCAAATAAGGAAATTGATCGCTGTTTCGAAAGGCCAGTCTCAGGGAATCGAGGTCATTTTCGAAACTAACGATATAAAGATCGCGAAGAGGGTGTTGGTTCTTTTCGTAACAGCCGATGGCCGCCATGGCATTGGCACCGGCACCTAGTCCCACATCCCAGACAACAAGGGGCTGGCCCATTTCCCGCAGTCGCTCAGAAAGTCGCGCTTGGTCGGTGTAGAGTCGACGGGCTTCTTCCATCGGAGGTGTACGGGAATGCATAATCTCACCGGAGTGAATATGACGAATACTCGCAAAACCCTCCCAAGCCTTGTGAATCTCGTAGTGGCCCAAGGTCAGGCGTTTGGGCTTTTTTGATTTTTGGGCGATGACAGGATTGTCGAGGTCGTCTTCGTGCAGCAAGGCCCGCTTCTTATGATAGAAGGGGAGAAACGTGTCTGCCAAAATGGCGGCCCGGATTTCGCGCATGAGGCGGTGATAAAAATGGAAATTGTGTTTGCCGAGCAATTGCCAACCGAGCGTCTCCTTTGTTTTGGTGAGGTGGTGAAGGTACGATCGGGAATACCTTTCGCACGTGGGGCAATGACAGGTCGGATCCAACTTTTCATCCGAGAATTTATAAACCCCCCGCCGGAGCTGGAGATAACCGCGCGACGTGAAAACGCCACCCCGCTGCGCCACCTGGGTGGGGATGATGCAATCAAACATGTCCACCCCCCGATGAACCGCCTCAAGAATGTCCAGAGGTGTCCCAACCCCCATCAGGTAGCGGGGTTTGTCAGCAGGTAGCAGATCCGCAGTGAATCCACAGATGTCTTCGCGTTCGCTTTTGCCTTCGCCCACCGCGAGCCCACCAATCGCATAGCCATCAAAAGGAAGCTCCACAAGCCCCAGGACGCTCTGTTTGCGTAGCTCGGGGTAAAGTGCTCCTTGCGCAATGGCAAACATGGCCTGCGGGGAATCGCCCCTTGCCGCAAGGCTCCGTCCTGCCCAGCGGTGAGTGAGCTCCAACGCGGCACGGGCCACCGATTCCTCCGCCGTGGATGGCACACATTGGTCCAACGCCATCATAATATCGCTGCCAATATCAACTTGCGCGCCAATGCTGACCTCCGGACTCAATAAAATTGTCTTCCCATCCGTGTAACTTTGAAAAACGGCGCCCTCCTCGGTCATAGATCGTGAATGCGGTAACGAAAAAATCTGGTAACCCCCCGAATCCGTGAGCACCGACCGCTTCCAACTCATAAAACGGTGAATGCCACCCATCTTGCGAAATACCTCCAACCCAGGGCGGAGCATCAAATGATAGGTATTCGCCAGCAGTATTTGAGAGCCCGAGTCTTCCAATGTCTGAGGAAGCTGCGCCTTCACCGTGGCCTGAGTACCCACCGGCATAAACAACGGCGTGAGTACCTCGTTGTGCAGGGTGCGAAACACCGCCGCCCTCGCCGCAGAACCTGTCGCCTTGGCCTGAAGCTCAAATTGCAGGCGCGAATTCATTCGTTGGGAAATCTTCTTCCCCCATAATTAGCAACTTCTTTTTCCACGGCCCATCATCCTAGGCGGGGGAGGGAAAAAAGCGGAATCAAAAAACGCCGACGGCTTTGTCTTGGGTGCGAATCGAAGCTGGGCGTGGCGGCAAACCCTGGGACCGCTGGCCCCGCGCCTGCGGGGCCGGCATTTCTGATTGTTTTCATTCACTTCCTTGAGCCTTGGCATCGAAACCGATTCACGCATACTCGTCAAACAAGACCATGTGGCAAACCTATGCAGCAATCATGACGGGCGGAGCTGTGGGCGTCGGTGCCCGCTTTTTCTTGGCGGACCTAGTCGCCAAGCAATTTGGCCAGGATTTTCCTTGGGGCACCCTCTTTGTGAACGTGACCGGCTGCCTGATCATCGGAGTATTTGCCGGCCTGACCGGGCCAGATGGCGCTTGGCCGACATCTCCCCTGGTCCGCCAGGTCGTTGCCATCGGAGTTCTTGGCGGCTTCACCACCTTCTCCTCCTTCAGCCTTCAAACCATCGGCCTCCTCTCAAACGGTCATCTTGTACCCGCACTGGTCAATGTCCTCCTCAGCGTCCTTGTTTGCCTCACAGCCACCTGGCTGGGGCTCCTCCTCGCGGGACGATTCCAGGCCCATTAACCCGCGAATTTTCACCTGAAAAAGGACGCGACTGAAGCCACAAAAACTTTCTTGGAAAATCGGTTTGATTTCCCACGCGACACCTGATTAATTCTTAACTCCACTCATTCCTGAGTAGCTCAGTGGTAGAGTCCCGGCCCGCCGGGATTAACCGCTTGAGCGAAATTGAAAGAAAATCCTGAGTAGCTCAGTGGTAGAGTCCCGGCCCGCCGGGATTAACCGCTTGAGCGAAATTGAAA
>JBGTLQ010000019.1:0-3728 GCA_041744075.1 Terrimicrobiaceae bacterium
TGCGAGGTCACATCGTCCGGTGCGGGAACCTTCCACTCCAGGCAAGTAAAAATCCGGCATAACTCCGCTACGCTCCGGCCCTGCGGGCACTTATTCCGTTTTTTCCTTGCCTTCCGCTCCAGCTTCCCGAAGAGGGGGTTAGGCGTTAAGTCCCGCGAAAGCGGGATGAGCACGCGAGCCTAAAAAGTTGGAAGAGTCGCGGTGAACAAAAAAACTGTTGGATAGGTCCCGCAGCTGCGGGACAGCCCACGAATATCAGCCTACAAACCGCCGGATACATAAATCATCCCGAAGGATCCGCGCCTCTCTTCTGCTCTCTGTTTAAATATCGGATACGCGACAAAATAGTTGCGACGGAAGAACTTTGTCTATTGACAAAAAAGCAACCATATCAACGTTGCGCATCACTCGCCCGAGGGAGCCTTAGCGACTGAGGGTTGAGTGCATGCGCCTTGTGTGGGCTTCTTCTTCGATGACTGTAGCTGATAGATGATGAAAAAGAAAAGCACTGACTGCCCCATAAGATCCCCACATAAGACTTCCTGCCATGTCGCCGGCGGTGGCACCTACTGCTATGCCGATCAGTCCGCAAATGACGGCTGACAGTATGGAACCCAAGGCAAGCGATTGAGTGGGGTATAAGTGATTCAGTGTGCATCTAATCAACTTGCAAACCGGAAAAATAAGTAACCAGAATACCAATGCAGAGAAAAGACATGCCATGAAAGGAAGGGCGATAAGTCCAAGGGGATCATAATCTCCGCCAAGGATGAGAACGTCCACAAACCAGAAGACTACATACAGTAACACCATTGCACTGCCTGCTCCCAACAAACCACGAGACCATTGATCCAGCTTAATCATTTTGTGCCCATCGTCCCCGATGACTTGCCACGGGCGGAACGGAGGTTGCCATAAAAGCGGAGGGAGTGAAGGCACTATGGCTGCTCTTCGTCTTCGCAGCCTCTGTGCTTGAACGGGTAGCGGCAGCCGAGCTTGCCACCGAAAGTGCGGCATTGCCCGTGGTTAAGTCCATCGTTCGCTTTCTTTGGTCATAGGCCCTCGTTGTAGGAACGCGATCGAAACGCAATCAGCTTCTCGTTCGAGTCCAATAGAAATGTGCCACTCACATATCTTGTTGAGAATGATAACCATTCGGCCCCTATCGCTCGGTCGAAACTGATAGTTGATACAGTCCGGGACAGTTCATCGTCAGTAAAGCCGTCGTAGTTGGTATACCGTCTTTCTGGCATATCTTCCGCTCTCCAGAAACCGGGCTCAACAGTTTTATCGTGCGTAAAATTAGACACACCAAGTCTATGCAAACCCTCAATAATCTGCTTCTCGTTCATCGAAGGCGAGAATGCCTCTTCAATCTGATTTTCGGTCAGAGCGATGTCCCGCGAGGGAAGCCGAAGAATCAAAAACACCGCGATCACCGAAATAAAAGCGAAACCAATTAATCCGATGGCTATGCGAGATGGCTTCATTTATCAACGTCCCCAGTGAGCTGCCCCGGAAAGCTGGCGGTCGGGGTGCGTAAGCAGCCCGAGTGCCAGCTTGTAGGGGTTAGCTCGACTGGCCTGTTCGATTTTTTCTGTATTCATCAATCAAAAATCGTCGAAGTTCCGCACTCGAAGCAAATGCATTCCTGAATCTCCTGAGTCGCTTCCGATCAGGCAGAAATAAATCTCCCAATCTATGCCAAACTGGCCAGATCAAAATTGTGATAGCTGCGATCCCGGCGAGACAAACGAAGATGCGCTGAAAAGACGCAGGTCTGCCCAAAATGGCGGCAGTCTCAGGAAAATAGATATCCAAGAAAAATGTGGTCGGCAATGCCACGACGAAAAACAAGGGAAAGTAGATTGCGAGCCATCCGTAATATCGAAGGAACAACGAGAAACGCGATGATAACTCAGTAGTCATTTCATTATCGAACATATTTTTACGTGATGTGTAGTTTTATTACAAAAAGATGATGTCATGCTATTATTGTTGCACAAATCGCGCAACATGAATGTAAATGCAAGATCAGCAGCAGTTTGGGATGATCGTTGGGTGCGGTTTCGCATGGCTTTGAAGGTGCGGGGCGTGGAGCCTCGTCATCATGACTTTTATCGAGGGTGGGTTTTGAAGTGGTTGGCCGCGTAAAAGGCTTCGCATCACGCGGTTGAGTGTGGGAGACTCGACACGTGTTTTATGTGTATGTCTTGCAGTCACTTGCTGATACCGGGCTCTACATCGGATTTTCTGCTGACTTGGATCGCCGATTAAAAGAGCATCAAAACGGCGAATCTTTTGCAACATCATTCCGTGGTCCTTGGAAGCTCATTTATTATGAAGCCTATCTTGAGCAACTGGATGCGCAAGGGAGGGAAAATTCTTGAAGAGCGGAAGTGGCAGAAAGTTTTTGGACATCCAGTTCTGCTAAAAACACCGATCATTCAGAAGAAATTTGTTCCAAATTCCTCTACTCGGATTTCCGGAGTGGCTGGTTCTCTCTGAATCCTGTACTCTGTGTCATTTGCCAGCGTTAAATGGCTTGAAAAGTGGCTGGCCGTCTCGCTGCGTTTGGCTGTGGTTTAGGGCCTTGTTGGTTCGACCCTTTGTCGTTTCCTTCTGTAAAAATTACTTCCCGTTTTTGGGATTAAAAGTGGGTGAGAAAAAGAAGGATTGCCGGCCCCGCAGGCGCGGGGCCAGCGTTCCCAGGAGGAGCGACCTCATCCAGTTTTATTGAGACCCGATGGATGGCCGCAAAAAGGTCGCAAGTGGGCTTAGTGCTGGAGCGGATGGGATTTGGGGGGGAGGACGAGTTCCGAGGCGACTTCGACTTCGCGTTCCATGCCGAGGAGTTCGAGGAGGATGGCGACTCGTTGTTTGGCGGGCATCACGCGGGTGACCATGGCACGGAGGCCCTGAAAGGGACCGCCGATCACATCAACCTCCTCACCAGCTTGAATGGCGGATTCAACAATGATGGTTTCTTCCTCACGAACGACATTCCGAAGTTCGGAAATCACGTTATCCGAGACAGGAACTGGCTCGCCACCAAAATTCAAGATGGTCAGAACGCCTCGGGTGGCCTTGATCCGACGATGGTTTTCGTAGTAGTCAAATTTGGCGAAAAGGTAATTAGGAAAGAGGGCTTCCTGGACCCAAACTTTGCCGGTTTTGCGGGCCTTCTGAAAACGAAGCAGAGGGCAAAACACATCAAGTCCGATGTCGGCACGAAGCGCTCTTGCGGTGAGGCCCTCGCTCAGCCGTTTTGTTCGCACACAGAACCATTGCGGCCCCTGCAGCGAGGGCTTTTGATCAATTGACATGACAACCGTCGATAACAGCCAACTCCTCGTCAGTGAGCGGAGGGCCATTCAGGGCGGCAGCACACTCAATGACTTGCGATGGCCGACTGGCCCCGATGATGGCCGAGACCACAGTCGGCCGACGGAGGACCCACGCCAGCGAAAGTTGAGCGAGGGTCTGGCCACGCTGTTTTGCGAGATCGTGGAGAATTTTGACCTTTTCCTGCTTCTGCTCAGTCACGTGTTCCGGGCGCAGAAACCCGGTTTCTTTGGAAGCCCGCGAGTCTGCGGGAATCCCAGCGAGATATTTTCCTGCCAGTATCCCCTGAGCCAGCGGAGAAAAAACGATGCTGCCTATCCCTTCCTTATCAAGCGTGTCGAAAAGGGCCTCCTCGGGGCCACGGTTAAAAATGTTGTAGCAGG
>JBGTLQ010000020.1:0-2410 GCA_041744075.1 Terrimicrobiaceae bacterium
CGGTGGAGGCGTGGGGATGGTGCCCACGGCGATCAGAATGTGGTCGCTCGACACGTTGTGTGATCCGTTTTCCGTGTGAACCGTCAGGGTATTGGGGTCGACAAATGAGGCTTCCCCTTGTAAGAGCGTGACATCGTTTCTGCGGAGCTGGTCGTACAATACCGCACCCTCGATCCGAATAACTTCTGTCACGCGGGCAACCAGTTGTTGGGCGGTTGGGCGTGTCTTCGGTGTATCCGGAGTCCATCGCTGGTGCAGCCCGGTAAAGGACAGCACCGCTTCACGAAAGGTTTTGCTTGGAATGGTGGCGGTGTCCAGACACGTGCCGCCGACGACACGCTTCTTTTCTATCACCGCGACCCGTTTCCCGAATTTGGCTGCTTGAATGGCAGCCCGTTGTCCGGCCGGCCCGCTGCCGATACAAATCAGGTCATATGTGAAGGGATGGGGGGTGGAGATTAATGAACTCATTACGGCACTAAAAAGGAAGATTCCTTGACAGAATAACTCTCAAACCATAAAGGATAACCGCAGGTGAAGTAAATGTAAAAATGTTTGTGCACCTCATTGCTTCTCCTTTGGCAAAGATGAAATTGTTTAGGGAGATTTTATGGATCATTCAGAATTTATGGTTCTGGCCTTACAGCTTGACGATGTGTATTGGAAATCCATCTTGGGGTTTGCCAGTAACCAAGCGCCGGCAGGTGAATGCCTCGCACGTGTGTCCCCAACTCTCTTGTCCACGTGATGTTTTGTGTTGCCGGGTTTCGCCCCGGCAGGCGAGGCCCTTTTATTCCGGCAAAAGGCCTCAAAACCAGTGACGCCCCGTCTGGCCTCATTGGAGCGGACGGACGCCGGCCTGAGGAGGGCGGACCAACTCGCTCCGCTCAAACAAGGCCCGCCAACGCATGAGAGCGTCCCTCCCGTGGGCCAGACGGCAGGCGTCGGACCCTGGGAGACGTAACCCTTCAGGGGCACACCTGAAAGAGCGAGGAACCATATATTCCGTATGATCTGATTTTATCCCCTGTCTCTGACTCTTTCTTGCATCCCTTCATCAGTAAAGAAGGCTGGGGCGATTGCATAGCCCAGATCCGGTGGAATGACTACCGGGATTGAGGCGCTCGCTTGAGCGTGTGGATGATAATTTCCGGATAGCAGAATAGCCGAATAGGGAACAGCGACGTGCCGACTCCTCGAGAGGTGTATCCTCGCATGTCCTGATGTTGCCATGGACCTGCTTTAAAGGGCTTGGGGCATCGGCAATGGGTGATGATGGGGCGCCCCCCGGGAAGACAGATTTGGCCTCCGTGCGAGTGACCGCAGAGGTACAGATCCATTCCGGCTGCCGACGCCTCCGGGATAATCTCCGGGGAATGCACCAAGAGAATCCGCACCGCGTCGGTCGGCGCGAGCCGCACGGCTTTCTTCAAGTCACCCGTTTCGTAATAATGGACGTCATCTAACCCGAGTAGCCAGATCGTACTGGAACCTTTTTCCACGGCCTGAGCTTCATTGAGCAACATCCGGATCCCGCACCGCTCAAGGCCCGGCACCATTTCAAGCCAATCGTGGTTCCCTAAAACGCCTGTGATTCCATAGGGAGCCCGGATGGTTTTGGCCAGGGACTCCATGAGCGTCAGTGTTTTGTCATAATGGCCATACGTGAGAAAGCGATAATCTCCGGTCATGACGCAGAGGTCGTACTGCAGCGTCGACACCATGGCTTGAAGCGCATGGCCTTTATCGATCATCCCTTCGATATGGAGGTCCGACAAATGCAAAATGCGAAATCCATCAAACGGTTCGGGCAGATGAGGAATGGGGACGATGTGTTCGATGATCCGGTACCGGGAGGAATTTTTCACGGCCGCCGGCCAGATACCGGTAGATTTCAAGGTGGTTTTGATGAGCCAGGCGACAGCCGGAAATTCCTCCATGTGGATATGGAGGTGATACCCTTTTAACAGGAGGGCCGAATAGTGCGCCTGCATTTCCATGCGTTGTCCCGCATGGGCAGACCCGATACGGTCCACCAATTTGGCAAAGGCTTCTTGATCATGGTGCGGGCTCATGTGCTTGTCAGTCTTGTGGGATCGGAGGTACCATTCGACCATGCAACGATTGGATCTCTGCCATTCTGAAATACCCGATCTTCAGTTTGTCCTTCTGGTGACGGCGTTGTGCACGTCTGATCTGGAGACGTTGAATGCTCCACTCTCTGTGAGAGAGATCGTCTTCAACCGGTGTTGGTCATTGTTGCATGGTCAAATGGTACCTCTGATCCCACAAAGCTGACAAGCCCATGAGCCAGCACCACGATCAAGAAGCCTTTGCCAAATTAGTGGACCGTATCGGGCCTGACCATGCGGGTCAGCGCATGGAAATGCAGGCCCATTATTCGGCTCTA
>JBGTLQ010000021.1:0-26843 GCA_041744075.1 Terrimicrobiaceae bacterium
CGCCCCCCCCCCCCCCACTTGTCTCTTTTCACACCAAACCAACCCATGCAAAAAGGTTGAACTCCCCAGTCAAGGAAGATACGGTCACACGTTTCCATCCCTACCCCAATGAGCAACAATATTGAGTCCCATCTCGTCGAAAAACGCGTTTTTAAACCCTCCAAAGATTTCTCTAAAAAGGCCCGCATCGGGTCCCTTGCCGAATACAAAAAAATTTATGCGGCCTCGATCCGCAACCCTTCTAAATTCTGGGCGGGAGAAGCCTCGGAGCTTTATTGGCAAAAGAAATGGTCGAAGGTGTTGGATTGGACGCCGCCATTCGCCAAGTGGTTTGTGGGCGGAAAAATCAATGCCAGCGAGAACTGCTTGGACCGTCATTTGACCGGCATTCGCCGCAACAAAGCAGCCATCATTTGGGAGGGGGAACCTGGCGAACGCCGAACGATCACCTATCACCAACTTCACCGCGAGGTTTGTGTTTTTGCCAACATCCTCAAGCGCAATGGGGCAAAAAAAGGTGACCGCATCTTGATTTATATGCCCCTGATCCCTGAAGCCACTGTGGCGATGTTGGCATGTGCCAGGATTGGGGCCATTCACAATGTGGTTTTTGGCGGGTTCAGCAGTGAGAGTATCAAGGATCGTATCTTGGACAGCGGTGCCACCTTGGTCGTGACCGCTGATGGTGGCTACCGCCGCGGGCAAATCGTCACCCTCAAGCAAAATGTCGATCATGCCTTGGAAGGCAACACAACTGTCCGCAAGGTCATCGTCTTCCGCCGCACCAACATTGATATTCATATCAAGGAGGGACGTGACGTCTGGTGGCATCGCGAAGCCGAGTACGTGAGCTCCAACTGCCCCGCTGAGTCCTTGGACAGCGAGCACCCGCTTTTCATCCTCTACACCAGCGGTTCCACTGGCAAACCCAAGGGCATCCTCCACACCACGGGTGGATTCCTCACAGCAGCCCACTCCACCACCAAGTATATCTTCGACCTGCGTGAAGATGATGTCTATTGGTGCACAGCCGATGTGGGTTGGATCACCGGGCACACTTACATGACCTATGGCCCGCTGGCGGCCGGGGCCACGGTCCTTATGTACGAAGGCGCACCGAACTGGCCTGAGCCAGATCGGTTTTGGAAAATCATCGCCGAATACGGAGTCACGATTCTCTACACCGCACCCACGGCCATTCGGGCCTTCATCAAGTGGGGCAATGAATGGCCGGAGAAACATGACCTCTCCTCCCTTCGTTTGCTTGGCACGGTGGGGGAACCCATCAATCCCGAGGCCTGGATGTGGTATCACGAAAAAATTGGTGGAGGCCGCTGCCCGATTGTGGACACATGGTGGCAGACCGAGACCGGAGCCCATATGATCACACCGTTCCCAGGCGCAACGCCCCTCAAACCCGGAACCGCGACACTTCCGTTTTTTGGAATCGATGCGGCCATTGTTGATGATGACGGCAAGGAGGTCGGCCCCAATGAGGGTGGCAAACTGGTCATCCGCAAGCCATGGCCATCCATGCTCCGCACGATTTACGGCGACAAGGCTCGCTACAAAAAACAATATTGGAGTGAAGTCAAAGGGTGTTACTTCACCGGAGATGGTGCCCGCCGCGATAAAGATGGGTATTTCTGGATTGTGGGTCGAATCGACGATGTTCTGAATGTGGCCGGGCACCGTCTTGGCACCGCAGAGGTCGAGAGCGCGCTTGTTTCTCACGAGGCCGTGGCCGAGGCAGCCGTCGTTGGGCGTCCTGATGAAATCAAGGGCCAGGGTGTTGTCGCGTTTGTGACCGTGAAGACCGGCGTTCAGGCCACCAAGGACCTGGCCGAAAAACTCCGCAAACATGTGGCTGCTGCCATTGGACCAATTGCCAAACCCGATGAGATCCGGTTTGCCGATGGGCTCCCTAAAACACGCAGCGGAAAAATCATGCGGCGCCTGCTCAAGCAGGTCGCTGCGGGAACTACCATCACGGGCGACACAACCACACTGGAAGATTTCAGCGTCCTTGCAAAACTCAGAAACACGGACGAATAGGCCTTTCTACCCCTAGCTTTCAGATTTTCCTTAATGGTTGTGACTCCTCACACCTGACCTGATTCGATTTGAGAGCGCCAGAACTCGAGTCGTTCTTTGACGCGCTTTTCAAGGCCGTGATCGGTGGGTGTGTAGTAGGTTCGGCCTTCGGGCAGGTAGGCTTGGGGAACAAAGCCTCCGGCATAATCGTGTCCGTATTTGTAGCCCTCGCCATGGCCAAGCGCCTTTGATCCTGCGTAGTGGCCGTCCCTCAAATGACGAGGCACAGCCAGAGTTCGGCCCTTGGCGACGTCCTCTGAGGCGGCCCCAATCGCGATGGTGCAACTATTGCTTTTGGGAGCTGTTGCGAGATAGACGACCGCATGGGCCAACACGAGTTTTGCTTCCGGGAGCCCCAGAATTTCCGAGGCCTGATGCGCAGCGACTGCCACTTGCAGGGCATTCGAATCCGCCATGCCGATATCCTCACTGGCGAGAATCATCATTCGACGCGTAATAAACCGAATGTCCTCTCCGGCATGCAGCATTTTTGCCAACCAGTAAAGCGAGGCATCTGGATCGCAACCACGCATGCTCTTAATGAAAGCGCTGGCCGTGTCGTAATGCGCGTCCCCATCGCCATCATACACAACGGCCTTTTGTTGGATGCTCTCCTCGGCGACCGGAAGAGTGATCACAATTTTTCCATCCTCGTTGGCTGGCGTGGTGAGTGCTGCGATCTCGAGGGCATTCAAGCAACGTCTGGCGTCCCCGTCGCTGATGGTGGCCAAGTGCGTCGCGGCCGCTTCTTCGATTTGGATGGGCATTTTACCAAGCCCTCTTTCTTGGTCGGAGAGTGTCCTTTCGATCAGTTCGCGAAGTTCGGTCACCGAAAGAGGCTCCAATTGGAAAACCTGCGACCGGGACACGAGGGGGCTGTTGACGTAGAAGAAGGGGTTGTGGGTCGTGGCCCCAATCAACCGGAGGACGCCGCTTTCTACATCCGGCAAAAGTATGTCCTGCTGGGATTTGTTAAACCGATGGATTTCGTCGATGAAGAGAATGGTTTTTTCTCCCGCATTCGCGAGGCGGTTGGCTGCCATGGCCGCCACCCTTCGGATGTCAGCAACATTGCTCTCAACCCCACTGAGTCGCTCAAACCGGCTGGCTGTGGACGCTGCAATGATCTGGGCCAGACTGGTCTTTCCAGTTCCCGGAGGTCCGTAAAGAATGATCGATGATATCCGGTCCGCCTCAATCGCCCGACGAAGAAGCTTCCCCTCACCAAGAATGTGCGTTTGCCCGATGTAGTCCGCCAAGGATTGCGGCCTCATCCGCGCAGCCAGTGGGGCCTCCGAAGAAACGGCTCCAGAAGTCGGTGCTCCAAAAAAATCATCCATGGCTGGGCTCATTCACCACATGGTGGATCAATTCACTCAGCTGTCCAAAATAAATCGGGTTCGTTCATGGATGGCGTCATGGTAGCGGAACACGGAACGTGTTTCGTTTGGTGTTGCCCGCATCGCACCGGCCAACTCCTTTTTCGCAGCCCATTTCCAACCGGCGAGTGCCGTTTCCTTCATTTCCCGATGTTTCTTCCGCCCTATAGGAGGAATAAATTCTATCCCAAACCTTGACCCAAAAGAAAATCTCTTGGAGTGAGAACCGTCATCCCATAAACCTCCGTGCCAAGCAGCAATCCAAAATCTCCTTTGTCGAGAGTCAGCAACAGATCGCATCGCGCCGCCAGCGCCGAAATGAGCACCAGCTTGTCCTTCGAGGCTGTCGGAAGAAGCGGCCTGCGGGTGGTGAGTGCATTGGGCACCCACTCGACTTTATGTTGAAGGGATTTCCAATACCCGCCTGTGGCGGGGCCGAACTTGCTTAGGTTTTTGGAAGTTTCCGCTTTGCAGTAGGCGGACGAGACAAGGTTCCATTTTCGTTCTTCAGCGATTTCGGTGATCAGTCGAGACAACGAGCGTTCTGACCCACAGGCTGACAGCAGCACGCTGCTATCCAGGAAGACCTTCACACTTTGCCTGCCCGCTGCCAGAACCCTTCCGCATCCCGCTCGTCTTCAGCAATCCAATCGCGCAATACGGCCTCGGGGATCTCCCGCACCGGCTGCGCCTCGGCTGGCTGCAAAAAGACACCTCCGTCCCGCAACTCCACCAACATCATTGGATGCTGGGCGGTATCCAACCCAAGCCCACGCCGAATTTCCGGCGGCAGGGTGATCGTCCCCCGCTTGCTCACTGGTATTGCTGTCATGCAGCAATACTGTGTTGCGGCATATATTTCGTCAAGGGTCAAATTCGAAGAGAATTTGTTAGAGCGTGTTGTCGGCAGGGGCAGATCGGTGAGATGACCCACTTTCAATGTCATCTGCCCACAATCACAAGCCAGGCACCACTGGCACCCTAGTATTGACAAACACAAATGACTGTAACACTATTATGTTATGAAATCACACATCAGTGCTACAATTGATGAGCGCTTGCTGGAGAACCTAAACCGCTTTGGGCGGGAAGAGAGGAGGACACGAAGCCAAATCATCGAACTCGCTTTGGAGGAATACCTGAAAGAGAGAGGAGGGTTGGAGGAGGACATCGTCACCTCATCGGGCTGCTTCGTTGGCCGGTTCAGCCGGGAAGAAACCTATGACCGTTGAGGCTCTGACAGGTCGAGTGCTTGTGGACACCAACGTGCTCATTTACGCCACGCTTTCTGCGGACCCGCGCCACGAACGGGCACGTCAGGTGCTAGCGCTGCGTCATCGCCCGGATGTGACGATGTGTGCCTCCGTGCAAAACCTAGCCGAAATGTACCCAAATCTCACTGGACCAAAAAACCAGCCACCGGACTCCCCGGAAATGGCGAGGGAAAAGATCCGGTCGCTGGCTCGATTGCGCGGGTTGACCGTGCTGCCACTCACGCTGGAGACAGCCCATCTCGCTCTGGACTTATGCGTCTCGGCAGGCGTGACCCGGCAGGGTTACTTCGATCGGCAGCTCGCCGCATTGATGATCCGTGAAAATATTCCTATCATCATTACCGAGAATGTGGCCGACTTCACAGCGATTGACGGCATCACGGCGGTGAATCCGTTTGCATGAAGATCTTCCGATCGGCAGACCACGCCACTTATTCCATTTTCAAACAATCCGAGAATAAGCGGATATAACGTCTTTTTCGGGCGTGGTATTCCTCACTTACCCGCAGCGGAGCCCCTGCCGGGTTTGCGTTAGTTGTTTTGAATAGCTGACTGTATCTGATTTTCATTTACCAATCGGTCAAGAATTAAAGAAAGTTCTCTAAGGACAGATTGTCTGGCATGCATGACAGGAAAAGCGGCATTGCCTCCCAATGTTTGACTTTTTGTTTCTGAGGCAGAGGCCAATAACTGGCCAGATCGATCATAAATCTCCAACGAAAGCGAGTAGTCCAAGGACGTTCGAATGAGCGTATCGCTTTCCCATGTGAGAATTCGGATCAGGCTAATCCGCGAAGCGGAGGAATTTTTGAGTCGCGAAAATGCCATGTCAGAATTCGGCACCCATATCGCTGGCCCTGCGGATTTTGAACCAAAGGATGATGCAAGGATCTGTGCTACCTCCAGAGCAAGCGGCTGCTTGGATGCGGTTTTGACAAGAAATGGATTGCCGTAGGTTCCCCGTGTCATACCCAAATAATCAGGAGTGATTTCACCACGCCGTAAATACTCCCGCTCGTCGATTCCTGCCACCGCAATCATGTGCTTTGAATGAACCGGAGTCATGGTCGCCTCTCGAATGTCAAACTTGTTGAACGAAGCACAACCGACGTAGAAAAGGACGGTGAAGAGGACAAGAATTATTTTCATGATTTTGATTGGTTTGACGTTTCGATTTCCGTATCAGGTCTGGAGGAATTGATCATCTCCTCTATCTCTTGCCGATAGTTACGCTCGGCCTTGGCCGTCCACTCATTGTATTTAGTTTTATATTGTGCATGGCGCCGCGGAAGCCGATCTAGCGTGAAAGCTTCGCAAAAAGCCAGAATCTTAGCAGAGCAGGAGAGGCAATCGGAGTGGCCCGCAAGCATGGAGTCAATCAGGTCTAAAGCTTCCCCGAGTTTCTTATCTTCGAAATCACAAAATCGACTGAATAATACCACAAAATCAGAGCATCCTGAACCGAATGATCTAAAGGGATGAGGAAAATGCTCTCGTTTGTGGTTGTTGATCCTCCGTCTCGTGTCATCGTCCAACATTCCCATGTTCTCCTTTTTCATTGACTATTTGTTTCTCGTCCTGGCTTGGCTTAATACCTAAGATCAACTCATGCCTGTTTTGGCTAGTTTCAACCGAGTAGCCATCTAGACTCTCGGACAGAGCTTGCTATACGAGTTCGAGTGCAGGCATCAATTCTTGCGTTTATTCTTTGGCGCAGGGTGTTTTTGCTGCAGGGTTTGCTTGGATGCGGAGCCCATTTCAGTTTATCGTATCCCCTTGGTTCTGTTGGCGGACTAAATGGGTTCTCAGGGATCTCAGGAAAAAATCCATAAATGTCCCTAGCTCGGTATCGTAGCAGATTGATGATTTCTGGATTTTTATCCGTCAATTTTGCAAGAAAGGCTGGTGTAATAAAGATATTTGCCAAAGAGGTGTAATGGTCAGGGTTTTGAGAGAGCGGATAGAGATGGTTGAATTGAACCTCCCTTGGTTGCCGGTTTCCGACAATCGCGTTTGCCCACAAAAACGCAAGAGTTGGGCTTTGGTTGTCACACAGCATAACTCCGTCAACTGCTGTGCCCCTCCTCTCACCGGCTCGCGCCCGCCGAATACGGAAAAGCGCTTTGTTCTTGGTGTGTTTCACCACCTCTGGGTCGGTGAAAACCGCCAAACTGGCAATCGTTTGCTCCAGTGTTTTGTATGGGGTGCAAGAGATCACGTATCTGAGCGCATTCTCTCCGTTGAAGTCAAAATCCTGGAGGGTTTTCATCGTATTTTTATGGATTGGTTTTTTCATGATATATTTAGTGGTCTTCCAAAGTGGGTTTGAGTCCGGCTTTGAGAAACAGTGGTTCGAAAGGCACATTCAAGAGCGAGCAAACCTCGATGACGTGTGCAAGTGTCAGCCCGACATCTGGATCTGGCTGGACCAAATGATGGGAAGGCATTTTCGGGTCGGCATCATCATCCAAGATGGCGTGTCTTTTCGTTCCAGGATGGGCATCCAGCCAAGCCTTGATTTCCTGCTCGCGCTGGCAATCCACGAGTGGTGTCGCCCAATCCGTGTGAAGGAGAACAGGAGATATCCCGATAGAGGACAGAAGGGATGTGAAATCCGATGTGGAGCGGCCTTCCCGCCAAGCGCTGCAAATCACCAATTTTGCAGAGCAGTGTCGGCTGACTGCCTCCACCAACGCGCAAGAAACCGGATCAAACGCCGGATAAGTTGACTGAGCCAATCGACTACGCGAGGTGATCAATACGCCGTCAATATCGAGAAAGAGAATGCTCGAGTTTTCCATGGGTGATTATTTCGTGGTTGTTGGAGTTGGGTGGAAGCCGATTGTTTTTTTCGTTTCCATATGCCCGCATGGTTCACTCGCGTAAATGTCGGCCAAGGTGATTGGCGAACTGGAATTTGGAAATGATCGCCCCAGTTTTGAGGCGAGTTCATTGGCTTGGTCAGGCTCCAATGGCCGAAAGACCCAACTTGCGGCAAGCCGGCCAGATCTCAACAGGGCTGGATCAATTTCTGAGAAGGGACAATTGATACTGCAAATGATGTGGAATCGAAGCGCGTCTCCCATGATGCCATCGGTGATGTTGAGCAGGTTTGCTACCGATTGGCTGCTTTCTGCCGCGCGCTTTAACAAGAGCACCTCCGCATCCTCGACGATAAGCACCTTGGGCAATCGTGAATTCCGGCATTCCCTCAGCCAAAAATGGGTCATATTTGGATTCGAAAGGAGATCGATGCATGTGGCTGGAAGAAAATAGAAATCGACTTCCTTGCCGGAGTTGGCAATCAGCCACCTCAGAAATGTTGTTTTGCCCGTGCCGGGAGGACCTTGAAGAATGGATAGGCTACTGGCCTTATTCTCAATCACTTGCTGCAGTTTGTGTGCCCAATCAGAAAACCCATTCCCGTAATGGAGGTCCATTTCTGGGGCTCCAAGCTTGGGAAAATCGGCGAGTGAAATTCTATGAGTGCTGATGTGGTTCTCCTCAAGCGCAAGGATGCGAAAAATCGGGGTTTCGGAAGGAATTTCAATGCCATGCGCACCATACAGCCTGATCAGGAGTTCATGTGTTGACTTGGCCTCTTCGACCGTGGAGGCAAGGATGATGCCATCGCTTCCGCGTTCGCGATAGCGTGAATTGACATGAATGAGACAAGTTGCAGAAATTTCGATGACTGCTTGTGCCAAGGTGAGCCTGCCGTCATCCAAGGCCCTGTGCGTTGAGCAGACGGTTGTTCCCGGCCAGTGTTCTGCAACTGTTGCAGGCTGCACAGGGAGGCTGATGTTGATCAGATGACGGGGAGAAAATGATGCCGACTTCAACCGAAAATGTGTATCCAGAAATTCCTCGAAGTTTAGTTGATAAAGCCGCGATTCCTTCGGGTTGTCCCGTCCGCCGGTAATTTCGTTTCGAGTGGGTGTTTGCTGCAAATCGGTATTCATCTCACAGGGGAATACCGGTTGAAGCCGAAAAAACTAAACGGGCATTCTCAAAAAAATTATTTTCCCAAGAGGTAGAGGATAAAAATCGTCCCCATCACCAGAAGCAGAAGAAGCAAAGCCAACCAACCCATAGCCGGTAGTGGGGGGTGCTCTTTTGTCTGCGGACTGGACTTCAAAACTGGCGTGGCGATTGGCGGGAGGTCTCCTGAATTTCCTGCAGACGGCATAAAACGTGGAGTGGTGACTCCTTGGGACATTAATAATGGGCGGAGTTCTTCTTTGGCTCTCCGGAATACCTGGCCGACATTCTGTTCCGACGTCCCATTCTGACGGGCAATCTCCGCAAAACTGTGGCCAATCAGATAAGCCTCCACAATGCGTCCCTGCTCGAATGTGAGTTGTCCGATCCCGGCATTTAAGGCCTTTCGAATCTCATTCCGCTCCGTCTCATGTGATGGAATGGGGCTAGGATCAAGGATTTTGTCCTTTGATGCCTCCCAATCGTCACTCGTCGCACCGGAAAGGTCTGCGTCCAGAGTGGTGATCTCTATCGCGCTGCGCTGGTTTTTCTTATAGAGGTCGCAAATCTGATTTATTATCACTTTGCTGGCATAGGCCTTGAAAGGGGAACCTTTGGCAGGATCAAATTTGAGGGCCGCCTGTTTCAAACCGATCCTCGCTTCCTGTTCAACGCTTGGCCGGTCGGCATCATCTTGGGATTTTTTCCGAGCGATCTCCAAGGCCAGAGGGAGATTATCGTCAAAAAGTTTTTTCTGTTCGAGAGTCATTTGTGGGGCGGAGTCA
Source organism: Terrimicrobiaceae bacterium (assembly GCA_041744075.1). GTDB lineage: Bacteria > Verrucomicrobiota > Verrucomicrobiia > Chthoniobacterales > Terrimicrobiaceae > JAJTZA01. The sequence goes on from JBGTLQ010000021.1 coordinate 9,514, forward strand.
AAGATCATACAAATTCTGATCGACCGGCAATTCATATCAAAGGGTGAGCGTTCGAAAACCGGGGTTCGCCAGTCAATTAATTGCGCAATCATCAAGTGGTTCTTGCAACGTGCGCGTGCCGCCAAATTGATGCTGGGGATCCTCGCACGTCGCAGTCATTGGATCGACCCTTTGTTCTCTTCGTTTCCTTCTGTAAAAAATCAGATAAAAGGTCATAATTAGGGAGGGTCTAGGCAAGGGAGGGACAAAAAGTGCGGAGAATTTTTGGTTTGCCGGCAGGATGCCGGCGGTCCCAGGCTCCGCAACCTCATTCTCAGCCGGCAATCCTCCGTTGTTTGGACAGTCTTATTGCACAAAGCCGGGCTACCCGGCAGAGTGGGTCGTTTCGATGAAGCCATACCACGACCTCCTTCGCCTTGTTCTTGAGAAAGGGAAATTCAAGGCCGACCGCACGGGCACGGGCACCTACTCGGTGTTTGGGGCTCAGGAGCGATTTGATTTGCGGAAGTCGTTTCCGTTGGTGACCACCAAGAAGTTGCACCTGCGCTCGATTATTCATGAACTGCTTTGGTTTTTGAAAGGGGAAACGAACGTTGCGTATCTGCATGACCATAAGGTGACCATCTGGGATGAGTGGGCGGATGAATCCGGCGACTTGGGAAGAATTTACGGAGCCCAGTGGCGGGAATGGCGGGGGCCGGATGGCTCGACGGTTGACCAGATTGCCAAGGTGGTTGAGGACATTCGCAAAAACCCTGACAGCCGGAGGCTGGTAGTCACGGCATGGAACCCGGCGGAGTTGCATCTCATGGCGCTTTCCCCATGTCATGCGATGTTCCAATTTTATGTTCAAGAAGGGGAGTTGAGTTGTCAGCTTTACCAACGCAGTGCGGACCTTTTTCTTGGGGTGCCATTTAATATCGCGTCCTATGCACTGCTGACCCTGATGATTGCTCAAGTCTGTGGGTTGAAACCCGGGGAGTTTGTTCACACGTTCGGCGACCTTCATCTTTATGCGAATCATTTGGAGCAGGCCAAGGAGCAGCTCACACGCGAACCAAGACCACTGCCTGTGATGCAACTGAACCCTGAGGTGCGAGAAATTGATGGATTTCAGTTTGAGGATTTTGAGTTGGTGGGATATGACCCTCACCCGGCCATCAAGGCACCGATAGCCGTATAAGAAGAATATCCATTTTTACTGAATGATCGCCATCGCTGCCATGACCCCCTCCCGCGTGATTGGTGCCAACGGAGGAATCCCATGGCATTACTCTGAGGATTTGAAGTTTTTCAAGCGAACAACGTTGGGTCATGTGGTGTTGATGGGCCGCACGACCTACGAGTCGCTTGGTCGGCCGCTGCCGGGTCGTGAAAATTGGGTGCTGACGCGTGGGGCTCCGCTCCCAGGTGCTACGACGTTTTCCTCGCCTTCGGAAATTCCTCAGCCCCCGGCTGACAAAACCATCTTTGTGATTGGCGGGGCACAGATTTACGAACTTCTCCTGCCGAGTTGCACAGAAATCCTGCTCACACAAATCCATACCGACTATCCGGGAGACACGTATTTTCCCGAGTTTGAAGACGCTTTCTCGCCAGAGCAGATCCTGCTCGAAAGTCCTGATTTTGTGGTCCAACGGCACGTGAGGCACAAGCTGACGGTGTGAGATTTTTCTAGCCAGATAATCCATGAAAACCCATCTGGTGCTCGGGGTGCTGACGGCTTTGTTGTTGGTCATTGTGATTTCCAACCGCCATGAGGAGCGGTTCACATACGAAACTGTGGTGGCAATGGCGGAGGAGATGGCGAGGGAAGGATACCTGAGTGCGGTGGCGACTTTGCCCATGCCATTACGGGATTTAAACTATGATCAAGTCCGAGACATTCGGTGGAAAGACGAGTTAACCCTTTGGCGGAGGGAAGGGTTGCCTTTTCAAGCCAAGTTTTTTCATCCGGGTGGTTTGCATGATCGACCTGTCGAAATCTTGCAAATTGCTGACAATGGTGTGGAGGCAATTCGATACTCTCCCGAGTTTTTTGATTTCGGTCAAAACCGGCTGACCGGCTTGTTGCCCCAAACTCTCGGATATTCCGGTTTCCGAATTGTGCATCCGCTGAACAAGCCCGAGGTTTTGGACGAGGTCCTGTCATTTCTTGGAGCTTCCTATTTTCGGGCCGTGGCCAGGAACCTCCACTATGGAATCAGCGCACGAGGGCTGGCGATCAACACCTCGGTCTCTGATACCAAGGAAGAGTTTCCCGTTTTCACCAAGTTCTGGCTCAAGCGGCCGGATCCGTTTGCCAATCATATGTCGATTTTTGCGCTGCTGGAATCGAGGTCGGTTGTGGGGGCCTACCAATTTGATGTCTGGCCGGGTCCGGAGACGCACATGATCGTCAAAGCGACTCTCTTTTTCACGCAGACCCCGCAGAGTATGGGTTATGCTCCTTTGACGAGTATGTTTTGGTTCGGTGAGAACACGAGCAACACTTTCGGGGATTTTCGTCCTGAGGTTCATGATTCTGATGGGCTGCTGATGGAGCGATCGAATGGGGAATGGGTATGGCATGCACTCTCGTGGTCCCAGCAGAAACAGCACAGCGTCTTTTCCGATCCGAAAATGAAGGGTTATGGGCTGATGCAGAGAGACCGCGAGTTTTCGCATTACCAAGATCTTGAGGCCAAGTATCATGAACGCCCGAGCGTTTGGGTTCAGCCGATTTCTGGATTTGATGAGGGGGCCGTCCATCTCATCCAGCTCCCGACAAAAGACGAATTTTTTGACAATGTGATTGCGTTCTGGTCACCAGAAAAGCCGCCACAACCCCTCGAGCCAGTTCGTCTGGAATACCTCTTGCGCTGGTTTGGCGACAGCGATGACGTCCCTCCGCTGGGTCGTGCTATCTCGACTCGCGTGGATGATCAGGACAAACCGTATTACCGACATTTTTATGTGGAGTTTGCGGGAGGTCCTCTCCAAGCACTAAAACCTGGGGAACCCCCCGAAGTGGACGCGACATCCGTCACTGGGGCAAATATCTCGGATTTAAGGATCGAATGGAATGATTTCAATTCTGCGTGGCGTGTTAGTTTTTACGCAAGCACGCCTGATAACCAGAAACCGAATGAGTTCACTTGCCGACTGAAGTGGCAAGGGGAAGCGGTCACAGAAACCTGGAGTTACACATGGATGCCATAAATGCTCAGCAGGCGTGGGATGAAGCTCTGGAGCGGCTAATGCTGCTTTTCGAGTCGATGGATCTCGGGGGAATCGAACATCGTCATCGCACCGCATTTGAATTGATCGGTCATGCCAAAGCGCGATTTCACTCTGACCCTCGACTTTCGACAATGGAGGTGACCATGGATGTGGTCGGGGAGCGGCTTGAGAGTTGGTTCACACAGGCTCTGGGGGAAAAAGCTGGCCGGGTGAAGAATCGCACTGCTGCTGGTTTGTTGGCATGGCGGGTCACAGGCGGTTCCCAACGTTGGGGAGATATCCTTCTTGTCGGCGAACCGCCTGCTGAGCTGCGTCATGTGTTCGAAAAGGTGCGTGCCCAGACCGGACCCGATCTCGCCTTTTCCAGCATGACCCATCGGGAAATGGACTACGGACCGATGGAAAGCATCGCCCAGGAAACATGGCACCGCTTTGCTTGGGCACCTCTACTAAAGGCGGTGATTTTTTGGACGTTCATCTTTTTCCTCGTCCTCGCCATTCACGATCACTTTTACCTCCAATGAGAAAAGCCATTCAGCCAGAACAACTGACGCCGGATTTTGTGGGATTTCGGCGGGCGTCTTTTTTTGGTGCCATTCTTGCCACAACGGGCCTTGGCCTCTGGCTCTTGTGGCGGTCTTTCCTTCCTGAGGGAATCTCCGCCTTGGAATGGACCCAATTGGTGTTATTTGCCCTCCTCTTCCAGCAAATCGCAACCGGGTTTTGGTTGGTGGCCTTCGGGTGCCTTGTGGTCCTCACCGGCGGGGATCGTGCAGAAATTGAACACACCATCGATGAGGAGAGCGGGGCGTCCCATGCGCCGACCGCCATCATTTTGCCTATTTTTAATGAAGACGTCGCACGAGTCTTCCGTGGCGTTGAGGCCATGTGGGAGGGCTTGGACAAAGCCGGCGGCAATGAAGGCTTCGATTTTTTTATCCTGAGCGATTCCAATCGTCCCGAGAATTGGATCGCGGAGGAAATTGCATGGCTGGACCTCTGTCGCAAATTCGATGCGTTTGGCCGCATTTTTTATCGCAAACGGAGAGTTCCCAGAAACAGCAAAAGTGGCAATGTTGCTGACTTTTGCAGGCGTTGGGGCGCACGCTATCGCTACATGATCGTCCTTGATGCGGATAGCATCATGACCGGCCAACTCTTGCGGCGATTGGTGGCCATGATGGAAAAAAATCCGCGAGTGGGGATTATTCAAACCGCTCCCCAACTCGCAATGGGCCGAACTCTCTTCCGCCGCATGCAGCAATTTGCTGCCAAAGTTTATGCCCCTCTTTTTGCGGCTGGCTCAAATTATTGGCATCTCTTCGCAGGAAACTATTGGGGCCACAATGCCATCATTCGCATCCGCCCATTCATTGAACACTGTGATCTGCCAGAACTCCCTGACCCGGATGAGAAGAAGCGTCATATCTTCAGCCATGACACTGTGGAGGCTGCTCTCATGCGAAAAGCTGGGTACGACGTGTGGTTTGCGACCACAGAAAAAGGCAGTTATGAGGAGGGGCCGCCGAACCTGAGCGATAGCCTTGGCCGAGATCGTCGCTGGTGCCTTGGCAACCTCCAACACTTTTGGTTTCTCTTTGCGCCGGGCATCGACTTTGCCAATCGGTTTCATATTTGGACGGGAGTCATGGCTTATTTGAGTTCTCCACTTTGGTTATTGTTCTTGGTGACCGGTGTGGTCGATCTTGCTTACAAGAACCGGTTTTCGCTGCTCTCCTCGCTTCCGGGATCCGAGTTTTCCTACTCAGGCGGGGCCGTCCAGGTTCTCATCATTGCGACGTTGGCCCTTCTTTTTGTTCCAAAGATTCTCGCGCTGCTGATCACCCTCCCACGGTCACGGCCTTTTGGTGGGGCTCTCCGACTGACAGGCAGCGCGCTGATTGAAACCCTGACGTGGACCCTGCTGGCACCTGCGATCATGCTTTATTACACACGCTTTGTGATTTTCAATTTGTTGGGTCTCACCATCCATTGGACCAATCAAAATCGCTCGGATGACAAAGGCTTGGGATTTTTTGAATCCTTCAGGATTTTTTGGCTTCCTCCGGTTGTCGGGTTGTTTGCCATTGCGGCATTGATCATTTGGTCACCTGCGCAGATCATCTTGCTGAGCCCGATTTTGGCAGGTTGGCTGTTGGCTCCACTGATCGCATGGGCAACAAGTCAACCATGGCTGGGGGATTTGTCACGCAAGGCGGGGCTGTTTGCAATTCCCGAGGAGAATCCAGAGACCTGTCCCGCAGAACTTCATCACGCTGGTCAGATCGGGTCAGTAGAAGAAGAATTCGAGGGAATTTCGCACAGCGGGCTCGTGCGTGCCGTGATTGATCCAATCGCACATTCCCTGCATGTGGCGCTCCTTCGAGAACGCGAGCCTATGAGCAACAAAGTGGATGAGGTGAGGGCTGACACAACCAATCAGCTGCTCAATGAGGGGCCTGACGCTTTGACCCCCGCTCAACGATATGCCCTGCTTTGGGATGCCGAATCTCTTCGACGACTGCATCACGAAGTTTGGAGCAGCCCGACTGACCGCTTGCACCCGTGGTGGCAGGCCTGCCTCAAGCACTTGTGAACTTGGCTTCTCAACATGGAACATTGTAAAATATCTTCGCTTTGAGTAAGAAAATTCCAGTTTCTGGGGCTCAGGCCCCCTTGCAAAACCCTTTTGCGGCATTGGAGCCTTCCGTGTTTCCGGACGTTGCCGCGGTTCCTGAACCACCCCCCCAACCCAGCAAGGTGAAACGTCATCGTGTTGTCATTCGCAGAGAAAAATCCCAGCGTGGTGGCAAAACCGTTGTGGTGGTCAGTCAGATTCCAACACATCTTTCGCCACCCGAAATCGAGATCCTCCTAAAAAAAGCCAAAAAATCCTTGGGCTGTGGGGGGACAATTGCCGGGCGCGAGGTTGAGCTTCAAGGAGATCAACCGGATCGGGTGCGGCAGTTTTTGGAGGGTCAGGGATTTGCGGTGGCAGGCCCTTGATCACATTGCGAATTGCGGGGCCATCAGCCCAGCACCACAGCGCCTTCCCGAATGGCCGAAAAGGAGAGAGCCTCTTCCAAAGAGCCTTGGGGAGGAACTCTCGAAAATGGAACACCATGCGCTCGTGCGGTGGCTTGCCAGATTGTAAAATGGTTTCGATAGGCGTCATGGTAACGACGCATGTCCTCCGCTCGGAAAAAATGATCGGCTCGGCTTCCATTTTCGGCATCAAGCAGTTCGGTGTTGCCAAGCCAGTCGGGATCTTCCTCGGTTCCAGAGAAGGGGATGAAAAAAATCACGCTACCCCCGGCGGCAAGAAGCGGCATCAGGAGTGATGTGGGGGAGGCCGGAAAAAGCAGATCGCTCACAACCACTCTTAGTGACCCCTTGCGCCAGGGAACTCGTTGCATCGCAGGGGGGCCATCTCCCGCCGGAGAGATAGAATCGGCCCCGGCTTCAAAAATCGAAACCTCTGAGCCGCCAACCCAGAAAACCCGCAGGGCTGCTCCCGCTCTCAGTGCAGACTCCGAGCAGAAGTGGACCACTTCCAAAGCCCGCCTCGCTTTGGCCTCCTCCACGAACATGGACGGTGAGGCGTCCACGGCGACATCCACAATCGGCCGCACCTCCTCGCGGTACAGCTTCATCGTGTATTGACCACTTCGGGCATAAGCCTGCCAATCAATGTGCCTGGGATCATCCCCCGGCACGTAAGGGCGGTGATCTTGAAAATCAATGGACGAACCGGCGTTGGATCCTGGCACATTCCCGCTAGTGCGGCGGAGACCCTGACGCAGGGGGAGTGAGAGTTTTTCTGAAACAGCGCGGATCTTGGTTCTGTCGATCTCAGGGAGCTTCATCTCAGATGTTTTAGGGTCATGAGGTAGCTGTTAAAAGGAGTGATCCCCCACATTGGAAAAATTTCAGCCACCATACCAGTTTCGGCCGCCAAGCGATCAAGTTCCTTACGCTCGGGAAATCCAACCGAGCGAAAGGGAATCCAGCCGCTTGCCCCGACGAACCACTCTTCCAGGCAAGTGATCTTGTAGCGCCAAGATTCGTCTTTTAGTGTCACCCGCAAGATTCCAATCCCATCGGAGGAAATTCGTGTGGCAAGATTTTGAATCAAGGTTTTGCGATTCTCCGGCCCAAAGTAATGCAGCACATCAAGCATGACCAAATCCCCAAGATGGGCAGGGAGGGCCAAGGCATCTCCCACTTCAAAATCACATCTTGTCACCACCTCCTGAGCGATGCGGATTTTTGCTGCATCGACATCAATGCCTAGGATGGGGGCTTTATGACCCGATGCCCGCAGATACGCGGCCAATTGGCCCGCCCCACAACCAATATCCAAGAGAGGACGGGGAGAGGAGACCAACGAGTCTGCAACCCAACGATAGGCGGGGTCCAAGCCAATTTTGCTCCTAGTGTAGAAGTAGAGGCTTTTGTGCTTCCAATAACTGCTGGCAGCAGCTTTGCGTGCAACCGCATGATTTTTCATTGATGGGTTTCCCGTTGAAAACTGGGGAGCACAAGAATCCCCACACACCCCCATAGTAAATTCAGGACAGCTCCTGCAAAGGAGATGGATACTGCAGCCGCTGGAATTACGCCGTTGAGTTGTCCGAGCAGGGTCACAAAAGCCCCTTCCCGTACCCCAAATCCTCCCACGCTGATTGGCAGGGCCGCCAGAATATCCACAGCAGGCATGATGGCTAAAAAGTCCAGCACCGGCACTGGAACTCCAAGCGCCAACGCACAAAAATAAAACGTTAAAAAATAAGCCATGAGCATCCCCACTGAAATAGAAGCCGCCACCAAGGTCATCCGCCACTGAGTTACAAACAAGAAGTATGTCCCCGAAAATTCCTCAATCAAAGTCCGGCCCGGCATCTTCTTTGGGATTCTAGCGACAGCTCCTTTGGACGCGGCGAGGAAAGAGATGGTGAGCAGCGCGACAACCACCACAAGGTAAAGGATGACCAAGTGAATCATTGTTGAAACCACTGCACTCTGCATCAGCCACTCAAACCGCGCCCCGATAAAAACAGCCGAGCACAAAACCAGCGCACCAATTCCACTCATGCGGTCCATTAGGATTGATAAAAGCGCATCTTTCATTCGTGCTCCCCGGGCAACCAACCAGCCGGCTTTGACGGCATCGCCCCCGATAGCCCCCGGAAGGAAGCTGTTAAAAAACAGACCAACCGCCCCCATACGAAACACTTGCCATGCCGAGATTTTAATACCAACCACCCTCAAAAAAATTCCCCATCGCACAAACCCAAGCACAATGCCCACACCAGCTACAGCAGCAGCCACCACAACCCAGCTGAGATCGGCTTGTTGAAAAATTCCGATCACTTCCTCACGAAATTCCGGCTCACGAAAAATCCAAACAAGCAGGCCAACGCTAACCACCACCTGCAAAAGCAGAACAAGCGCTTTCTTCATTGTTCGTTCGAAGGCTCTTTCCGATGTCGAAGAAGCCGCACAGCCAACTCCGTCGCTGCCACCAAGCTGGAAGAAGATGCGACACCCTGCCAGGCAATATCAAAGGCCGTGCCGTGGTCCACTGAGGTGCGGATGATGGGCAGGCCCAGCGTGGTATTCACGCCGTCTTCAAATGAAAGCATCTTGAAGGGAATCCCCCCCTGATCGTGATAAAGACAGACATACCCATCGTATCGGGGGAGAGCCTCAGGCAGGAAAGCTGTGTCAGGGGGAATGGGATCAGAGATATGAAACCCCAAACTCCTCGCAGTCTCAACCGCCGGCATCAAAATTTCAATCTCTTCCCTTCCAAAAAGCCCGCCTTCGCCAGCGTGGGGGTTCAAAGCAAGAAGTCCGAGGTTCGGTGCATTTCCGTTCATTGAGAGTAGCGCCTCATGCAAAAGTCCAATGACTTCCAGCACCCGCTCTGTGGTCAAACTCCCCGGCACGGAGGCCAGCGATTGATGGCATGTCACAAAGGCACAGGTGAGCCGTTTGCTGGTGAGCATGAGGGCGTAGCGGGGGCTGTTTGTGACTTTCGCCAGAATCTCGGTGTGACCATTCTCGTGAATGCCAGCAAGATTCAAAGCCGCTTTGTTGAGAGGCGCTGTGACAATGGCATCCACAGTGCCGTTTAAAGCCATTTCAATTCCTCGCATGAGCGACCGATAGGCCACCAATCCGCATTCCCCCGATACTTGGCCCTTAAGAAAGCCCCGTTCCAATTCCCCGACGTCTTCGATGCTCTGGGGAACCGAAAATCCTAGCAATTCCGAAGCCGCCTCAAGAGCTATACGCGATCCCACCATCACAGGATCACAGATTTGGATCACGCGGGAATCTTGGGCTGCCTTCAAACAAATTTCCGGCCCCACTCCAGCAGGATCCCCCATGGTGAATGCGATTTTGGGTTTCATCTTCACTCAATCATGCGGCAAGTTCTGCCACTCGTCGATTCTTCGGTGCGGAAGCTCAAAGCCCCCCATGCTTCCAAATAGAAAGCACAAGGCGCAGGCACATGTAGGTTCCGAATCCCAAGCCGATGGCTCCGAGGATTGGAACTCCACCCAGTTTGGGAGGGATGCCGGATAGCACCAAGATGCTGGAGCAGATCAGAACCGAGGCGGCGAGAATGGCATTCGTCAGTCGGTTCGCGATGGAGTCCAAGGTTTTCCTCAGCGGCTCAAAACCCTCGGGATCAATTTTGTGCTGGAGGGGAATGTTGATGTTCCCGGCTTTAACACGCTGATAAATGTTACGAAAATCATGGGGGAAATCTTCCAGAAAATCGAGGCTTTCGCTGACGAGACCGCGAAGAACACCAAAGATGCGTCCCGGTTCGAATTTGCCACGGATCAAGCGAGTTGCGTAGGGTTCCCCAATCAGAATGAAGTTGAGGTCAGGGTCAAGGGTGCGCCCGATGGCCTCCACTTGCGTGAGGGCCTTGATGCCAAGGTAAAAACTGCCTTTCATCCGCAGGTGATTATTCCGCAAAAGATCGAGCAGGCTGTTCAGAACTTTTCCAAGATTGATATCACGCAAGGGCTGGTTGAGGTGCGCCTCACAAAAGGCTTCAACATCGCTCAGCATTGGCCCTGGTGCCGCTGTGAATCCCTCCTCGCTCATGTTGAGGATCGAACTCATCACCTGCTGGAGATTTTTTTCTGCCAGTCCGGCGATGAGGTGAGCAATGCTGGAGCGGAACGCGGGCGTAAAGGATCCCATCATTCCGTAGTCCAAAAGCGCCGTCACCCCCCCGTTCTGGATGAGCATGTTTCCCGGGTGAGGGTCGCCATGAAAGAACCCGTGCTCAAAAATTTGTTCATAGATGAGTTCGGTCATGTGACGCGCAAGTTCCTTGGGATCAATTTCGAGAGCTGCGATGGCCGCCGAATCCTCGACGCCCACACCCTCCAGGAAGTCCATGGTCAGAACCCGTGAGGTCGAAAATTCTTGGAATATTTTTGGAACACGGATCCAAGGATTTCCTTCGAACTGTTTGGCAAAACGTTCGGCGTTGAGGGCTTCGTGTTTGAAATCCAGTTCCTTGAGGAGGGTGTTGGAAAATTCCTGAACCACTCCCACGGGATTCACTCCTGACAACTCGGGAACATGCCTCTCAATAAACCGCGCAAAATCGAGGAGGATGGCGAGATCAAGCTCGATGGTTTTCTCGATATCCGGGCGTTGGATTTTGACGGCCACTTCCGTTCCGTCATGCAGCCTCGCCCGGTGAACTTGGGCCATCGATGCCGCGCCAATGGGCTCATCATCAAACCAAGCAAAAGCCTGCTCGACGGAAACCTCAACTTCCTCGGCAAAAATCTTATGGGCTTTTTTCGCCGGGAAGGGGGGGACGCCGGCCTGCAGCTTGGATAGCTCCAAGTAATATTCATCGGTGACCAAATCCCGTCTCGAACTTACGATTTGACCAAACTTGACGAAGGTGGGGCCGAGTTCCTCGAGCGCGAGACGTGAGCGTTCGGAAAGTGGTTTGGACAGCACGCCAGTTTCATGAAGCGTGATCGTTGCATCCTCAATGCCCAAAAATCGCTGAAGTGCCACCAACCTCAACACATCGGCAAATCCGTATTTCATTAAAACCCCGACGATCTCCCGGTAGCGGGGAATGTGGGAGGCAAACTCAACGGCGCTCTTTATTTGGTCAAGGATCACGGATGGAAGCATAACCGAGCAGCGAATTCCGCCAAGCTCATTGCTTGGGTTGTTCCAGAAATCGCACGCGCTTGTCGGCGCGGGGCAGGCGGATGGTGAGGGCCAACCCGCGCCCCTGCGAGCTTTCAATCGCCAACTCGCCGCCATGGGCTCTGACAATCCGACGAACAATCAGCAACCCCAGCCCTGATCCTGATTCCTTAGTGGTGAAATAGGGCTCAAAAACCCGGCTGATGTTCTCTGGGGAGATGCCACCTCCGGTGTCAGCGAAGGACACACAAATATGTGCCTCGTCAACCCATGTGCGCACGCGGAGAATTCCTCCGGCTTTCATCGCTTGAAACGCATTGCGGATCACATTGTAAAGCGCTTGCTTGATCTGGTCCTGGTCCAAATCCAGGAGCGGCAGGGTATGAGCCAAATCGACTTCGACTAGAATGTCGCGATCCCGCGTTTCCGCCGCCAGGAAGGCGAGGGATTCCTCCACGATGCGATTCAGGTTCGAGGGTTTGAGCAGGAGTGATTGGGGGCGGATGGCACGAAGGAACTGGGTGATGATGTGATCCAGCCTGCCGACTTCCTGACGCGTGATGCTCACCGAATCCTCAAGATCTTTGCGGGACTTCGTAGGAAGTTTTTTGATCCGGCGCTGCATGAGCTGGAGATGGATATCCAGCGAGTTGAGGGGGTTGCCAATCTCGTGAGCGACGCCGGCGGCGAGCAAGGTGAGGGCTGAAAAACGCTCGCTTTCGATGGTCTCTTCCGTGGCCCGACGGTTTTGGGTGATATCACGCAGAATCATGGCCGCACCCACAGGCCCGGTGCCACCCTCGGTGTCCAAAAGCGGAACCATATAAAAATTCAGCATCCGGTTCTCGGGATAAAAAACCTCCAAGTCCCTGCTGATCACTTCTCCAGAAAGTTGATTCCAATCGAGACCGCGAACCACCTCCCCCAACTCACGCCCAAGACTTGAGGCGGGCTCGACTCCAAAAAATCCTCCGGCGGCACGGTTCATATAAACCACCCGCCCGGTGAGATCGGTGACCAAGATCCCCTCCAGAATCGCATTAAAGATCGTCTCGAGGAATCCCTTCTCGCGAGCCAACTCGGCGAGATAATTCTGCACATCCCCCGGTTGAACGAGGCCAATGCGACCGATGAGTTTTTCAAGGAACGCCCGGGTCATGACTTAGGACCGCCACTGGATGGCTTGTTCATGGGCGACAAACCGCGCGAATCCCCGCCCACCAGGCTTCCCATTGCCTGCAAACAGCATGCCACCAAACGGCAGGGACGACGGCGAAAATGTGGTTGGCAAGTTGCGGTAGAGATTCCCGACTTCCAATTCGCTGGCAAATTCAGCGAATACAGACTCTGACGCTGTGAAGATGGAAGCTGTGAGGCCAAGGACATCGCTGCTCTGAAGGCTGATGGCTTCTTCAGTGGTCGAAAACGTTTCCCATGTGGCGACGGGCGAAAAAAACTCTTCATCCCCCAGAGCTTTTGTGCTGGTGGTTTTTAGGATGGCGGGGTGGACGAAGTAACCGTTGGAGTCGTCTGATCTTCCGGGGATGAGCCATTCGCCCGGCACCGAAACAAGGCGCTTGTATCGATCAAAAGCTCGCTTGTTGGCAAGCGGGCCGAGCATGGTTCCTTCCTGCGTCGGATCTCCAGGCACATATTTGGTGAGTGCGTTTCGGAAATATTGCAAAAAATCGGCTTCCACGGATTGGTCCACAAGGATTCTGGCGGTCGCATTGCAGCGCTGACCGGCTGTGAGACAGAGGCCATCCGCGGCAGCCTCTGCCGCGGCAGGAAGGTCCGCATCGGCACAGACGATGAGACAGTTTTTTCCGCCCAGCTCGAGCGCCAAAGATTTTGAAATATCCGAAGCCAACTCCTGCGCCAGCGAGAGTCCAACCGGCAGTGATCCTGTGAAACACACAGCGCGGACCCGGACATCAAGGCAGATGGCACGGGCCGTGGAGCCCCAGCCTTGAACGATCTGAAACACCCCGGGAGGGAGAAATTGATTCATGATTTTGCCATAGGCGGCTGCGACATTTGCCGCCAGCGGCGAAGGTTTGAAAAGCACGGGGCTTCCAGCGAGGAGGTAAGCCAAGGCAGCGCCATGTCCCAGATGGATGGGAAAATTGAAGGGAGCAATCACGGCGGCAGGTCCCCTCGGCCGGGATTTCACCATGGCCGGATGCGGACCATCGGTTACCTCACGATCTGCCAAATGAAGATCGGCATCCTGAAAGGCGAATCCAAATTTTGACACCACGGCATCCAGCTCCAAACGTGCTTCGCGGAGGGGCTTGCCCACTTCCTGCGCGATAAGCAGGGCGAGATTTTCTTTGGATGCCGCAAGAGCATCCCGGCACATTGCCAAGGCCTTTTTCCGGTCATCAAGCGATGTGTCCCGCCACTCCCGAAACACATCACATGCCCGATCCACGGCTGTCCCGGCATCATCCGCCGTCACCGCTCCGAAACGTCTTTCGAAGTTTCCCGGGAAGATATTTTCCCAGCGCATGGGATCTTCACTCATTTTGCAAGCAGCTCCGAGAGCTCGGCAACCCGGCGGCTGAAGAGGGACAGGGCCGCGTCCACCGGTTCCGGTGAAAGCATGTCAACGCCGGCCTCCGCAAGGGTCTCAATCGGGAATCGACTTCCTCCACTGGAGAGAAATTGCATGTAACGTTCCGTCTCTCCGGACTCAAGAACCTGCTTGGCAAGCGCGGCCGCGGCCGAGATCCCGGTCGCGTATTTGTAAACGTAGAAGGCATTGTAAAAATGGGGAATCCGCAGGCCTTCCAGTTCGAGTTCCTCATCAATCGCAAAGTTTGGCCCGAAATACGCATCAAGCAGCCCGCGATAAATCCGGCGAAAGGAATCCAACGTGAGCCCCTCCCCCGCTTCCTCGGCCGCATGAATGGCCCGCTCAAATTCCGCAAACATCGTCTGACGGAACAGGGTTCCCCTTAAATCATCGATTTGACGGTTCAGAATCATCGCCCGCCTCTGGGGATCCTCGGTGGTGGCAAGCAGGTGCTCGGTGAGCAGAATTTCGTTAAACGTGGAGGCGACCTCGGCAAGAAAGATCGGGTAATGGTAGTTTTGAAAAACCTGAGCCTTCCGCGAAAACCAGGAATGCATCGAATGCCCGGCCTCATGCGCCAAGGTGTAAACATCCGAAAAGACATCCTGCTTGTAGTTCATGAGGATGTAGGGAGGGCCTGAAAAGGTGCCATACGAAAAGGCGCCGCTGCGTTTGCCCTTGTTTTCGTAACGGTCACACCAACGCCCCGCACCCAAACCTTCCTCGAGAATGCCGGTATAGTCCTTGCCCATGGGATGAAGCGCCGCTGTGACCAACCCCACCGCCTCATCCCATGGAATATTGCTTTGAACTTCAGACACCATCGGCACGTAGGTGTCATAGTGATGAATCTCCTCCAGCCCCAAAACCTGCCGTCTCAGTTCGTAGTATTTGTAAAGTTCGGGCAAGTGGCTGCGCACACTTCCAACCAGCCCATCATAGACCCCCACAGGAACATCATCGGAAAATAGTGAGGACTCCAAGGCCGACGAGAAATTTCGCGCACGGGCATGAAAAACCCCAGCTTTTACCGAATTCGCCAAAGAAGCTGCCAGCGTGTATTTGTGAGCGGAAATTTCTTCGTAAAATTTGTGGAAGGCTTCCTTGCGGATGCTGGGATCTTTTCTTGTGAGGAATGACGAAAATGAGCTCTGGGTTAACTCCTTGACGGCCCCATCCTCATCGGTCACTTGACCAAACCTCATGTCCACATTCATGAGTTGGGAAAATGTTTCTGAGTGTCCATGCACAGCGGCCGACCCGAGCGCCAGGAGACGCTCCTCGGGGGCGGAAAGCGTGTGGGGTTTCATCCGCTGCAGTTTTTTGAGTGTGATCCCCCAATCTGCCAACTCGGGTGCCGCGAGCAGGTCTTGGAAAGCCTCATCAGAGAGCGCCTGTAACTCGGGGGAAAGAAACGAAAACGCCTCGCCCACGCGAAGAAGAACACCCTCCAGTCGGGCTTCCCGGGAGAGCGATTCCTCATTCGAACTGTCCTCACTGGACTTCAATCCTGCAAACTGAACCAGCTTCTCGGTGATGCGACTCACCTCGTTATCCAGCAGCAGGGCTTGGTTCACCATGACCGTGCCTTCCACCAATCGGCCCCGGAATGCGGTGATTCCTGGGAAAAGCTCCTGCAGCCGGAGAAAATCATTTTCCCAGGCCGTAGCATCCGGGTAGAGGGGCGTCAGATCCCATGTGTCCTCAACGCGCACCTCCGTTCGAGTCGGAATTCCAGAGGTCGCGGCTTCAGTATGAAAAAATTTGTTCATCACCCGAATCGTAATCCAGCCTGGGATTTTCTTCCAACTTAAAGCGAAGTCCTTAAAATCTCATGAGCACACGTTCAGCACCTCCAGAGAAATGAATAAGAAATGGGCGGTCAAGGGACTCTCGCCCTACCCATGGAAAGACGACGTGTCCTGACGTAAGCGCGATGCGCCCCTTTGATGGTAGAGATCGGCAGTCCCTTGCCCGCCCACTTTTACTTGAGAAGAAAGACAGCGAGGCAAGAACTCTACAACCGGAATGCTGTCAACAGTTCCTCGAGAATTTTTCATCACGTCAATTTTCGCCCAACCACAATAAAAAGCGTTTCAATCAGCCGGGAATCGTCAATAGTCATTCCACAGCCCGGATGGCGAAATTGGCAGACGCGCCAGATTTAGGATCTGGTACCGCAAGGTGTGTGTGGGTTCAAGTCCCTCTCCGGGTATTTTTTTTCTTAGAACCACGGGTTCTGAGGACCACAGCAACCTGATTTTTACTCCTTGAAAACCCTCGAAAAATTCACGTTTGGCATCGGCGACCGATTTGGAAAAGAGGGCTCTGCCCAATTGGCTGCCCTCCAGCAAGCCGCAGATATGGGTGTTGAAGTCATTCCCGTCTGGAACAAATCCAATAGGGAACACAACCTCATTGGCAGCAGCCCCGCGGACACCAGGAGCGCGGCTGACGCCGCCGTGAAGGAAGCCAGATGGCAGCATGCGTATCATTTGGATGCCGATCACATTGGCTTGGAAACCGTGGACCGGTTTTTACCTCATTGTGATTTTTATACCATTGATGTTGCTGACTTCATTAACAAGCCTCCGAACTCTGACGATTCTGGAGCCATTCGCGAATCCCTTACCCCGCTTCTGGGAAAATCGCTGCCGGAACTGGGGTTGATGCATCCCCTTGGCGAAGAACAATTGGCTCCTTTCATTAGCCGCTACGCCACCTCAATTCGAGAAGCCGGAAAGATTCACCGCTATATTGAAGCCGCGCGCGGCAAGGACGCTTCAATCGCAGAAGTCTCCACCGACGAAGCGGAAACCGCCCAATCTCCGCTTGAGCTGTTCCTCATTCTTGGGGCGCTCGCAGGGGAGGGGGTACGCGTCCAAACCATCGCACCAAAATTCACTGGTCGCTTCAACAAGGGCGTCGATTATGTCGGGGATGTCACGCAATTTGCCGCTGAGTTTGAACAAGACCTTGCAGCCATCCGTTTGGCTGTGGCGGAGTTTGGACTCCCTGAAAACTTGAAGATCAGCGTCCATTCGGGAAGTGACAAATTTTCGCTCTACGGCCCCATCCGCACCCTTTTGGTAAAGTACAATGCCGGACTTCATTTAAAAACCGCTGGCACAACTTGGCTGGAGGAGGTGATAGGACTCTCACTGGCTGGGGGTGCTCACGCTGTCATCGCCAAGGAAATTTATACGAAGGCTCTCGAGCGAATTGATGAATTGTGTGCTCCTTACGCAACCGTCATCGATATCAACAAGGCAGCCTTGCCCGACGCCACCACCGTCGCGGGTTGGACCGGCGAACAACTTGC
>JBGTLQ010000022.1:0-2628 GCA_041744075.1 Terrimicrobiaceae bacterium
CAACTCTTCCATCAACAAACGTCGGGCAAGGAAGCGGTTGAGTCCCTGGCTGCGTTCGCGTTGGCAACGAACATGCGTTCCCGTGGGCAGATGCATGAGATCGACGCCTGCGCTGGTCTTCTGCACTTTTTGTCCCCCGGAACCTGAGCAATGATAGAAAGTCTCACGCAGATCTTTCTCTTCCACAGAAAGACGCTGCATTCGGAGTCGGAGATCTTCTTG
Organism: Terrimicrobiaceae bacterium; assembly: GCA_041744075.1. GTDB lineage: Bacteria > Verrucomicrobiota > Verrucomicrobiia > Chthoniobacterales > Terrimicrobiaceae > JAJTZA01. The sequence continues at coordinate 223 of JBGTLQ010000022.1, forward strand.
TTTGGCCGAAGTGACGGGGAATTTTGGCAAAATCGGAAGGTTTTGAGTTAAACTGCACTGAATGTGCGGCGTCGCAAGAATTTTGGTTTTTCAAGCAGACGAAAATCGCGTTGTTTCGAGACTGTGAAATCTGCCAGTCAAAAAGCCGAAGAATATGAACTGCGAGAAATGGCGTGGGTGGGCGATGCCGTGCTCTCGGTTTTTGCCAGATGCTGGATCCTGCGTCATCCGGGTGAGGTCAGCCATGATAAAACCGAAGCGCTTCGGCGTCTCACCTCCAACCGATTTCTTTCCGCATTCGGAGAGCCCACGCGTGTGGAGGCCGCAATTGGCAGGATCTACCAAGAACAGGGTGAGGCTGCGGCTCATGCGCACATTGAGACTTACCTGGTGCCGTTGTTTTTGAAGCAAATGCGAAATCGCCCGCTGAAAGGCTAACACGGCAGCCTTGGCTCCCCGAGGTCGCTTGGCTCAGAACCTTAGATCAAGGCAAAATGCCGCTGACATTGTTCGACGTAGCCGCTAGATTTGCCACCGTGACAGAAAAAACATTTTTTGACTGGCAGACAGGAGGCGGCACGAATGATGTGATGCGGTTTGTGGATTGCTTGGAGCGCGCTGATATCAAATGGTGTGCAATTGGCGGAGTGGCCGTTAATCATTGGGCTGAAGAGCCGATGGTGACGCAGGATGTGGATTTTGTGGTAACCGCCGAAGATGTCGAAAGAGCGGTTGCCTTGCTATCCCAAAGCGGCTTCACCGTTGATCGCTTTCGCTGGTCTGTGAATTTCAGAGGAGAGTCAAAAGTCAGCATACAACTCAGCACCGAGGAGGTGTATCTGTCCTTCCCAGACCGTTCTGTTCCTGCAGATGTTCACGGAATTCTTCTCAGAGTTGCTTCCTTGGAAGACACGCTGACTGGTAAAATTCTAGCTTGGCGTGACTCGAGCCGTCGCCAAAGCAAACGGATTAAAGATTTTGCCGACATCGCGCGACTGGTTGAAGCGCACGCGGAACTTTGGCGGCTTCTCCCCGAGAACTTACAAGCCGAAATTGAGAGGCCACCCATGGGGTGAAAGCCAGGCGAGGTTAAGACGCGCTCGATTGGGATTTCTCGGGGCCAAAATCCATCTTGTTTTTTCCGTTTGGAAAGTTTCAAACCATCTCCATAATGCATCATGGACCCGCTCATGAAACCCTTGGTTGACTCCCTTTTGGAGTCGTATGAAGCCGTTGGAGGGATTAATAATATCGACGGAAGCAACCTGCCCTCAAAACAGGCGGTGGGTTTGATTTGCGAGGAGCTTTTGCGGCTGATGTTTCCTGGGTTTCACGATTCCGTCCCCCTGCATACCCGCGAACTACGTGAGGCAACCGGAACACGGCTGACTCAAATGATGGAACGTCTTGAAGACGAGATCTGCAAGAGCATGCGGGTGCACAACCCAGAGTGCCCCAAGGCTCGTGCACATGCCGTTTTGCACCGATTTGTGCATCGCTTGCCGGAGATCCGCTTGCTGCTGAAAACCGACGTCGAAGCGGCCTATGAAGGCGATCCTGCTGCCGTCAGCAACGAGGAAATTATTCTGTCTTATCCCAGCATTGAAACCATCACGATTCAGCGGCTGGCGCATTTGCTCTACCTCGAACAAGTGCCGCTGATCCCGCGGATCATGACCGAATGGGCGCATTTCCGCACGGGGATTGACATCCATCCCGGTGCGAAAATTGGCAGCCATTTTTTTATCGACCATGGGACAGGGGTCGTGATTGGAGAAACCTGTGTGATTGGCAGTCATGTGAAGCTGTATCACGGCGTCACGCTTGGGGCCAAAAGCTTTCAAAAAGATGACAAAGGCCAGATTTTAAAAGGCGGCAAGCGTCATCCGAATGTTGGGGACGGAGTGACGATTTATCCCGGTTCCACCGTGTTGGGAGGCGAAACCACGGTAGGCGAGGGCTCCACGATTGGCGGAAACGTTTTCCTCATGCAAAGCGTGCCACCGAACTCGCTGGTTTATTACGAAGAAACCCAGCTCAAAATTCTGCCCAAACGCAGCAGCACGCCGCATCCGAACATCAACGGCGATATGGAAGAGGAAACTCAGAGCGATGCAACTTGATTTCTGGAAATTTTGGGGTTCGGGGGCTTCCAAAACCACGAATCCGTCCGCTCCCGCTGAGGAACCGCAACGCAGGGCTCCCACCCGCGAGCTTGCCGTGGAAGCCGAGCCCATGCCCTCAACTAAAGAGCTCGCCGACATGGCGAGGGCACATTGTATGCGCTTGGGTGCCCATCGACTCGCTGCGCGGTTGGTGGTGCTTTGGAATCCACGTCTAAAAAGCACCGCCGGGCTTGCCCGTCTGAAGAGTTCGGAGATTGAGATGAAGCCCCTGCTCGCGGCC
>JBGTLQ010000023.1:0-44920 GCA_041744075.1 Terrimicrobiaceae bacterium
AACTGGCTAATCGCAAAAGGCTGAATTCAAGAAGTCGAACAAGCCGGCACATCCAACGGCGGGTAACGTCCTTCTTTGAATTCGGGCTTCCATCCCCGCCGTGGATGGCCTAGACGTTAGGAGTAAAAATATGCGTCCTATGAATCAAGCTTTCTTGAAAACCCTTCTTGGTTCTGCGCTATTTGTTATCTGCCTGGTCGCGGCGTGCCAGAGCGAAGGGAATTACCACGCCATTCTTGCGTTGCGAGATCGGATCGGCGCTGACCCGAAAGACTCGGAGGCGGTAGAAGGCCTGCTCAATTATCTTTCAAGTAGGAATTCTCTAGATTCTAGCAATGCAGCCGCTTGTTTTCGTCAGCTTGCGGAAGGTCCAGATAACAAGCAACGAGTTGTCCCGGTGATTGCGCCCCAAGTAGTCCCTGCGCTGGTCAAGAATATCCAGCAAGTGGGAAGGGAGGCGACCAACGCCCTCACAGAATATGGCGATTATGTCCTACCATACAAAGCGGATCTGATTGCCACCATTCAGAAGCACCCGCATGAAGATATTGCTTGGTTCGCCGCTGAAGCCCTTGGTAATCTCGGCCCCAGAGCAGCCGATGCCCTTCCCGCCATTCAGTCAATACCCATTTACGATACCAACCGCGATTTGATAGAAAACGCTGTCCAAAACATTCAAAAAAAAGACTCCTAACAAGGCGCATGCACTCAACCTTCAGTCGCTTAGGCTCCTTCGGCGAGTGATGCGCGACGTTCGGCAATAAAAATATGCGTATTCTAGCTATATTGGTAATTTTCCCGGCACTCTGTTTTGCAGGTATCGAGAAGGATGTGGTTACCGAGAATCGGAAAGATGGTAGACCACTGATTCGGACCACTCGTGTTACTTCATCGGGAGAATTGGTTTACCAGGCCGTGGAGCGACTCGATCAGAAGGTCTTCGGAGAGGGAACGGCTTCGGTGGAGGAATCATTCTATGCAACCGGACGATTGCTTGCCTCGATTCGAAGATTTCCAAACGGCTCCGAGGTAGATATATACCCCGTTGACGATTTTGTGGTTCGTGTAACGCAACGGCCACCTCTACGTTTGCTGGCAATTTCGAAGACGCGAGAGAAATCGTTGATTTGGGATCAAGACGAAGCGGATCTTCGCACAGTTTTTAAGGAACATTCGTCGTCAAACAATGAATAGCGCCGACATGCCAGTCGAGCTAACCCCTACCGTCCGGCACTTCTCATGCTAAAGCATGAGGCGTGCCCGCCGTCCGGGGCAGCTCACTGGGGACGGCAATAAAAAAATATCCACCGTGAACATTAAGCTGGTTTTAGTCTCTGGGCTCTTTCTCATTCAGGGGTTTGCAGCGCTTTATCAGATGGCGGCACGCACAGGAACCAAGGATATCTACATTCCTCTGGATGCGATTGCTGTCCTTATCGGTATCGGTCTGCTTTTGAGGTTTCGCTTAGCCCAGATATGCGGAGTAGTGTTTGCGACGATGTTTCTGATTCTCTCTACGGCGACCGTGTTTTTTACATTATCGCTCTATAGCGTCATTTTCTTCTCTCACTGTATTTGGGTGATTTATGCGCTATTTTCACGAGACCTACGCGAGGAACTGCGATAAGAAAAAGGCCGAAGCGATTCACCGAACACCCACCCGTGGCACGTCTCCTGCGGACTCGCTATCGCTCGTTTGCCAGGAGCCGCGCCACGGGTGAGGGCCGGTGACCGCAGACGTTGAGACTGTCGGAAAACCCCCATGGTAAGCGCTTTTGGTAATTTATTTGGAATCATAACACCGCTGACCCTCATGAATCGGGCCTCACAGGCCCATTTTTGCGCAATGGTTTTTGTGCTTGTAGGGCGACAGGGGTTTTCCGACAGTCTCGTTAGCTGAAAATATAGGTCTTATGAAAACGCTCCGTGAATTTACTGATCCAGTTCGTGCTGGCATCGTGCAGTCATTCTTAAAAGACAACGAGATTGATGCAGTGTTACTTGATCAAGGAGCATCCGCGTGGACGGCAGGCCGACTTTTAATCCCCGTTCGTCTAGCTGTTCCATTCGAGCAAGAAGAAGCCGCCGAGACTCTTTTGAATCAGTTTGAAGAGAATTAATAAAATAAAAGCTAAGGCTGTCTACTCAACGTTCCCTCGCGTCACGTCTCCTGCTGTCGCGTCGCTCCTTGGCAGGAGCCGCGCCCCGCGGGAGCGTGAGTGACCTTTGACGCTGATCGCTTCGCTCTGGACGCCCTTCTCCCGCCGTGCCACACTTCCAACGTTGGGAGAGGTATTTCACCCTCCGCACTGCTATATCCTCTATGAAGTGTCAGTATATAATATTTCTAGGTTTTTTCGCCCTCGTCACCTCAGGGGTGTGTCGTGATGAAATGGGGATGCCATTTATTTTATGCATCCCAGCGTCAGAGCTTGCGAAGAAAACTTACGAGACTGGGACAGATCAGATGCTGTTCTTGAGGGGATTCAGAAATGGGGCGGAAATGCAAATAACTGATCCAGAGCTTGCGGCGACCTATGCACTGCAAGAACGTCAGGACCCTCTTGGGCGAGGATGTAAAATGGGAATTGCCGCCGCAGGTGAGCGAGGAGAATTCTATCGAACATTGCATCCGGGTGACTTTGGTTATACATCAACCGGATGGAAAAAAGGTGTGTTTGTTCGTGGTCCAGAAGAATTCTCGTTTAAGTTTGATGAAACTGGCGAGAAGGCAGCTTGCACATTTAGTTCATTCGCATGGAACAATTGGAAAGCTACCCAGAAGAGGGAACCAGACTATACCGGTGAAATCTGGATTAAAGGATGGTTAAGTCCAAAAGGGCGCTTTGGGCACATGGGAAGAACGGAAAGAAAAGTATATATTACAGAGGTGTATAAATATGTTGCCCGTGATTCTTTGCAGCAAAATATAACGGGGAAAGATTAGCGTCGAAAGCTAGCCATAGCCATACCTGAACAACCCTTAGTGAGGGCGTGGCCTACCCGGAATTGTCCACTTCCTCGGCAGGGACTGGCTCGGGTGCGGGGTCATCGCCGGGTTTGGATTCTTCTCCGTAAACTCTGCGGAAGACTTTGCCGATCATTGGTGCAGCGTGCGAGCCACCTCCGGCTTTGACGCCGGCAGCGGCTTCATACACGGCGGCAAAAGCGTAACGCGGGTTATCTGCTGGCAAGAACCCTGCGAACCATGCGGCTGTGCGGGGGCCCCATTGGGCCGTGCCTGTTTTGCCAGCGACGGTGATGCCTTTCACTTTAGCGCGGTGACCGGTTCCTTGACCTCCCTGAGTGACGGCGATAAGCGCTTTGCGTAGGGTGTCATCGATTTCTTGGGAGATTGGGATTTCATCGCGCAGGCGGTCGGGGTAGGCGGCGATGACCTTGTTATCGATGGTCTGAACCTGCTTCACGAGTCGGGTTTGATGGAATTTTCCGCCCATGGCGAGGACGCCCATGGCTTGGGCCATTTGGAGGGGGGAGATGAGGATATCGCCTTGGCCGATGCTCATGTTGGCAACGTCCCCATTCTTGATGGTTCGGCGGTGGACACGCATCATATAGTCATCTGTGGGAATATTGCCTGAGGCCTCGCCTTGAAGCGGGATTCCGGTTCGGCGCCCGAGGCCGAGGGCTGTGGCATACTCGATGATCGGTGGGGCTCCGATTTTCAGGCCAGCTTGATAAAACCAAGTGTTGCAGGATTGCTCCATCGCACCGACAAAATTGAGCGAGCCTGCCGGCACTTTTTTCCAGTTTGAGAAGACGTGTCGGCCAACGGTCACCGATGTCGGGCAGCTCAGTTTTGTTGTTGGGGTGATGATTCCTGTTTCCATGGCGGCGAGGCCCACGAAGGTTTTGAAGGTTGAGCCGGGCGGATAGGCTGAACGGAAGGCCCTCGGAAAAAGGGGGGCGCTTTCATCATTCGAATAGCGGTCAAAAACCGCCTTTGAAACAGTGGGAACAAATTCGTTGGGGTTAAATGAGGGATTGGATGCCATGGCAAGGATTTCCCCGGAGGTGGGATCAATCACCACAATCGCTCCCCGCTCGCTTTCCGACTGTAGCACTTCCTCACAGATCCGCTGAAGGCCCTGATCAATAGTCAGAATCACGTTGTAACCAGGCACTGGTTGCCGGGCGATGCGTTCCGACATTTTGTTGCCGTCAGCATCGAAGGTCATATGCATCATTCCCTGCTGCCCCTTCAGCTCGGAGTCAAAAGACTGCTCGATTCCCTCCTTACCTTCACTCTCGGAAAAAATCAGGTCCCGGTTTTCGATAGGGCGAACAGATAGGGGAGCCTCGCGGCCGGTGTAGCCGATGATGTGCGCCGCCAACATGTCATTCGGGTAAAGCCGCACATAGGTTTGACGAAGGATCAGGTTTGGAGTCAGGCCCCGCTGCGCAATGCCCAGTTCTTCAGGTTTCAGATCTTCGACCACATCCATCGGAAGGAGGCCGCGATTTTTGTAGTGATTGATGATGGCTTCATCCGAAATATTAATGGGGCGCTTGAGAAAGCTGGATGCCAATTGGATTTGTTGACGGGCAAACGAAAGGATTCGTGCGTCGTCCCAATTGAGGGGTGTTGGAAAACTAACCGCGAGATTGTAACTTAGTCGACTTTGGGCGAATGGGTTTCCATTGCGGTCCGTGATCTGACCGCGAGGGGCTGGAATACCAAGCACAAATGTGCGGGCCTGTTTTTGCGTCTCCCAGGTTGGCTGGGGGTTTTCGACATTTCCGGTGTTGTCAATGAGTGGCGCTTGAGCAAAGACGTTGATCGCGCAAGCAGCAATCACTGCCAACGCAGCACCGAGGAAACGAACGCGACGAACCATTAATCGAGAAGCCAGAGTCCGAGCCACGTTTCGTACGCCCCCAGAGCTAGAGTTGTTGGGCCACTTTTTCAAGTGTGTAGCATTCGATGATGTCTTCGGGTTGGTATTCAGAAAAGTCACCAAGCTTTATACCACATTCGAGGCCGGTCCGCACTTCTTTCACTTCATCTTGGAAGCGACGGAGCGTACTGATGCCACCATCATAAATCGGTTGTTTCTTGCGCAGGACGCGGGCTCTTGCAGATCGGAGAATGCGGCCATCGGTGATGTAACACCCAGCGACCTTGCCCTTGGTGAGATCAAAGACCTGACGCACCTCGGCATGACCCACAACGCTTTCGCGCAATTCCGGTGAGAGCAGGCCTTCCATGGCCTCCTTCACTTGGTCAATCAATTCGTAAATAATGCTGTATAGTTTGATTTGCACGCCCTCGCGTTTCGCTGAGCCGGAGGCGGTATTTTCCACTTTGACCCCAAACCCAATGATAATTGCGTCGGAAGCGCTGGCCAATAGCACATCGGATTCAGTGATCGGGCCTACGGCCGCATGGATCACATCCAAGGCAATTTTGTTCTGAGGCAGGTCGCTCAAGGCACCCACAATGGCCTCCACCGAGCCATGGACATCGGATTTGAGGACGATGCGCAGCGTCTGTTTCTGGCCTTCCTCGATGCTTGCAAAAAGATTTTCGAGAGTCGCGCGTTGAGGCGCTGCCAGTTTGTTTGTTCTGATCGATTCGAGTCGTTCCTCGCTGAGGAGCCGAGCGGCGCGCTCGTTTTCCATCACAGCGAGTTCATCGCCAGCATTTGGGAGCCCGCTGAACCCAAGGATTCGGGCTGGCATGCCTGGGCCAACTTGGTTGACCGGTTTGCCGAGGTCATTCACGAGCTGCTTGATTTTTCCGTTGAAATTTCCGCAGATAAACGTGTCGCCAACTTTGAGGGTGCCCATGCGGACAATCGCCGTGGCGGTGGGGCCGCGGCCTTGTTCCACTTGAGCCTCGATCACCGTGCAACGGGCCGGAGATTTGGGGTCAGCTTTGAGCTCCAAGATCTCGGCCTGTAGGGCGATCATTTCAATCAGGCCGTCAATTCCTGTGCCTTTGATGGCGCTGACCGGGCAGCAGATCGTTTGGCCGCCCCAATCTTCCGGGGTGAGGCCTTTTTCTTGGAGTTGGGTTTTGACTCTGTCTTGATTCGCGGAGGGGAGATCAATTTTGTTGATGGCCACGATGAGAGCCACATTGGCGGCTTTGGCGTGATTGATCGCTTCAATGGTTTGAGGCATCAGTCCATCGTCAGCTGCCACCACAAGCACAACAATATCGGTGACCATGGCTCCCCGCGCACGCATTGCGGTGAAAGCGGCATGCCCCGGCGTGTCCAAAAATGTGATTTTGTGCCCATCGCGCTCGACGCTGTAAGCGCCGATGTGTTGGGTGATACCACCGGCTTCTCCATCTGCGACACGGGCTTTGCGGATACAATCGAGAAGAGAGGTTTTGCCGTGATCGACATGACCCATAAAGGTCACAATGGGGGGGCGGGGCTTGAGGGCTTCCTCTTTGGGAGGCTCAGGCTCTTGAGGGGCCTCAACCTTGACTTCGACCTTGTGGTGACCCTTCGAAGTGTCTTTTTTCTCGCGCTCCAGAATGATGTCATGCTTTTCGCAAATTTTGGCCACCACATCGAGTTCGAGGGTCTGATTCACGTTCGCGTAAATCTGAATATCGAGGAGGTCCTTGATGATCTGGAATGGCTTCAGCCCGATGAGGGGAGCCAATTCCTTGACCGTGATCGAGGTTTTCAGCAAAAGCGTTTTGCGGTCATCCACGGCCTCGACAGCAACTTCCGGCTCGGTTTCTGGAGCTTCTGCAGGTTCCTCGACGGCTGTCGGCTCCGCAACGACTTCGGGTTTTGCGGCGGGCTGTTGGATCTTGCTGATCGGTGGCAACTCCACCTTGGCCTTGGCCTCTGCGGATTCTGAGACCGTTTTCCGCACCTTTTTCTTCGGCTCCAACAGATCCACGGTTGCACTCACCACTTTGGGTTTGGCGGGCTCCTCCGCAGGAGCGGCTTCTTGGGGCGTGGAAACTGATCCACGCTTCGGTTTGATCGAAGTGTCTTTTCTGGTGGTTTTGGAATTTGCGGCTTTGGGTGTTGGCATGAAAATCTGTGTGACGGGAGCCCTCCGGCTTTACTTTGCGGAGGGGTTTTCGGCTGGCATGGCCACTTGCGCGGCTTTGAGGATTTTGGCCGCTCGCTCGAGGTCACATCCGAGAATTTCTGCAATATCCTCCGCCTCTGCGGTCTGGATCGCCTCAATGGAATTCATTCCGCCTTCCGCCAGCGACTGAGCTTCTTCGTCGGTCACTGCCAACGCCTCCGTGAGGGAAAGCGCGGCTTGGGCCTGATGCGATTGAAGAGCCTCTTCGGCGCTCTTGTCTTCCTGGATGTCAATATCCCAACCCGTGAGCTTCGCGGTGAGACGGGCATTTTGGCCGCGCCGACCAATGGCCAACGAGAGGTCCTCTTTGGCAACGATGACCTGAATCGAGTGCTTGGCCTCGTTCAGGGAAATGCTTTTGATATTGGCAGGCTTGAGGGCTGCTTGGGCAAATTTCAGGGGATCTTCTTCCCAGCGGATGATGTCCACTTTTTCGTTGTTGAGTTCACGGACAATGTTTTTGACTCGCGCGCCGCGCATGCCAACGCAGGCCCCCACGGGATCCACTTTGCTGTCTTCGCTATGGACAGCAACCTTCGTGCGGTAACCAGCCTCGCGGGCAATGCCCTTCAACTCAACCGTGCGGTCTCCGATCTCGCTGACTTCGATCTCAAACAGCCGACGAACAAAATTGGGGTGACTCCGGGATAGGATAATCTCCGGGCCGCGGGAGCCATTTTCAACGGCCACCACATAAGCTCTCAAACGATCGCCCACGTTGTATTCTTCCGTCACAACGCGTTCTTTGGACGTCATCGTTCCTTCAAATCGGCCTAGGTCCAGAACCACATCGGATTTTTCAAATCGGCGGACCGTACCACTCACGATTTCTCCGGCGCGATCTTTGAACTCCTCGTAGATCATGTCTTTTTCGATCTGGCGAATTCGTTGGTTGATGGCCTGCCGGGCGGCTTGCGCGGCTATACGTCCAAAATCGCGGGGTGTGACTTCGATTTCCACTTCCTCCCCAAGAACAACATCTTGTTTCACGCTTCTCGCCTTGGAGAGAGTGACTTCATCATGAACATTTTCGACTTTTTCGACGACAATCAACTTGGCAAAAGCCCGGATTTCTCCCGATTTCGGGTCAATCGCAATGCGCAACTCCCTCGTCCCCGAAGTAAAATTCTTCTTCGAGGCCGTCAAGAGGGCGTCAGAAATGGCTTCAATGAGCATCTCGCGGCGGATGCCCCTTTCGCGCTCGAGGTAGTCGAGCATGGCTATAAGTTCGGCGTTCATATCAAAAAGCGTTGTTCCCCAAGATGGAAAGAGCGGGACAAGTCCCGCTCCGCACACCTGATGGAACTGTCCAATATCGTTGCGCAGATGCCAGTGGTCAAGCCTGAACCCTATTTTCTATGACTTTGGCTCATCCCATGAGCGTCCCCCGCATTTCCATGGGCTGGAAAATGATCCACATGCCAAAGAGGTAGAGGGCTGTTGCGATGATGGCCCATGGTGGAAAGGCCCGGTGGGGGGTGGAGCCGGGCACTTTGGCTGCAATCCGCCAAAGCATGAAGAGGCAAAGCAGGTAACCGGCGTTGAGAAGAACGATTTCGAGTGCGGGAAGGTCATAGAAGGCCAGGGAGGGAGCCACCCACTGGGTGGATGAAGCGATCAAGCCCGCCTCCTCAAGAGCTCGACCCAGGACAGGAACCGGGGTGAGGGCCGCCGTAAAAAAATGAAACACAAAGTGGGCCAACCACATCGCAAACCCCAAGGGAGCAAAAGCTACCGCAAACCGGCAGAGGTGTTCTTTCCAGTTCCTTATGCCTCCGCTCCACCGGGCGGCAATCCATGACAAAGCCCCCGGCAGTATCACCAGCCCGGCGATCATGAGGAGGCTCACGGGGAGTAAGTCGCTGGAAAGCCCCCAGCGCTCTGTGAGGCCATCCATGGCCTCAAGCACGGGAACAACCATCCCGGCGGCATTCACAAACGCTCCAAAGGTCAGCACCAAAACCAACGCGGCAATGTCAGGGCGTCGGGCATACCTGCCAACCGTGGATTTTTTTTCGTCGAGAATGACCTCCCGCCCGGGCATCACCGCGATAAACCCCACATTGTCATGGGGGCACGCTTTCACGCAGTCCAAGCAAAAGGTGCAGTCCATGTTGCCCGCTTTGCGGGGTTGGAAGAGGTGGAGTTCACAACCGCGTTGGGATTCATTTCCCCGCAGGCAGTCGTGGGTCTTGCAGTCCAGGCACACACTTGGCTCGCGGAATTTGATCTCGAAGGGGGAGACAAGGGATTGGACAAAATGAAATTGCCCGATCGGGCAGACGTATTGGCAGAAGCTGGCCCCGCGAAAAAATCCATCGATGAGCAATGCTGCCACAAAGTAGCTCAGGATCAGGAAGGCGGTTGCCATGGGGCGATCCCAAAGATCAAAAGCCTCGTAGGCCCAAAGATAGACAATAAGCAACACCACCGCGAGCCACTTGGAGCGCAGCCAATGGGGCCATGTCGCGTTCGCTGGGAGAATCTTTCGCCCAAGGTCACGGACAAAGGTGAACGGGCAGGCCATGCAAAACAAATTCCCGGCCGCGAGGAGCGCAATCACCGTGAAGGTTCGCCAATGGGTCCATGGCAGGACCCCAGAGGCATTCAGCGCTGACACTTGCGGACCCCAGATCCCGTCAGCAACAACCAAGGCCGCCAAGCCGAGCATAAAAATTTGCAGTGATCTTCGAAAGTGTTTCCAACGCATCACAGCGCCCAAACCTCGCACCTGGAAAAGGTCCAGGGTTGAAGGCGGAGCGGTGTTGTGAACCTGAGGAGGTTTTCGGGGAGGGGGCTTCTGGATTTTCGCGTGATCCGAAGGGCGCACCGCTCGCTGCGGCGATAAAAATTGCCATGCGATAAAGCCCGCTGGAAGAATGAAGGCCATCGACCCCGGAACCCACATCAACGCTCCGGCACCGGCTTGGTCATCCAAGGCGCTGATACCAAGAAGTCGGGGAGCGGCCTCATAGGTGGGGTAAAGCACGCGATCCTGAAAGCTGAGGTATGCTGCCAAGGCGGTGTTCTGCAAGTCGGCAAGCAGGAGGTATGGGATCATCGTCCATCGCGGCCAGCGAGAACGACTTGGCCAGGGTTGAATGACTGGCCACCAATAAAATAGGGCCGTGCCCAAAAAACTGGCATGTTCGACCTCATGCCATCCCCGCGAGCGGAGGGCCAATTCATAAAGCGCCGGGATGTGCCAAACAACATTGCTGATCACAAACAGCGACCAGCACACAGCCGGATGCGTCAGCCCGTGTACGAGCTTTTTCATCACCGGCCAGAGGATGAACGGCGTGATCACAGTGACAACAAACCGCCTTGGCAGGCCCCGCAGCAGGGGCAGCTGTGGAGCGCCCAGCCAGATCAGAGGCGGAGCAATCATGGTTAGCAACAAATGCTGCGCCATATGCGAAAGCAGGAGAAATGATGCAAACGCGTCCAGCGGAGAAGCAATCGAAACAAAGATTGTCAGCAGCCCACCCGCAAAACAAACAGCCCGCCAGCGCGGAAAACGAAAGGGGGCTTGTCGGTGGAGCAATTGCCATCCGCGAAGGTAAATGATCGCTGTGACAAGAAGGGCCGTTGTCGGCAGCCAAGGGATCGACCAAGAAAACAGAGCCGCCTCTTGAGCTGTCACAAGCCGACTTTCCTGGGACCGCTGGCCCAGCGCCTGCGGGGCCAGCTTCCTTTTTTTCTTACATTTTTTGAAGCTTTTGTAGAGGCATTTGCTGGTGACACCTGCCCGCTGATCCTGATGTCCGGCCCCACACAGCGATATTCAACATCCTCCAAAAGGCCACCCAGATCGGGAGTCGCGGCACCGCGTCCGCCTACCGCCGGGATTCCACCCCCAAAAATCACAGGAGCCACATAAAAAACCACACGGTCCACCAATTTTCGATCAAAGGCTTCGCCCAAGGTTCGACCGCCCCCCTCAATGAGAACGGACTGAACTCCCTCTTTTGCGAGCAAACGCAATGTTTGTCTGAGAGACATGCCCTGGAAAATTCGCGTTTTATTTTTGTGACGATCCGTGAAGAGATGGGCGTCCACAGGGAGGTTTCCGCTGCGTGTCCACACCGCGCGAATGGGCTGACGCGCTCCGGGCATGCCACGAACAGTTAACTTAGGGTTATCTGTCCTCACAGTTTCTCCACCGACCAAAATGGCGTCACAGGTGCTTCGTAGGTGCATCGCATCGGCGCGTGATTCCTTGCTCGTGATCCAACGCTGACCAGGTGGGGAGGTGATTCGTCCATCCAGTGACATCCCCGCTTTGGCAATCACGAGGGGGCGACCTTTGGAAATCCAGACATTCCATGCGACATTTATCGATGAGCATTCCTTTTCCAAAATACCGGAGGTCACAGAGATTCCAAATTTTTCCAAAAGGGTTTTTGCTCGTCCGGCATGACGGGGATTTGGGTCCGTGGCGCCATAAACCACGCGGGCGATTCCTGCTTGCAGGATCGCTTCCGTGCAGGGCGGCGTTTTGCCGTGGGTGGAGCAAGGTTCGAGAGTGACGTAAATTATGGCACCACGTGCGGCTTCGGGTTTTTTGAGGGCACGCAACGCCTCAATCTCTGCGTGGGGGTCTCCAGCCTTTTTGTGCCAACCTGAGGAGAGAAGCTTTCCGTGTTTGACGATAACGGCTCCGACCGCAGGATTCGGCGCGGTGTGGCCACATCCTCGCAAAGCCTCGGCGATGGCTTTGCGCATAAATCGTTCATCCTGTGTTTTGGGATTGCCCACAGGTCTAGATTTTCTGAAAGGTAGGGATCGTGCAACCCGGCTTTCGAACGAAAGCGCGATTTTTTCATGAACTCGCGCAGCTTCTCCGCAGTGGGATCGGTCTTCCCCAGGCGATGGAATTGCTTTCGCGTGGCCGGGGGTCCTCCCGTTTGGCGGCAAAAATTCGCCAGAATTTGACTGGCGAGGACTCGGTGCCTAGGGCTTTTGCCGGAGCTGGTTTTTCATCCGGGGACTGCGCGGTCATCGAAGCCGGTGCCGCTTCCGGTCATTTGGACACCATTTTTGTGAGTTTGGCCGATCATTACGACCGGTTGGCCAAAGCCCGCAGTTCAATCATTGCCAAATCCCTTTACCCCATTCTTGTCCTCCATTTGGCGGTCATCCTTCTTTCCATTCCTTTGGCTATGATTGGTGGAACCAAGGCCGGGTATGTGGTGGGGGTTCTTGGAACTTTGGGTGCTTTTTATGCAGTCGCAGCCGTTGTGGTATTTTTGTGGTTGGTAATGTGTCGGGCCTTTGCAAGCAATACATCGATTGCAAGATTGATTCTCTTAATTCCCGTCGTGGGGTCTTGGCTTGAGACATGGACAGGTTCCCGCTTTGCATCGGTCTTTTCTCTTTTTGTCACGAGTGGTGGCAGCCTGCTCCGGGGGCTGGAATTGGCAGGTGCTTCCAGTGGAAGTGCACTCATCCATAGCGCCAGTCTTTTGACAATTGCGGGAGTTCGTGACGGAAAATCGCTCTCTGACGCCTTCACCGGTCATCCGGGAGTTCCGCTTGAAATCGAGCGGGCCGTGCAAGTGGGAGATCACTCCGGGCGCCTTGATGAAGAATCCCAGCGTGCCTCCGAACTCCTCCAAACAAAAGCCACTGACCAGTTGGATGCCCTGGCGGAGTGGATGCCACGAATCCTTTATATCGGCATCGTGCTTTATGTCGGCTGGCGAATCATCACCACTGTGATGCAGGTGGGCGGAGCCGTGGGAGAGGCGTTAGATTTTTAATCTTGGATGGAGACGCTACGCATCACGCCGCCGAGAGCAGGCATCGTGCAGCGGAGTGCCCGATCCACCGGCGCTACCGCGCAAAACATGAGGTGGATCGCGATCTCCGAGCGCGATGGGAAAAAACCTACGCGGCAAAGCCGACAAGAATCATAGAAGCTACGCGGCTACGCCGCCGAGAGCAGGCATCGTGCAGCGGAGTGCCCGATCCACCGGCGCTGCCGCGCCAAGAGCAGCGCCCCCCTGAAACTACTTCGGAAGCAGATTAAATTCGGGGCGTGCCCCCGCAGCGTGGAGACCGCTTTTTTCACTAGCGGGGTGGAGGACCGGACGAATCGAATATTGAAGTTCTTGTCCGCCGCGAATCACGCGCACGGCGACGGCATCCCCATCCGTTAAGAAGAAGGAGGCATCCAACACATCCTCCACATTCTTGATTGGCACACTGCCCACCTGTAGGAGGACATCCCCCTCTTTCAATCCAGACTGTGCGGCTGGGGTTTCGGGACCAAGCTCGGCAACGTGAACCTCATTGCCGGGCATGGATTCCACGGTCACACCAATCCAGCCATGCCTAGCCTCACCAAATCGCACAAAATCTTTCCTGATCTTTTCGGCGGCTTCAATAGGAAGCGCAAAACAGGATGACCCGCCTTCCAAGCCAGCGATCACGATGCCAACCACCTCGCCTTCCAAATTCAGCAGAGGGGCTCCTCCAAATCCAGATTGCACAGGGAGATTGGCACGGATGTGAGTGGACACCAAAAAGCGGCCCTGAAACTTTTTGTCAAATCCGCCAAGAATCCCAAAGCTCGGAGAGGCTTCCAAATCGAGAGGATATCCGATCGCGACAAGCGGACTGGCCAAGCGCAGCGATGAGGAATCGCCGGCAGGAATAAAGGAATTTTCAATATTCACCTTCAGCAAGGCAATCCCACTTCGGGCGTCAGCCGTCAGGATTGTCGCAGGCAGCCTGCGTCCCTGAACAATCACAAAAACTTCCTCTGCTTCCGCGACGGTGGAATAGACGGTGTAAACGGTCCCCATGGGATCCGCAAAAAAACCAGTTCCATTCAAGCGACCATGCCGATCCGTCGCCTCGACTCGAACAACCGCGCCAGCGCGTTCGTCAAAAACCTTGCCGACTTGGTTGGAGAGTGATTTTGCAAAATCAACCTCCTCCGAATAGGCATTGGTCACAAGAATTGCGACCGTGCCAAGCCACGCTGCCTGCCGGAATCTCATGGGAGAAAGCTCTTAAAAACTGAGTGGCCGATCATTGCTGGCTGGCCGGGGTTGCAACACATAATGCTGCGAAAGATCCCCGCGACTGGAAACCGGAAGGGTTGAGCCAATGGTGACCGGGCGTTGTGGTTCGAGCGAAAAATCTGGCAGGACATTCAATTCCCCAAGGGATGTGTGAGCAGTGGGGGCTGCAGCCAGCAAATTTTCAGATTGGGTGGGTTGATTGATCAGCACACCTGCCGTGGCAATCGCCACAACCGCCATCGTGGCATAGGCCAGTTTCGGCACTTGGAAATTTGGCCAGATGTCGCTCAGCCCATCCCAAAATCTTTGCCAGGGATTTGGTTTCAAAAGCTCGGCCCGCTGACGACGATGAAAATCCCTCAAAAATGCTTCGTGATATCCTTGGGGTGGCTGTTCGTAGCGTTTCAGCCTGAGCAATTTTGAGATGCTTTCTTCGTTTTCCATAGGATTCACTTGTTTGAGATAAACTCTTGTAGGTAATTTTGCAACTGGCGATGTGCGTAAAATAATCGGGATCTCACCGTGCCTTCCGAGACCTTGAGGATTTTCGCAATTTCTGCATGCGGCATTCCTTGGACATCGAACATGGTGACAACGGCGCGATGATCATTTGACAGCTTCTGCATCGCTTCGTTCAATCTTTTCTGAAGTTCGGTGAGATTTGCCTCCCTGCGGGGGTCGGTTGTGACGGTGGCTTCCAGGAAATCCGGGTCGTTTTGAATCCCGCTTTCAACATCATCCAAACTCATCGCGTAGCGTCGTCCACGCTTCTTCAGGAAATTGATGCTCATGTTCACGCCGATGGAGTGCATCCACGTGTAGAAGCTCGATTTTCCCCTGAAGCTGTGGATCGAACGAAAAGCTTTCGAAAAAATGTCCTGAAGCAGGTCATTGGTATCCTCATGGTTGGAGGTCATATTATAAACCAATCCATAAAGCCGGGGGCTGTAACGCACAATCAGGGCATCAAAAGCCTCGGCATCACCCGCCTGGGTGCGGGCGACCAACTCCTCATCAGAAATGTCAGGGTTATCATCCATTCAAAAATGACCCGCCTTCTTAACATAGGATTCCATTTACGAAACGGGAAATTCCGAAATTTCAGCTTCTGATGGACGCGGCGGGCAATCGATGCCATTCTGCCCGGCTCATTTTATGGCACAGCTCAACTCGCATTACCTAAAACTCAAAGCCGGATACCTGTTTCCAGAGATCACCCGACGGGTCTCAGCCTTTTTGGAAGCAAATCCCGAAAGCGCAACAAAGCTGATCCGCTGTGGCATCGGCGACGTGACCGAGCCCCTTCCCGAGGCCGCCCGCCTCGCCATGCACCAGGCCATTGATGACCTCGGAACACGCGAGGGCTTTCACGGCTATGGCCCAGAGCAGGGATACGCATTTCTCCGATCCGCTATCGCGGAAAACGACTACCGGTCAAAAGGGATCGAGATCGCTGACGACGAAATTTTTGTCTCCGATGGCTCAAAATGCGATTGTGCAAACATCTTGGACGTGCTCGGGCCTAAAAACCGCATTGCTGTCATGGACCCCGTTTACCCGGTCTATGTGGACACAAATGTCATGGCAGGTCACACGGGAGCTCCTGATGAAGATGGCACTTACCCTGGACTCCATTATTTGGAATGCAACCCGGACAATGATTTTATGCCCGATGTGCCCAAGGTCCCGGTTGATGTGATCTACCTCTGCTCGCCGAATAACCCGACCGGAGCCGCCGCGAGCCGCACCAAATTGGAACAATGGGTTTCTTACGCTCTCAAACATGAGGCGGTTCTTTTGTATGATGCGGCCTACGAGGCCTACATCAGCGAGCCCGGGGTGCCACACTCGATCTATGAGATTGAGGGTGCCCGACGGTGCGCGATTGAATTTCGCAGCTTTTCTAAAAGCGGTGGTTTCACAGGAGTGCGGTGTGCTTTCACCGTGGTGCCAAAAGAACTTGAATTGCTTACGGACACAGGTGACCACCATCCTCTTCACCCGCTCTGGAACAGACGTTTCAGCACAAAGTTTAATGGTGTCAGCTACGTGACCCAGCGCGGGGCAGAGGCCTTGTACTCGGAAGCCGGACGTTCTCAAATCGCCGCCTTGGTTCGCAATTATATGGGAAATGCTGCCATTCTCCGCGAGGCGGTCTCTTCTTCCGGCCTCGAAGTTCATGGCGGCGTGAATGCCCCCTACATCTGGGTTCAAGGACCCTCTGGCTCAAAAAGCTGGGACATGTTTGACCGCATCCTCAATCAAGCCAACATTGTCGTGACTCCCGGGAGCGGATTCGGTCTTGCCGGCGAGGGCTACTTCAGGATCTCGGCCTTCAATTCCCGAGAAAAAGCCGAGGAGGCCGCCGCCCGTCTTGGGGCGATGCACTGGTAGGGACGCCTCGCCAACCAGGCGGCCCGGGTGGCCGCTCGGTAGACTGCCGGAGGCAGCCCATCGGGTGAGACGCCGGGGCCGGTGCAAATCAACTGATCGGCGTCCGTCGCATGATAAGGAGACGTGGGCGGGTGCTCTTGCAGTCCCGGCCGAGGATGGTCTGCGTCATGCATAGTTTTTAAGTTGGCATGGCATTTGCTTGTAGGGGTTTCGCCTGATGGATCACCCTTAGGCAAAAAACAAACAACAAATCCATAACTACCATGCTCAAACGTAACTCGAAGCTTGCCTTCCTTGCAGCGATCCTAGCGACCGCTGCATGGCTTGCAAACCCCGCAGCTGCCCTCGCTCAGGAGGCACCCTCAACCACGATCGTCGCTGAAGAAACGACGGCTGTTGTCGCCGAGGAGGCCGAAGAGCCACCACCCTACACCTCTGCCGAGCAACTCGCAGAGATGCCGATCCTGTATCCCAAGTTCATGATCGACAACCTCTGGATCCTGATTGCCGCGGCCTTCGTGCTCATGATGCATCTGGGGTTCTCGACTTTGGAAACCGGCCTCTGCCGCTCCAAAAACACGGTAAACGTCCTCACGAAAAATCTTTTCATCGTGGCAGCGGGTATTTTGACCTACGCGGCGGTTGGGTTTTCGCTGATGTATCCGGGCGACAGCTGGATTGCTGGTAAGTTCCTCGGTTTTGGAGGATTCGGCATTGGGTATGATCCCACGGCAACAGATCCCGAAAGCGTGTTCAACAAGCTCACTCCTGCGGGATATGCATTGGATATGACAACATGGGCGGACTTTATCTTCCAAGCCATGTTTGCCGCCACCGCTGCAACCATCGTTTCCGGTGCTGTGGCAGAACGCGTCAAACTTTCTTCCTTCCTCATTTTTGCAACGCTTCTTGTTGCGATCTCCTACCCAATCACGGGTTCCTGGCAGTGGGGCGCCGGATGGCTCTCCGACATGGGCTTCAAAGACTTCGCTGGTTCCACACTGGTTCACGGTGTTGGCGGTTTCGCCGCCCTGGCTTGTGTGCTCATCCTTGGGCCTCGCCTTGGTAAATACCTGCCTGACGGTTCGATCAAACCCATCCTTGGCCACAACATGCCACTCGCAGCGATTGGTGTGTTCCTCCTGTTCTTCGGTTGGTTCGGTTTCAACGGTGGTTCAGTCCTGAGCGCAGACCCTGTGCTGGTCTCTCTGGTCTTTGTCACAACCGCTCTGGCTGGTGCAGCTGGCATTATTGGAGCCATGTTCACATCATGGATCATCTTCAAAAAGCCTGATCTCTCGATGTCTCTCAACGGAGCCCTCGCAGGCCTCGTCGGAATCACCGCCGGTGCTGACACCGTCACACCAACCAGCGCCGTGATCATCGGCCTGCTGGCTGGTATTCTTGTCTTCGTTTCCGTGGTGGTTCTCGACCGCATCAAAATCGACGATCCCGTCGGCGCCATCTCGGTTCACGGCATCTGCGGAATCTGGGGAACCCTGGCTGTCGGTATCTTCAGCTTCGATCCCGAGCACAAATTGATGACCCAGTTGATCGGCACGGTGAGCATCCTTGCTTTCACCTTTATCTTCTCACTGATCGTTTTCGGAGCGCTTAAGTTCACTTTGGGTGTGCGTGTCTCTGAGGAAGAAGAAAACGAAGGTCTCGATATCGGAGAACATGGCCAGGAAGCCTACCCGGATTTCCAACCCGTCGCCGAATCCTAAGCCTTAGTCATCACATTCAAATTATCAAATCATGAAAAAAATTGAAGCCATCATCAAGCCCTTCAAGTTGGAAGAAGTCAAAGACGCGCTCGCAGACCTCGGGATCGAGGGAATGACGGTCAGCGAAGTCAAAGGCTTTGGCCGACAGAAGGGACACACCGAAATCTACCGTGGGAGCGAATACACGGTGGACTTCCTGCCAAAAATCAAGATCGAAGTCGTGCTCGGCGACGCGTTGCTGGAGGGAGCCCTCGCAGCCATCGTGAAAGCCGCAAAAACCGGTAAGATCGGAGACGGAAAAGTCTTCGTCTCGCCAGTGGAGGAAGCCATCCGCATCCGCACTGACGAAACCGGCGAAAAAGCCGTCTGATCAAACACTCGTAGGGGAGTTAGGGAAAAAGCGAGCCGGCGGGGGAGGGAGAGCCCCCGCCGGTTTCGTTTTTTTGTGGGATGTGAGTTTGATCGCGCGCAAGCCAGTGGGGCTGAGCTAAGCCAGGAAAGCGGGAGTCACCTAATATCCCCGTCATAGCTGGGGAGTGTCGTGATTCATGAGATCGATGGCGTCAAAATCCCCTTCGCGAGTCCTGAGCTTTTGTATCGCATGAAAGTGCGGGCCGAACGAGAGAAGGATCGCGGCGACATTTACTTTTTGAAGGAGCTTTTTGCCGCGCAGGGCAAGCTCCCACCAACGGAAATTTAAACAATAGCGCGAGATCTATTGTGGAGGAGCAGGTTTGTGGGCTGGGCTGTGATGTCTTTGAGAATCTCGATTTCATCGAAGGTCTTTCGCAGATCCTCCGTGGCAAGGATTGGCGGCTCAACGGCAGTGCCTTTGGCTGACATGCCGGGCAGCAATGCCAAAATCTGGCGTGCTGGCAATGCGAAGATTTTTCGGATTGCTCTGCCGGGCAATCAGGATTCCCATTTTAAAATGATCAGGTAAAGTTGATTTCTTTCTGATTCATGGTCCATTGCCACGCACCCATCATTCCTTTTTTAACCAAGATCCTGCTCTTTGCTGGTTTCTTGCAGCTTTTCGCCGGTTCCTGCAACTCCCAAGTGCCGGGGCTGATTGTGCCCTTGGCAAAAAGCGAGCCGGCCATGATGGCCGATCCAGAGGAGCTTCTGTGGTTGTCTGCGGCGCGGATTCCGGACCTGAGCCTCAGCCTCTTGCCTGACTCCCCCTCTCTCGAAGCGCTGCCAACGGAGGTTTTTGTTTTTTGGCGTCCCGAGGCGCTCTATGTGAGATTTGTTTCCCGCACTCCAGCACTGCATGTGCCGCATGGAAAAACTCGCGATGCCAATCACTACGAGGGAGATGTGGTGGAAGTGTTCCTCGATCCCGTGGGCGATGCCCGTCAGATGATAGAACTCCAGGTGAACCCTCAAGGCGGGGTGCTAGATGTGATGTTTTTGGCAACTGACGAGCCACAGTCCGGCGAGGATGGCGTTTTGACACCGGAGTTCCTTTCCCGCAATTGGTGGAATTTCCGGTCATGGGATTGGAAAAATCTCCGTGTCGCAAATACCACGTCACCCAGCAAGGAAGGGGGCGTGCTTTGGGTCTGTGATATCGCCATCCCTGCCACCGAATTGCTTCGCCGCTTGGGAGAAACAACCCTCAGCCCTCGCCGTCTGCGTGCCAATTTTCTTCGCTACGATGGCCCCTTGGATGCTGAGACCGGGAAACGATCTCATGACATTTTTATGAACTGGGCCCCTGTCCGGTATGGATGTCCGCACATCTCACCGCAAGCCATGGGCGTGCTGGTCTTGGCTCCTTAGCTTTCCAGATGTTCAGGGCTTGGGAGCCACAGAGGCATAGCTGGTGCCGAGACGGATTTCATCAAATCCAAAAAGCTTTTCCCCAGTCCCACAACGAATCATCACTTTCTCGATTGGATCTAGGTTCACACCCACAATCTCAGCGTCGGGTGTGACTGGCTCCGTGGACAAATCCGGATCCAGAAAAATCGCCGCATCGCTGGCTTCCTTGCCCTCCGCAATGGTGAGCCGGATCACCACAAAAACCGGACTGTCAGTGGCAGGTGTTTGCGTCGCCCGTGTGACTCCTCCGGCTTTTAAGGCCCAGTTGGCAGCGTTAAAATCTTTTGCAAATCCCACGGCGGTTTTACCGTCACCCTCCTCAGGCTGAAAACTCAGATTCGCATAGGTCTCCTCGCGGGTGTTTCCAAGATTTGCTGCCAGAAAGCTAATCCAATATGTGCCCGGTGCCGCAGCAAAAGGTGTCTCCAAATTCCTTATCGCAGGCCAATCCCCATTGGGTGTTTTCATGTGGCCGCCCGACACAGCCGGTGTTTCGCCCACGGCTGATTCCAAACTGATGCCCCCCTCAACACCTTGGTGCGCCTCTTTCCACCCCCCACTCCAGCCCTCACCACCCACCTTGTCCCGGAGCTGGCCGGTGTTGTAATCAAAACCCTCGTAAACTTGAAGTTCAGCATGTGAGGGGTGAGAAACGCAGAGAAGTGATACCAAAAGGGCAGGGAGGAATTTTTTCATGGGGTTAAATGTCAGTATTAACCTATATGACACTTAAGACATTTGCCAGCAAAAAATACTAAAATCCTGGCGTGGTGCCCGTGTTAACGGCGTGGGAGGCATAGAGGAACATTCCTGCGGACCAGGCTTGCGAGTGGGCACCCATGGGTTCGCCGGTTTGGCCATGCAGCCACTCGTTAAATTCGAAGCGATCCTCACCTTTTTCCACGGCAGCGGCGAGGGATTTTAAGGCGAGGGTGGATTCCTCATGATGTCCAGCTTTGACCAACGCAGCGACATAGATGCCCCCCACCCAAGGCCAGATCCCTCCATTATGATATTGGTTGGGGAGATTGTTCAGCCACACCTTGTAATAATCTCGCCAATCGCGTTCCCCGGGCTGGATGGGGGGATGCAGAACTCGAATGGGGTGAGGTGTGGCCAGTCCGGTTTTGCGAATGTAGGCAAGGATAGCTTCAGTCTGCTCCTCGCTGGCAACGCCGCAGAGGATCGCAAGGAGATTGGCCGTGGTGTCAAAGCGTTCGCCATACTCGAACATGCTCACCCAAGGCAGAAAATAAGGAACTTTGCGCAGGGTGATACTGGCATGGGTTTTTTCCTGGGTATGGCTTTTGTCGATGTGCCCAACCGGCTTGACCCAAAAGCTGTCCTGAATCGCGGCATGAACCACTTCCGAGCGCTCAGCCCACGCGGCGACTTTTTCGGGATGCGTGTCTGCAAAAGCTTCGGCGCACCTCCGCAGCGCGCAGGCATAAAGCACATTGGGAAAAAGCACATTGCCTCGATTGCACAGCAAGTCCGCCCAATCGTCACATTCCAGCGAATCCATGAGCCCACGTTTTCTGGAGTCACGCATTTCACACCAACCCAAAGCCGCTTCAATGCTCGGCAGCATTTTCTCAAGCCAGGCTTCTTCCCCGGAGCACTCGGCGTAGTGAAGACTTCCCAAAACAAACCAGGGATTGGAATCCACCGAGCCATACCGAACCAAGTGATCTGCCACTCTCACAAAAAAGGGAATCTGACCAAATCGATCCTGGCCTTCCGCGAGCAATTCGAGGGACTGACGAAAACAGGGCAGCATCGCGTCATCATCAATCAGAGCTGCACCCAGAAACGTGATGACCGTATCCCGCGTCCAAACCTGGGGATAATTCTCCGCTGCTGCCGTCAGCCCTTTGCTGCTGAGGTTCCGTCGCAGCACCTGCAGTGCCGCCGCAGAAGCAGAAAGTTCAGAGTGGGGGGCAGTCTCGACGCCAAGTGTCATATGAGTCTTATGACCCAGATGGCGATTTTTTCAATGAGAAAAAGTCCCAAGCAGGAGAAACATGCGTCTCGTAGCGGAAAACAGAATGTTTTTCGTTTGTGCCGACGAATCTCGATCCCTGCTGGGTAAGTATTATTTCACAGCAAAAATCAGGGCTCCCCTGATTCCCAACGCAACTGGTTTTGACTATGTGTTTTCGCGACGCACGGCAAAACAGCACACCAAGCCACACAAACCCTTCTCAAATCCACAGAGATCCTCACACCATGAAAAATAAAAATTATTCCAGCCTTCAAGCCATCAGAGTTCACCGGTCGCCAGCAACATTGATGGTCGTCTTCTTGCTTGCTGCTTTTTCAGCAATCGCCACGTCAAGCAGCAGAGCCGCCACAATATCCGGGAACGGATTAAGTGTTAGCATCCAAGATGGTGGAGCATTAATTAAATCTCTGACATTTAGCTCAAGCGAGTTTTTTGAGCTCGGATTCGATAATTCAGATTGGGGTATTCAGGTTGGGACAGACACAACCACCTTCAGAAAAAACAGTTCGGAGACTCTTTCTTTTCCAATCGCCATGAGTCTCTCATCAAGCACATCGACTTCCGCAAATTATTCAGGCCTTTATAATGTGGGGGGAACGAACATCACGTTGATACGCAGCTATGAGATCCTTCCAACGCAGTCCATCGTTCGAGTGACACTGACATTAACCAACGCCAGCGCAACACCGACCGTATTGCGTGCTTTTGAGACGTTCGACCCTGATGGCGGTGGCCCCTCCAGCACACAAAATGACCGCTTTGTGTTAGCGAGTGCGGGGGGAGCAATGGTTGTGGGCCAAGCGGTCCGTGGCGATTCCTCCGCCTTCGCATTAGGCGCATTGGATGCCGGGGTGATTGTTGGTGCTTCGCTTTACGATTATTCGGGAATTTCCACGGGGGCCCTGCTGAACAATTTCTTTACCGTATCAGGAGCAGATTCGAACGGAGGTAGTGCAGATGGCTCAATTGACGTTGGGAGAAGTGTCTCCCTTGCTGCCGGTGCCAGTACCGTTCTAACGACCTATCTGGCCTTTGGAAACTCCTCAGCGAATGTTCAAGCCGCGCTGGCGTTGATTCCCGAGCCCACTACCGCCCTTCTTGTTGGGCTTGGTTCCGTGGTTCTCCTTCTGCGTCGGCGAAGAGGTCCATCCAGTTTTTGATTTCTAATTATTGAGTCCGTTCCTTTTTCGCCATGCGCACCCAAACAAAGTTGCGCATGTCAGGGATTGTCACGCAAAGGCTGTTGTCCTCGACGAGATCAGCAAATCCAATCCCCGCGATTTTGGTCACCTCCCACTCAGCGTTAGGTGGGATTGGGAGTGGCAGACGGGTTGTGGCGGCGATATGGCACTCGCGGAAAACAAGGATATGCATGCTCCGGTCCTCGCGATCAACGGAGGCAAAACCTGTCCACGACCACCCATCGGGCACATTGCCAATTGAAAGAATATCTCCGGCATAAAGTTCCTCGCGATACTCCCGCCACAATGCCACCAAGGGTGCCAACTCGTTCGAGAGATCTGAGCTGAGTTGACTGACCTCCAGCCAAGCCAGCGGGGCTCCAAGCATGACGGACGCAAAAAGAGTTTGTATGGGATAAGCGGATGGTGCCAAGGGGTCCTCTGGGTGTTTGTTAGGATTCCGGGTGGGATTCAGGAATTCCATCCGCAAGCGGCGGGGGTCGATCCAGCGGCAAAGTTTCCAAAAATTCCTGAGTGTTTGATGCGGCCAGTAGCCATGCCAGTCTGTGTAGCGGTTTTCAACGAACAAGCGTTCGACCGACATGAGTCCAAAATATCCGGGCCGCACACCGGCGGTGATATCCAAATCAAAAATCACTTGCTGCCCCGATCCCTCGGCGATCAGCTCAAAAAAGCGGCGAATTCGATCCTCGCCCAACGCGCTGGTGGTGCGGACGCCATCGATTTTGAAATGACGAATTCCCAGCGAATGGAAGAGATCAAGAATCACTTTGGCATCCTGTTCAAAGAGGGCGTAGTCATTCGTCGAATCCGGTGCAAACCAAAGCCCCAAGGCGACTCCCTGTTTGTGCGCCTCATGCACGAGAGGATCCAGACCTTGCGGAAAACGCTCGGGATGCACCGACCAGAAATCGGCGCGGCTCGACGCAAAGCTTCCCCAGGTCCCGCTGCCATCTTTGGCAGAGGCGGAGTTGCTCGTCATACCGGCTTGCCAACCATCATCAATCTGCACCACATCGGCCCCAAGTCGTGCTGCGGCTGCAATTTCCTGCATCATAAATTCATGACAGATACGCGAGTCCTGAGACCGGTCTCCCCACGTGTTGGTCAGCAACTCAGGAAGGTGGCCAGCACGGCATGATTGCTGAAAACCGTGCAGAGCACGAATGCTTCCCCTTTTTCCACCGCCATAGGTGAGCACGGACCACGGATACCTTCCGACCTCGTCGGGATGAGCCAGCAAATGCAGTTCATGACCGTCCTGTCCCGGCACATAGGCCAAATCCGCCTCAGCCTTCACGGCACGTTCATCGGGCAGGGGAGCTTCTTTGATAAAGATCCAGCCGTTGCCTGTGGACGTGTCCTCCAACAAAAACAAATTCCCGCTAAGCCGGAGTTTGTGCTCGGCAGGATGCAAGAGCCACTCGGACTCATGCACCAACTCATTGTGGAAATCGCTTTGCGCATGCAGGGTCACTTGGACCAGCCTCAAGTGTAGGCGTCCGGGCACAATTCTCTGCACACAGCTACCGTTTTCTCTTTGCTGGTTGGTGGCCTGATTACTGGACTCCACGCCAGCGGCTTGTTGATTCATTGGATGAAAAGGTTATTAATGCTGTTTGCACTCATTGAGACAGATCCATCCTTGCTGGCAAGAGTCATATGTGTCATTAAAAAAAGTTTGATGAGCCAATGATATTGGTCTCGATTCGCGCCTCCCACGCATCGAAGGATGAGGGATTCTGCTTCGGGATTGAACTCAGGGAGCATGAGGCTACAAAGAGCGGCCAGGCTGATTTGTTATGCCCTTGGGTTTTGCATCCGTCAGGAGCAGCCGCCCCGAATTTTTTGTCGTCGCGATCCTCCCGCGCTGATGTACAGTGCCTACTAGAGCAACACCACCATGATTGACGCCCATTCTTACGCCGCTTTTGACCCCAAATCTCCACTGAAATCCTGGGACTTCCAGCGACGCGATGTTGGCGTTGACGATGTACAAATCGATATTCTCTTTTGTGGTGTTTGCCATTCCGATCTGCACTACGCCCGCAGCGAATGGATGCCTGTTACTTATCCTCAGGTTGTTGGGCACGAGATCATTGGCAAGGTCGTGACCGTGGGTAAAAACGTCACCAAGCACCAGCCTGGCGATCTTGTGGGAGTGGGTTGTATTGTGGATAGCTGCAGGCATTGCGAAAACTGTGAGGCCGACCTGGAAAACTATTGTAAGGAAGGCATTCAGGGCACCTACATGGGGGTCGAAAAACAAACGGGACGCCAAACACAAGGCGGATATTCCACGGTCATCGTGGTGGACGAACATTACGTTCTTCAAATCCCGGCAAGCTTGGACCCCGCCAGGGCTGCTCCGCTGCTTTGCGCTGGCATCACCCTGTATTCTCCGCTCAAACACTGGAAAGCCGGACCTGGAAAGACCGTCGGGATTGTCGGACTGGGCGGACTCGGCCACATGGGTGTTAAGCTTGCCCACGCCATGGGCGCAAGAGTCATCCTGTTTACCACGTCACAAAACAAAGTCGCTGACGGCAAAAAACTGGGGGCCGACGAGGTAGTCATTTCAAAGAACGCCGAAGAAATGGCCAATCACACTGGCCAGTTTGACTTAATCATTAACACCGTCGCCGCATCGCACAATCTTGATCCTTTCATTAACCTGCTCAAGTTGGATGGCACCATGGTGTTAGTCGGTGCTCCCGCCACTCCCCATCCTTCTCCCCAAGTTTTCCCCCTGCTCATGCAGCGCCGCTCCATCGCAGGCTCCGCCATCGGTGGGATCAAAGAAACGCAGGAGATGCTGAACTTTTGTGCGGAGCACGCGGTGATGCCAGAAATCGAAATGATTTCCATGCACGAGATTAATGAAGCTTGGGAACGTGTGGAAAAAAGTGACGTGAAATACCGCTTCGTCATCGACATGGCCACATTGAAAGAAGCGTAACAAAACGACAGAAGTTGGAGGGGCCGCAGATGTCGGAGGGATTCAAGGTGGCATAAAAGCAGGAGCCCCGGGAGCGTATCTTTGACCTTGAGGCAATCTAAAGAGTCGGGGCCATAGGTTTTATCCCACAAAATCCACAAGTCTCTCCACGAGACTCAAAAATATCAGCGGGGCTCCTGACCGAGTCTTTACTGTGTGCTTATCGTTACGTTGCTATAAACAGCTTCGCACAATGTGCCGCTGTTATGACTGGTCACGGCTAGGCCGATCAGCACCTGCTGGCTCATAGGGATGGAGATGCTGCCTATCTGAGTCCAATTGGTGCCGTTGCTCGATTGGAAGCCGGTCAGGGTGTCCCCATTTCGGGTGAGCCGCACCCAATGAGGGAAGCTGTTGCCGTCAAGGGTGGTGCTGGCTGAAGCGCCAGCTGTGGTGGTGCGACGCTGTAGGGAAACCGAGGCACCGGGGTTCATGATGACCATGGCGTGTTTAGAACTAGCTGCGGTGGACTCACGAATCATCACACCTGCCTTGGCCCATGTGTTAGTATTTTGGA
The DNA here is from genome assembly GCA_041744075.1 of Terrimicrobiaceae bacterium. Taxonomy (GTDB): domain Bacteria; phylum Verrucomicrobiota; class Verrucomicrobiia; order Chthoniobacterales; family Terrimicrobiaceae; genus JAJTZA01. The sequence continues at coordinate 26,791 of JBGTLQ010000023.1, forward strand.
CGGAATCGACTCGCGCGGTGATGCTCCCATTACCCGTCAGCGATTGATGCACAAAATGAAAGGCATCCGCATTTCCATAAATGTCGGCCCCGGATCCGCGCACACTGAAAATATCTCCGCTCAGTGACGCACTGCCTGCCGGGCTGGTATTGCCAATGTCCTGGTTGATCCAATTTTCTTCGCCAACCACGAGCACATTATCAAACACCGCCTCGCACAGGGTCCCATTGTTATGGCTGGTGACGGCGAGACCCACGTGGACCTGCGCATTCATGGTGATGGTCTGCGCGGTGCCGATCTGCGTCCACGTGCTGCCATTGCTCGAGCGAAAGGAAGTGAAGGTGTTGCCTTGACGAACGATACGCACCCAGTGAGGGGCGCTGATTCCCACGTTGGTGGTTCCAACTGTCGAACCATTGGTTGTGCTGCGACGCTGGAAGGCCACACCGCCGCTCGGGCTGACAACCGTCATGGCGTGCTTGGAGCCTGCCTGGATCGTTTCGCGAATCATCACCCCGGCTTTGGCCCAGGTGTTAGTATTCTGCAAGGAGCTAACCCGGGCGGTAATCGTGCCGTCGCCGGTGAGGGTTTGGTGCACAAAATGAAAAGCATCCGCGTTGTGGTAAATGTCGGCTCCGGCACCACGCACAGTAAAGGAGTTGCCATCGGGACTTAAGGTCACGCTGCCGGCCGGGCTCGTGTTTCCGATGTCCTGGCTGATCCAATCATCGGGAGCCGCACCCGAGGCGAATTGCCAGCGAAAGAGGGTGCTAGCTGTGCCTGTGGTAGCGTTGGCGAGCAAACGGTTGTCGGATTGACGCGCCACGAGATTGCCATTGGCATTAGCACGCAGTCGAAAACCACCGGTGGCCGACTCCAGCGTAAATTGCTCCCAGTTTCCCACGCCGGTGCGATTCGCGATGAGCGAGGCATTTCCACCGCTCTCAGCGCAAACGTAGCGATCATTAATCAGTGCTCGAAGAGCGATTCGTCCAGAGCTGGCCGCCACGACTTCAAATTCTTCCCAAGTACCAATGGCATCACGATTGGCAATGAGCGTGCCATTTTGGCCGAGGTCAGCAGTGATGAATTTGTTGTTGTCGGCGGCAAATCCGATCATCGCTCCCACCGGAGGCAGGCCTGTTTGGAAACCACCCCCTTGAGCCGGAGTCACTTCAATGAGCACAACGTTGTCCGTGATGTTAAGATTCAAGCTCTGGCTAGTGCCGGTAGCCTGGGCGTTGGTGGATTGCCACGGATGAAATCGACGGGTTTGAAGCAAGGGAGTTTGAAAGTTCACCGCGATACTTTGGGCTGGCACGTCGATGATCTGCTTGGTGTCGTGGTTCCAATTCGACTTACCAAGCCACAGCGCGAGGTAGAAACGTCCGTCGCCCTTCTGAATAACCATCTTTTCCAGGTTGGCCGTGGAACCAGTGATGTTGTAAAGCAATGACCCAGGCTGGAAGCTGGAGGCGTTCGACGAGGTGTCTTCTAGTAGCGTGATCAGGTTGCGAACCACGTTAAAGGCAGGTTGCGGAGTTCCGTCATGGTCGAGAATCCTAAAGTTGACATGCGCTCCGGTGTCATAGTCCGTCGTCCCCGACCAAAACCGAAACACATAAGTGCGGGGAATGCCGTTTAGGAAGCTGTGCAGCAGAAGACGCGAGATATATTTCCCCGCAACCGATTCTGGCATGCCTGTGGTGTGTGTGGAGTAGCCGGTCTCGGTGGAAATGACTGGCTTGGTTGTGATATGGGTATTCACTGCGCCGATGTTAAAACCCAGGCTGCCGTAACCGTGTCCGTAAAATTGGCTGCCCCATCCGGTGTTTTCAGGGTGACGGGTGTAGTTGTGCATATTGCCGTAATCAGCACAGGCATTGAGGCTGCCAACCGCCGCCATATTGTTATGATCAACAAAGGAGGGCGCAAGAACGGGGATGCTGGCTGTCTGGGCATGGCCCTTGATTGTCTGATAAAGTTCCTGCTGATAGTTGCGCAAGGTGGTCGCCCAGTTGTTATCGCCGGGGTGATAATGATCGTATTCATTGGGGCCCTCCACCGATGCGACAAGGCTGCGGTTGCGCACATAAAAATTCAGGCGAGTGGAGATCGGATGAGAACTGACGTTGGGAGGGCTGTTAATAAAATTGAAGCGCACATTGCCCGATTGGTTTAGATCTCGGAGTTTGCTAACCAAGTCCTTATCTACCAAATTCGGCGTTGTGCCCTGTGGGATGCTGGCAACGGTGTTGCCGGGAACATTGAGCCATACTTCGCGCTCCAGCAATCCGGTCGCCCCGTTCACTCCTCGCGAGTGGGCGATGAAACGATCCAGGGGAATCACGCTTGAAGGTTCAGTCGTGGAGGTGCCGGGAGGCGACCAGCCGACCCGCAGATGATCGCCGCCCGTGGCGTCTTTGTGCAGGACTTCAATAAAATATTTGTTTCCGGCAGTGAGTGCTAGTGTGAAACCATTGTTGGAAGACTTCTGAGTGTCCGATTTATTCCACTGCGTCCAACCGGTAGCAGACGTCGTCCAAGCAATCTTTTGTTTGCTAGTGGTGCTGCTATTTGTGGATAACCACAGTTCGGCTGCATCGTCGCCTATAACCCAAAAGACGTAGTTTCCCGTGACGGGTGCCACGATCCAGCCCCGGATGCGGGCACCATAGTTGTCGGTAAGGGCGGAGCGAAACTCCAACAACTCGTCGAGTCCGGAGCGATCTCCGGAAAGCCGAGCATGGCGAATGCCAGACTCCAACAATCGGGGACGGATAATGGATGAATAGGCCAGCGAAGCATCGCCGCCATCCTGAACTTCAAGATTAACACCGACCGACTCGATGAATTCATCTGCACGGAAGGTTGTGGCGCTGAGCTGACCGACTGCTGTGAAGATCACAGCGCTCAGGACGGAAGAAACGACAGAGCGTGTTGCAAAGGATGGATTCATGGGGGGGAGGCGTCTGGGTTGGGAAACGCTCCGTCACCATGGCGGATGAAAAAACTTGAACAAGCGTTTCACTATGGCACCGTTAACTTTAATGACTGACCTGATTTCTCCGAAAACCAAAAAAGTCACTCAATCGGATGTGGCGAAGGCTGTGGGAGTATCCGTGATGACAGTCTCCAAAGCGCTCAGGGCGCATCCCGACATTTCTACTGCCACCCGTGAAAACATTTTGCGTTTGGCTCGAAAGTTGGGCTATCGCAAGGATTGGTTTGCTCATCGTCTGCGTGGTGCCGGTCATCGGGCCTCACCTACACTTGCTGATGTGGCGAAGGCCGCTGGGGTCGGAGCATCGACGGCGGGGCGGGCCCTGCGCGGCGCAAAAGGGGTCGATCCAGAAACTGCCATGCGGATTCACGCCGCTGCGGAAGCCATGGCTTATCGAGTGGAACCGAATGCAAGGTATCTTGGTCAGCTTTCCCGGACCGAAGGGAAGGGGGTATTTCACGCGACCCTGGGGCTTTTGGTTGGTCACAAGGACCGTGATCCTGTTCCGCATATCCCCCATTATCGTTTGATGATATCTGCGGCAAGAGCCCGGGCGGCGGAACAAGGCTATGGGCTGGATGTTTTTTGGGTTTACCACCCGGTCATGTCCAGCAAAGGGCTCGCCAGGGTCTTGCGGGCCCGAAACATTCCCGGCCTGCTTTTGCTTTCGCTCGGTCCGCACGAGGTTCAACAAGAATGGATGGATTTTGCGTGCGTGCATATTGGGGCTGACCCAGGGCGCTCCTTGTTTTCCTTCACAGCAGCAGATTCTTTCACAGCCATGGAGAAAGCCTGCTCGAATCTCGCTGAGAGGGGATGCCGCCGAATCGCCTTCGCAGTTCCCAGGGGGCGGGATGCCAATTCAGGCGGACGGATCCGCGCCGCTTGGCTGCAGTGGCATCACCAATCACGGCAGCGCCCTCTCACTTTTCCACCCATCGAATCACAAAGGGCTTCCTGGATGGTGAGAAAACACCCTGACGCCATCATCGGCTGGGAAGTTGTTGCGAGTGGGCTATGGGAATGGCTCAAGGATTTTCATCGCAAATCCAAAATTCCCATGCCGCTGGTGGCTGACCTCCACTTGTTGCCTGACGAGAAACGCCCACGAGGTCTGTGCGGCCATGTCTGGCCCTACGCCAGTATGGGCAAAGCAGCGGTGGACATGATCATCGGCCAAATCCATCGCAACGAAATCGGTGACCCGAAAATCCTCAAGGGAACCTTGGTCGAAGGAGATTGGGTTGGCTGATTCCTTACGTGGAGATGGTCCAGTTGCCGCCGTCCTGCGCGAGCTTGACCTTGCCGCAAACCGCGACGGTGCCCCCCGCGTCGATGGAGACGTCGCAGGTTTTTCCTCCGATTTGCAAACCATGGATGCACAGGTTGTCGATGCCTTCGGGCAGGTGTGGAGTGAGTTGCAGCCCATGCTCGCGCAAGCGAATGCCGGCGATGCCGTTGAGCCAAAATTGCAGAAAGCCGCCAGCACCAGTCAAAAAAGGCGCGCAAGCCCGATCATCCACCGATTCCGAAGGCAGAAAAAAGGGAGCCGCATTGGGTATTCGAGCCGGGGTTGCAGGCGGGGCGTTTGCAACAAATCCTTGAGCACCGAGGTGAGCCGGGGGTCGTGCTTCTTTCCATGCATTCCTCCGAAATTGCTTTGGATTGGTCGAAGTTCAGCAGCGCGTCTTGCAGCTTCACCAGCCAGCCGGGACGGGCGCTTGAGTTTCACCACACGGTCCGCGATTTTTTTACCATCGCAAGGAACAGCACCTTGCGGGCATGGGACGCGGGATACCGCAAGATTGCACTGGCGGTTCCCTCCATTGATTTGGGGGAACGTGAGTGTCCTTTTGTTGGCGGCTATCTTGCGGGTTGCTTCAAGTTGGGCATGGCACGCCCATGCCCCTGGCCTGAACAGCAAATCTGCCAATAAGCTTCATTTATAGACCCCAAGTGAAAACGCTCGCGGTGTTTTATTTCGTGGGACGGAAACCGTGCCAAAGACTGGACTCCCGTGCCGGACACCGAAAGCTTGGTAGATAATTATGTTTAGAAACTTTCCCTCCTACCGATTGTCTTTGGTGCCTCCAGGAAATCAGGAATCCCGGCCAGCGGGATCGCTTCTATGCCTTCGGAGAGGGGAAAAGGATTCGCCACCCTCGCGATCAACCACGATCTTCAAGTGGCGAAAAAGGGCAGGCGCATATTGCACTTCATCGATGATCAGGTCTCCATCGTGACGAGCAAGGAAGGCCGTAGGATCATTCTCTGCCTGTGCGGCCTCGCTGGGCAGGTCGAGGCTGACATAGGCGTGGTCTGGAAAAATTCGGCGAACAAGAGAAGTTTTGCCCGTCTGGCGAGGGCCGGTAAGCACGACGACCGGGCGCGAATTCGCGCTTCGCCGGAGCACATCCTCAAACTGACGTGGAATCCACATAATGCAAATCATGCGCCACCGGCGTGGGATTTGCAAGTTCCGGCTTATTTAGTTAGGATGCAGTGGCATCGAGAACGGAGCTGGTTCAGGGTCGAACCCAGAGAGGATGGGGTTATGGAGAGTGGTCATGCTGTGCCCGAGTTGGAAAGCCGCAGTTCTCTCTCTGATTGTTGGCGGGTTCCCGTCATCCTTGTCTATCTGGGAACTCACTTGCCAGCCTGCTCGACATCATTGATGGCGCTGGTCAGGCCATCCGCGTCGGTTGCAAAGAGGGTGAGGGCGTCGTAGCCATTTCGAAACGCGGAGGGCACCCAGGCGACAGTTCCATTTTTAGGCTCGGGCAGAAGTCGTCCTCGTGCTTGATCAAAGATGAGGGCATTGTCACTTGGCGTACCAATCAAAACGAGGTCTTCGGGGATTGTGCTCCATTGTGGGAAGCGCTGGCCGCCGTGATAGGTCTGCAGGTGCTCAACCACTTCGAAGGGCTCAAGGCCGCGGATTGTCACCGTGCGCCCTTTGGATTCCATGAGAGCCTTGAGACGGATGACGCCGGACATCATGGCTTCATCCTTTTTCTGGCTGCGGGTGAGGGCAATCGTGACCGGGGTGTCTTTGCGTTCGAGGAATGTGGCGGTGCGAGCTTGGATGGGATCTTTTTCCCAAGTAAATGTGAGGGGCTCATCCGCCACATCGAAAGTGGTTTTGGCGGTCTGGCCGGCGAGGAGATCGCGCACAGTGAGTTCGTAGGAACCGGGTTCGTTGCCCGTCACTGGCAGCCGGATGGCCGTGCCGGTTGATCCAAAAAGGGTGGCAGCTTCGCCGTTTCCCTTGAGTTCCAGTTCCAACGGAGTGCCGCTGATGCCGGGGCCGACCTCGACCAATGCAGCATAAAATCCATCAGCACCCTTGCTGGTTTTGATGGTTGGAGTCACAGGCTCGGCAGTCGGAAGGGCGTAAATGCGAACGGCGGTTTCATTGAGATCAACCTTGCCAAGGTCTGCCGCTTGGACGCGTTTGGCGGTGTTGACATCATAAACGGGAAGATCGGTGTTCCATGTGAGGTTCGCCGTTTTGGGAGCAAAAACCTGCGTGGCACTTTGGTCTTTCGGGCTGTCTTGATTCACCACGGTCACGTATTGCGTGGTGCCTGTGCGATGAGGGATGGCCCAAATTGTGGGGTCCTCCGAAAACGCGACAGGCTTTTCGACTCCCTCCATGGCGGTGCGGAGCATGGCAATGTTTTCGCGGTTGCGCTCAATCAGGCGTGGCGTGTCATCCATGGATGGTCGGCTTGTGCCACCTTCACCCTGACGAATGTAGGCGAGGATCATCATATCAGTCTTTGTGTATTCGCCGGGCGCAACGGATTCTTCGTCAGCGATGATGCGTCCCCCGCCATCAGTAAAGGCTTTCAGTTGGGGTTCGAGCCCATCGTACCAGACCCAAGTGTCATCAAAACGATTGAGCCCGGCAAGCACGATGGCCTTCATCGATTTGGGAAGTCCGCGTTTGAGTTCGTCGGGGGTGATGATTTTTGCCGGGTAGCCGGCGGCATGGGAGAGGAACATGGCTTCCGTCGTTTTGCCTTCGTGTGAACCGCGTTTGCGTTGATCGAGATTGTGGCGATCCGACGGGATGGGACGCGAGATGGCCTGCTCGTGGACCATAAGGACGCCGACAGTGGGTTCGGGTTCCGTGCCGCCGTACACGCCGCCCATGCGTTTGGCCCAGAGGTTGGCGTCGCGATCCTGATCGACCTTTTGAGGCCGGGCGTATTGGCCTTTTGGCAGGCTGATCCAATTCACGCCGACCGACTCAACACCGCGCGTCAAAGCGAGAGCATAAGAACGCCGCAGCGTTTCGGGTCCGAACTTCAGGAAAAAATAATCGAGAAGCGCCCATGCGGGTTTGTCGGGGTAGTAAGAGCGCAGCCGGTCGAGAAGCGCGACATTGTGCAAAGGTTTTGAACTGTAGGACTCATCCCAATCGTAACTTTGAAGGTTGGTGAAATTTTCAAAAATCTCGCGTCCAGGCTGAGTGGACCACGGCCAACCGCCTTCACCGCCAACTCCGGGCGAGCTGCCAAAGGCCTGAGTCGAAGTTTCCAAATCGGGGCGGATTTCGCGGGCGGCCTCGCCGAATTCTCCAGCGCGGGTGAAGGTCGTGTCATAGTTGCGGATATAATCCACAAATTCCAACTGGGTCCCGGCGACTTCATTGAAGATAGGATCTGGTTTGTTCCCCGGCCCAAGGGGAATCTCCACTGGATCCGGTTGGAAAAAGATGGACGTGGCTTCCGCCCATGGCCGGTTCGGAATCGGCGGGGCCCAATGCCAATAGGGCACATATCCGGCATTGTCTCCGATGTATGTGAGAGCCGTAAAGCTGCGGAACGAGCTGAACCGTTGGGTCAGAAGCCGCATCTCTCGCAATTTCGAATCCCAAAAATCTGGCAAGTTCCAAGCGTAATACGGAAGGCTCGACTCGGAGAGCGCGGCGACATTGAGACCGCCCCGGATGCCGCGTTTTTGCAGCTCCTCAAAAAATCGCTCCACAGAACGGTCGCCGGAGGTGTCGGCCAGAACCTTGTCATTGGCCACTTCAATGATCCGGTCGATCCCAACGCTTTGCAGATGATCGGCATAATCCTCCATGGAGCCGTTGACACCAAAACTGGTGTTTGCCGCATGCAAGGCATCGGGACCCTGGGCACTCCCCCAGAAGTGACCGCCCGACATGCCATGGGTCATGTGGACATTGTGAATCAGGATCGGTGACCGTGGCACCTCAAACCCGAGGTATCGTGCAAAGCCCTTGTTTTGGATATCAGGAGTAAAGCGGGTTGGTTGATCGGCTCCCTCCTTGGCCATCGCGGCCAGATCCTGACGCCACATCTGACGGTTGGGCATTTCCTCGGGATGCGGGAGGCTGCCCACTTGGAAGTCGGTGCCTTCGATGACACCAGACACCTGACGCTGAATTTCCTGGGGGTTGCCGGGTTCAATGGGTTCGAGGCCGGCTTGGAACTCGAAAGGTCCTTTGTCATTCACCCAGAGCTGATAGGGTTTGCCCTCGAGCGAACGCGGCAGGAGCAGGGTGAGGGAGTTTAGAGATTCTTTTCTTTCATAGTGGGTTTTTCCACCCACATCGACGCGAACCGACTCGATTTTTGCACCGGACGGCGATGAGATTTTTACCGGAAACGTCCAAATTTCCATCTGTTTGTCGGTGCTGCGAGTGGTGGGCTCGATGGTGTAGATATATCGCCGCCCCCAAATCCAAAGCACCGCACGGAACCAGATATCAGCTGGTTCAAAGGCGTGATCGTCTTCCTGACGAAACAGTGGTCGGTTGTCAGGAGGCGTGCGCAGCTTCACGGAAATCTGAGCCCGCGCATCTTTTTCAAAATATTTTTTGCCATTGAAGGTGAGGGGCATCCAGTCCACGGCGTCCGGTCCGGGTTTGCGATAGGCCTGCTCCCGGCTGATTTGCTCCCGCTGGGCAAATCCCCTTGGTCGATCAAACCGGGTCAGCAAAAACTCCCCAATAAACACCGGCGGGGCAAAGTCAGAAGCCTTGGCAGCACGCCCAACGGGCTTTTTCTGCATCCCTGTCTGCACTTCCTTTTGCGTCATTGCCGAGGCATAACCCCGGATCTCATCCATCCAGCCCTGAAAAGGAGCCCGCCGCACATTGGGCAGGTCCTTGCCGGACTCATAACCAATGTGGATAGCCTGATCGTTGGAGGCCAAAGTGCCTGCCAGACGCTCGCGGTTCTTCTCCTCCCCATTGATGTAAACCACCCGGTCTCCGTCGGCTTCGTGCGTCACCGCAATATGGGTCCACTGACCCAATGGAAGCGAATTTTGCAAGATGGCGTTCGCGTTGTTTGTGCCATTGCCGGTCTCTACAATCAGTGCCCCATCATCAGCCAATAGCACAACAAACGGTTTTTCCTGCCAGAATTCCCGGCGTTTCCCAATGATCGCCGCAATATGACCGGCAGGAGGAAGTGCTTCGGGTTTGACCCAAAGTGACAGCGTAAAAGGTGAACCCAATGACCCCAGTCCATCCCCATTCACCCGAAGGTGGCTCTCATTCTTTCCCGGAAAATAAAATCCACCACCCGCCTTGCCCTCAGCAAGCTTCACGTCACCACGGGTCTCAACCTTTAAACCCAGTGGCCCCGCATCCCGGAAGGTCGTCCCCGAAGAAACCTCACCATCCAAATCCCACAACACGGGAACTTCAGCATGGGTGAGTGGGACGAGTGAGAAGACCATCGCCAAAGATAAGAAAAGAGCTTTTGTGAACATAGGGGTGGGGAGGTGAGTGTGAGTTAAAAGATATGACACTTATAACACTTAGAATCAAAAGCAATGGAATTTTTATTCCACCTAATATCTGATGCTCGCGACATCGTCAGTGGTTGCAAGGACGAGACATCTGTGACCCTTGGCTAATACCATCACACCCGCAGGGGAGCAGCGATTCGAGGTTTTTTGAGCGTGGGGCCATCATGCCATGTGCCTTCGACAAGAATTACGCGGGCAATGACAGGAATCCCAAAGCGTTGATTTTGCAACTGATCAACTATCCACTCCACGGCCGCCGGTCCCACTTCGTCATTGTTCTGATGCACTCCCGCACAGGGTTGGTCGCTGGTGCCCGAATCAAGATGCACAAACCCGACGCGATCAAGTAGGCCTTCTTCCGACAAAAATTCCAAAACACGATTATCAGAACTAAGGATCACATCTGGAGAGTGCTTGCGGAGCCATGTCCTGAAAGCCTTTTTGTTGTATGTCTCAACCATCCAAGGATCAAGCATCGTCAGAGCAGGATGCAGTCGGCGGTAGAGCAAAAAGCCGGATGACCACTGGTAGTCGATCCGCATTTCGATTTTCTTGCGAAGCACCAGCCCGATGCGTTGATAACCCCGGCGACGGATTTCATGCAATGCCATCCGGATTCCCTGCTGATGGTCATGCGAAATCCGATGCAACATTGGTCGCAAGTGGGTGTGACCGATCAGGAGCGGTGCCAAATTTTGTAAGTTCAATGAAAGATGCGCCCGATCTGGCACACCGGCTCCAATAATGACCCCCCGCACGTTTCGCGCTCTAAGAATTTCTTTCACCCTTTTTGTGGAGATCTTCTCCTCGGTCACTCGAAGTAATTCCAAACGATACCCCAAATCTGTGGCCCGTTTCACTGCGGCGGCAAAGTTCTCATCGGAGCGTGCAGCCACCGGTTGCCGGCTTGATTTCGGTATCAAGTGTAACCACGCAATGGATTCCGTCACTGCCACCGTGCGTGCCCTTCGTCGCTGCGCCATCATCTGTCCCACCAGGGGATTTCGCAGATATCCCCGTTTGTGTGCCAGGGCCTTGATCTTCTCGCGGGTTGCCGCAGGAATGCGGGGATGATCTCGCAAAGCAAGCGAGACCGTGCTAAAATGCACCCCCGCCTCTTTAGCCAATTCACGCAGTGTCATTCAGTCAACTTGTTGTGCAAACTTTCTTTTGACAAGAAAAATGGATTGTGGTCATATGACAGCTGTAACACTTCCTTATCCCCATGAAAAAATTATCCTTAAAACTTATCGCCTCAATTGCTGCAATCGGATTGCTGGGTTCCACCTTGGCTTCCGGTCAGGTCCTGCTCGCTGTGGACTTCAATCTATCCGGTGATCCTGCCTCACCGACTCAATCCGGTTTCTCCTCCTGGAATTTTGCCAGCACCACTGTGACTTCTCCGCAATCTCAATCATTCGGAATCTATACGGTAAACCTGATTGGGAACGGTGACAACATTGCTGGGAGGGACCGGACATCTGGAGGCAACCCAACTCCACCAAACGGAGGATCATTTACCCAAAGTGATCTTATGAGAGATTTTGTTCAAGGACTTGCCCGTACGGGAGCGACAATTGATAATGTCCCTACAACAGCAGCAAACAATACCTCATTCACAATCTCTGGCTTTGCTGCGAGCACACAATACACCTTTCAGCTCTGGGCTCTGGACCGCGGTGCCAATAATGGTAATGTAACGAGTTGGTGGAACACTACCAACGGCACAGGAGCAAACGCAACGAGCTTGGGTAGCATCGTAAATAGCACAGCAGCCGGTGCCCCCGCAAATAACAACGCTTTTAGTGTTTCGGGCACGGTAACATCTGACGCAAACGGCTTTCTCCGTTTCGGCGCCACAAACACGAGTCCTCAGCAAGTCTTTATGAACGGATTCCAAGTCTCGGTCATTCCCGAGCCCACCACCGCGTTACTCATCGGCCTTGGCCTCGGAGGAATCCTTCTTCGTCGCCGCTGCCGCATCGCTTAAGAAATTCCAACCTTCACAAAACGGGACATTGCCAGACGGCGATGTCCCGTTTTTTTGGTGATCTGGAATAGAAATGGTGGATCGCGATCTCCGAGCGCGATGGCAACAACCTGAGAAGCGGCACATTAAAAAGACGGTCAAGCCACGAGGGGATTTCGTATTGTGCTACTTCAATCTCAGGATGACCCAATTCCAGCAGAGCCAGACGCAGGATGGCCGCTTCGGGATCCTTGACTGCGAATACCACTACACGCTTGCTGGACCGCATGCTCTCACCGTGCGGTGATGGAGCTTGCGTTATGTCATCAAGGCTCAGCCCGGCCCTTCCTCGACCGCGACTCAAACCATCGCACCACGTGCTTGAGCCATCCGGGAATTTCCCCATCGGATGCCATTTTCTGCGGCAGCGGGTCGAGAGGAATGCCCTCTTCAGCGAGCGCCCTTGCAAGGAAAATCCGGTCCGGAATATCCTTTTCACGGTGCGTCTGCTTCATTTTCCAAAGTGCGGACTTGGAAGCAAAGGGAATGCGCACACCATCCAACTCACGCCAAACTGCATCTTGAATGGCATCCGCATAAGTCACCCCGCAGGCACTGGCCATAAGGTCGATCATTACCTCGTCCGCAATGCGGACGACCACATATTTGCCAACCTCGCCAGGAGTAATTTCCCTCGCGGCTCCATCGGGAAATTTCCCAACCGATGCAAGCACCGCCCGCTCATTTTCTTCACCCGTCTCAATGAGCAAATCAATATCCATGGTTTGCCGTGCATACCCCGCCTCAATCACAGCAAAGCCACCAACAATCACAAATTTCGCGTTGCGAGCAGTGAGTTCCCTCGATAAAAAAACGATATCTTCGAGTGTCGGTTGCCGGCACTCGCGGGATTCTAGGGATTCTTCTGGCGGGTGAGCATTGTCGTCAACCATTGATCCGCCTCCTCGTGACTCTTGAACCGATAAACGCCCCGCTTGATGCGGGGTGCCCCAAATTCCTTTTTCCACTTGCGTGATTCCTCGACCGTTTGCATCACGGCCTTGAGCGCGATGGCGGGAGGTCTTCGGCACCCCACGCACTTCCCGATTTTTTCCTCCAGATTGATCACCGTCGCCATGTGACTAGTTTAGTCTTTACCCGCCTATGGGTGCAAGCGTTTCCGAAGGGCGAGATTATTCCGTCAGCACGAGTTTTTGGGGCAGAATCCGCACTTGTGGGCCGGATGGCAGTTTTTTGGTGGCGCGTTCCAAAGCGAGGCGAGCAAGGGCCTCGCCCATTTCCCAATGGCCGGCATCTACCGAGACGGGCGGGCTCATGGCTTCCACTTTGCGAACAAGGGGTAATGGCAGGCCAATCAAAAATTTTCTCCAGTCGATCTCGCTCCAAACAACATCGTAACCAGCTACTTCAACATCCGGGTGACCGAGCTCGAGCAGAGCCAGGCGTAGGATGGCCGCTTCGGGGTCATTGACCGCAAAGATGACTTGAGGCTTCATCGGCAGGGCCAGGGATTTCAGCCACTGGATGGCGTTTTTTAGTTCTTCCGAGCGGTCCGCACCTGAGTCGGGAGCGGGCAGTTCGGATTTGGAGATGGTTTCAGACGTCCATCCCCGCTCGAGGCAGGCCCGGCGATAACCTGCACGCTTTTGGGTTTCAAAAACGGCTTCATGTGTCAGCGCAACCCGAACAAAGCGCTCGTATCCTTTATCCAAGTAATGGTTGGTGAGTGAATGTTGGCCCATCTCGAAGTCGAGCTTCACGGCATCAAACTCGGTGATGTCCATCCACGTTGCCCGGTAAACAACCGATCCCCCCCTCCGCACAAACTGACGGAGCAGGTTGATGAGTTTGACCGGCATCATTTCCGGAGATGCAAAAACAAACACGTCCACCTCCGATCGGTTGAGGTCCTCCAGAACACTCGACATGTCGGCCTGATCCACCACAGGAATGCGCTGCAATCTCACAGCCCGGGACTTGGCCAAATACCAGAGCATGGATTGAACCGCCGAACTCACAAAGTGAGTGGCCTCGCCTGGGCCGGTGTTGAGTGCGGTTTCGGGTTTGTGAAGGACATCAAAGGTCTGCATCAGCGGCAGCTTACGTTCCCCATTGAGGGGTTCGTTGCGCAGGACATGCACGCCGCTGCCATGCACGCGTTTGACCAGTTGATGCTCCTCAAGTTTGATGATGGCGCGATGGACGGGAACTCGGCTGACACCAAAGCGGGCGGCCAATTCGCGGAGGGAGGGCATCGAGGAATCGACATCCCAGCGCCCGTTCAGGATTTCCTCTCTCAGGATTTCGAAAATCTGACTCTCGGCAGGAAGCCCCTTGGCTCTCAGGGGTGCAGGTGGCTCCGGTACCTTCTCTTGTTTCATTGCGTAGGAAGAGTATTACAGATGTGACACTCTTCGCCAAGCGGATTATGGAGGGAGTGACGATCGCAAGTGGGAACCAAGGTGTGGGAAGTTGAATGCCAGTTCTTTGAGATGTAGGTAGCTCCTATTTGGAAAGCAAAAAGTCGGCGGTCAAGGGACTGACGCGCCCTACCTGGAGAAAGGACGAGCTGGCGCATGCGCGAAGCGCCCCCGTTGATGGTAGGGCCGGGCAGTCCCATGCCCGCCCACTTGTCTCTTGAGAATTTTATGTGGATTGAATGACTCCCGAAATATGGAGGCATTTCAGGACTTCAGCTTCAATCTCATCGGGTCATCGCACCCTCCCCACAGTTCTTCAAGGAGCACTGGCGGCAGCCACCACTTCCGCCGTGGCAAAGCCCGGGTGGTCCTTGCGGATGTCGGATCCGACCCGCAGGGTTTGCGGAGGATTGCCAAGGGTATCCGCTGCAAAAGCCACTGAGGCCGAGGTGAGCAGTTCGAGGCCCTCGGCGTTTCGGAGCGAGGCCCCAGCGATGTAGATTTCTGATTGCACCGTCGCATCCCCATCGGCTCCGTAAAGGAGAACCTCAAATTCCAAGCGGCCTTTCCACACACCCTCGCTCCTGACCACCAGAGGCACGGTGAAACTTGACCAACGATTTAGCGGAAGGAACTTCCAGCTTTCTCCCCCCAATGTGTTTCGGAAGCTGTTGACGTGGTTGGAACTTCCCCGGAGGCCAATCCAAATCTGGCTGGGCTGTTGGGTAATATTGCCAACAAAGGTGATAGTGTATTCGCCCGGCGCGAGACCATCATTCGTGACAGGAAACTCCACCATTTGTTTGAAGTGGCCGACGCCATAACCAGGGTTATCGGCATGCAGTTTGAGCACATTGCCTTTGGGCACTTCTGCATCTGCCATCACCCACTTTCCGGGATCAATCGATAGAGACATCTCATCGCTGGCATTCACAATGCCACCCGTGCAACACGCCGCAATCACCGCCAACGAAAAACACCATCTCATGACAATGCGGGATTTTCCCATGTCACCGGACATTTTCCAGCAAATGGTTTCTCACCAAGAAGGGTCCTGACAAAGGCTTCCTCGCAAGAGGGAACAGATGCATAGATCACAGCCAAATTTCTCAGAGCGGGAAGCTCACGAAGAATGTAGGGGCTGCCCAGAGAAACATAAAATCGCTTTAATGTTGTCGGCTGACGGGTCTGTTCGATAAATTGCAAGGCTTGGTAGGCGAGTCTTATGGAATTGCGCCCTGCTTGAGGGCGGGCGTGAAAGCGATAGATCACCGCCGAGGCGCGGCTGACTTCCGCCCGAAATTCCTCAGGATTTTGAACGGTCACAGCCGAAATCCCCCGCTCCCGCAAGGCGTGGGTCATGGCGCATTCCAACCTCGCACGGTCTTCTTGGCCTGCCACGACCAATTTCACGCCTTGGGGAGTTTCCAAGGGCAAATCAAAAAGCACGACATGATCGCCTGCGGAGAGGCCGCTGGGGTAGGCCCCCTCGCTGTCATGAAGCAAGGTGACCGAGGCCTCGGCCAGTTGAAGAGCGGGTCCATGGTCGGGACTTGAAAAAAGTCGCTCGGACGATTCTCGATCCAACAATCCCCAATCCGAGCGGTGCAATCCCAGCTTGGTTTTTAATTCCAAGATGCGACGAACAGATCGTAGCAAAGCCTCCTCATCCAAAAGGCCTTCATCAACTGCATGCAAAATCGCACGCAAGGCAATCTCGGGACGTTCAGGCAAAAGCACCATATCCGAGCCGGCGGCGAGATTTCGAACCACAGCATCCGCCTCATCAGGGACCTGCCAAGCCAAACCACCCATCCCTATCGCATCGGAAACGATCACTCCTTCAAAACCAAATTCCTCGCGCAGCAGCCGATGAGCTGCCGGGCTGATGGTGGCAGGCAGCAACTCCCCTGTGGACGGATCGCGGTCATTCAAGGCCGGAAATAACAGGTGACCCATCATCACCGACCATGCCCCTGCTTCCAGGCCCTGATGAAAGGACGGAGCACACACTTCGCGCCAACGTTCGAGGGAGAGTGGATTTATTGAGGGGCAGACGTGTTGATCCACCGAATCCAAACCATCCCCCGGGAAGTGCTTGAGGGTCGCGGCCATGCCATGTTCCTGACAGCCACGCACAAAGGCTGCACAGAGAGCTCCCACGCGCCGGGGATCGTCGCTGAAGGCTCTCACATTGGTTATAGGGTTTTCCGGGTTGATGTTCACATCCGCCACGGGGGCAAACGTCCACCGCGTGCCCACCGCCCGTCCCTGCATGGCGCAATTTTTTCCCACCGCGTAGGCCATGGCCGAAGCTTGTTCGAGATCTTTCACCGCCCCGACATTCATGGCCGTGCCACAGGAAATCCCCTCCTCAATGGCCACCCGGCACTCGTAATCCCCGGAAACAATCGGAGGGATGGCACAGGATTCGGCAGCTTCCTCAAACAGACCCCGCAACTCCAACCAGGGGCGGGTGCCCTGAAATAGCCCGCCGGGCTGGAGTTCGGCAATTTCCCCCATGCGCCGACGCTGGGGTTCGCCGCGGGGGGCAGTGATTGCAGGGTGAAGCAACTGTGCAAAAAGCACCTCACGGGGTTGTGAGTCAAGGTGGTGTTCAGTCCAATCCTCTGCTTCCAGGGAGGACAGCGTTTGTTGGCTGGTGATGGATGGCATAAGATTCACGAAATTTGAATTCTTGGTTGAGGTGTCATGTTTTCTCGGGTGCCCCAAGTTAGGGTTCATACATTTTTGCGCGTCGCAGTCGGCCTTCAATCCGATCCACGGCAGCTCCGAATTGATCCGGCATGCGTGGCAGGGGCGAGCCGGAAGCCTTATGGCTGAACTCGTGGTCCACCTTGCCAAGAAGCAGGCGGACCGGCAGTAATGTCTCGGCGTCAATCCATGCGGTCCGCTGATCCGCGAGGAATCCCCCCACCTCGGTGGGAATCTCATCATGGGATTGTGGCTCGGACTGATAGCGGTAAACAAAACAAGCCTTGCCTCCGACCACTTCGATCCCGCTGAAGTGTTTCAAACCGACCCAGGCAAGCTCAGGAAAATCTTTATACCCTCCAAAGAATTGAGAGTCAGGGTCATTGGTGGCAATCACGGCCACATGCCCCGACGAAGCCCCCCGGAGCTCCAGACCTTTTGAAAACCACATTTCCGTTGTTGTGCCATCACTCCACGTGACGATATCCCTTCTCATGCCATTGTGGATCTGAACGGCGATATTCTCAGCAAGCCGGTTTCTGGAGTCGGAGTCCGCCTCGGGGTTTTCCTCTCCAGCTTTACTTTTTGGGTGAGTGATTTTTACTTCCCAAGCTGCACTGTCCCGATTCTGAATGACGAAAGGAGGCACGGGCTTTTGATCTCCGGGCGCGGCCAGACTCGGGCAAGCAAGCCCTGTCAACCCGGTAGCCAGGAACCCCAGATAGAAATGCTGTTTATTCATTAACTTCCTCCGTATGCAAGGCGAGAATGGTGCCGGTGTACCGGTCCAATGCGACGTGTACCCATAACCTACGCTCTCCAAGCGTGATAAAATCCGTGAGTGCCCGACCAGGTGGCACCTTGCCGGACTGTGAGATGATATCAAAAAACAGATTCCATGTCCGCAGATCGGCGACTTCGGAGAGCGCCCGAATGATTCCCTCACGCCGTGTTTTGATTCGCCGGTTGGCATTTCCTTGGAGTGCTGAGTCGAGTTGACTTGCAAGACGGGTGGTCATGTCGGCACGGTTGGCGAAGGGACGGGAAGTGAGGATCGCGTCAGCAACGGCATCGACCTCCCCGGCGGTCAGGTAGTCCCCCCCGCCAGGCAAAGCCGCATCCCTCATCAGTGTTCCTTGAAGGAGGGACTTGAGTGCCGGCCTTGTAGCAGAATTGAGATTCACCATGTCGGAAGTCACCACGGCT